>CAMNKG010000088.1 GCA_946542135.1 uncultured Bacteroidales bacterium
GCAAATATAAAAAAAATACTTAATACAACAAAAAATCACACAATATCAATAGAAAAATGCGACATATTTAACATATTGTGCAATAATGCCATGCCACGCAATCGGAGCAACAGGGAAAAAACAAAATAAAAGGTTCGTTATAACTTTGCTGGATTAGGTTAGGACTTTATTGTTGTCGCGCAGCCCCCCCCCCTAAACCACCCCAAAAAGTAAATACTAACAAATGTTAAATAGAGGGACTTGCCACGGACTTATAAGGGACATGCAAGAGACGCACAACGCCCCCAAAGAGACGTACAACGCCTACGCTATTTTATGATGAATCCAATAAAATAGGCTGCGCTATACAAAAAAAGGGCAAAAGCATCGCTAACTGATGATGCTTTTGCCCTTGTGGGGTGCTTCTTGCCTCCCATGTTTTCAGGCGTACTGTCCTGGATTGACAGCTCTTTTCTGATGCAAGGCGCTATCGGGGTGTGGGTTGAGGTTTGAGTTTTCTACTTGCCGACGGCAACGAGTGAGATGCTTCGAAGATAGGCACGACTTTGCTTTGTGTTGTATTATTCCTTTGTATGAGGGTTTTGGTGATGTATCATTTTGTCAAGCGTTTCGGTCAGTTTTGCTATGTCGTCCTCTTCTAAATCGGGCTGTGACCATTGCGTTGCCATACATCGTGGTATGTCTTGGGCTTTGTCTTCCAGCTGGCGCCCCTTTTTGGTTAGCGATACCATACGTTGCCGACCGTCGACATTGCCTTTGGTGCGAACCACCAAGCCGTCACGCTCCATGCGCTGTAGCAAGGGTGTGACGGTGTTGGTGTCGAGCATCAGCCGATGGGTTATGTCGCTGACCATCTGGTTGTCCTGCTCCCAAAGCACCATCAGCACCAGATATTGTGGATAGGTGATCCCTAATGGGGCAAGAAATGGTCTGTATGCTTGGGTCAGTAATCGCGATGCGGTGTACAGTCTGAAGCAGATCTGGTTGCTGAGTTTCAGTTGTTCGTGCATTTGGAGAGTGCTTCAACGATGTCGTTTTCAAAGGAAACGGGTTCGGTGGTGGGAGCATAGCGTTTGATGGTGGCGCCATCAGCGGAGACAAGGAATTTGGTGAAGTTCCATTTGATGTCGCTGTCTTTCTCGACGGATTTGCTTATTTTGGAGAAGAGGGCGGTGGCGGCTTTGGCTTTCAGACCTTTGACCTCCTCGCTGGGGGCTTGCTCTTTCAGGTAGTTGAAGATGGGGTGGGCATCGGGACCGTTGACGTCAATCTTTTTCATGATTTGGAAGGTGACACCATAATTGACGCGGCAGAATTCCTGTATCTCGCCGTCGGTGCCGGGGTCTTGCTGGGCAAATTGGTTGCAGGGGAAGCCGATGATGACCAATCCCTTGTCGCGATATTTCTCGTTGAGTTTCTCGAGACCGTCAAACTGGGGGGTGAAGCCGCATTTGCTGGCGGTGTTGACAATGAGCAATACTTTGCCGCTGAATTGGCTGAAATCAATTTCTTTGCCGTTGCTGGCGATGGCTTTAAAATCGTAGATATTCATTTTGCTTTGAAGTGTTTAGATGATTAATAAATTATATCGTTTACGATACAAAATTAATAATATGTTTTGAATCATAATATGTTTTTCGCGATTTTTAATGTTTTTTATGAAATATCGTGTGCGATGTAATTGATGCGTTGTGGCGGTCTGATGAGGTAGGGTTGGCCGGCAGGGAACGACAGCGGTGTGGTGTATTAAAGTGGTATTATTGCGACAGGGGGACAAAGACGGCGGATACACACCGATGTGTACCCGCCGTCACAGGGGATTGCTGTCTATGGTTTCGTATCAGGGGTTTTTCACCAGGTCGATGGAATAATGGAGCCCCACGTTCTCGCGGCGCGCCATGGCTTGCTTGATGATGAGGTAGGCGCAGGCGATGAGGTTGCGCAGTTCGGAGAGTTCCTCGGTAAGGACGCTGCGGTTGTAGAGCTCTTCGGTTTCGCGGAAGATGAGGTTGAGGCGGTCGAAAGCGCGGCGCAGTCGAAGGTCGCTGCGGACGATGCCCACGTAGTTGGTCATGATTTCCTGCAGCTCTTTCTTGGTTTGCGTGATAAGGACCATCTCTTCGTTGAGGACCATGCCTTCGGCGTTCCAGTCGGGCACCTGATGGCAGAGGCTGGTTGTCTTTATTTTTTCGATGGCATCCATGGCGGCGTTGTGGGCATAGACGGCGGCTTCGAGGAGCGAGTTGCTGGCCAGTCGGTTGCCGCCGTGTAGGCCGGTGCAGGAGCATTCGCCGGCGGCGTAGAGGTGGTGTATGCTCGACTGGCCGCGCTTGTCGACTTTGATGCCGCCGCACTGGTAGTGCGCTGCCGGCCGCACGGGAATCATTTCTTTGGTGATGTTGATGCCCAATTCAAGGCATTTGGCATAGATGGTGGGAAACCCGTTGATGAGTTCGTTCTTGCCGATGCCGCGGGCATCGAGATAGAGGTATTCGACGCCGGCCTGTTTCATCTCGTTGTCGATGGCGCGGGCCACGATGTCGCGGGGTGCCAGCGAGAGGCGGCTGTCGTATTTCTGCATGAATTCTTTGCCGTTGCGGTCTTTCAGTATGGCGCCGGCACCACGCATGGCTTCGGTGATGAGAAAGGCTGGCTTTTCGGCGGGATTGTAGAGGCTGGTAGGGTGAAACTGCATGAACTCCAAGTCTTTGAGTACGCCGCGGGCACGATGCACCATGGCTACGCCGTCGCCGGTCGAGATGATGGGCGTGGTGGTGGTGGTGTAGACGTTGCCCATGCCGCCGGTGGCGAGGAGGGTGACTTTGGCCAAATAGGTGTCGATTTCGTTGGTTTTGCAGTTGAGGGCGTAGACGCCGTAGCAGTCGATGTCGGGGGTGTGTTTGGTGACGCGCTGGCCGAGGTGGTGCTGCGTGATGATGTCGATGGCGAACTGGTTTTCCTTGAGTTCGATGTTGGGGTGGTCGTGGATGGCTTGCAGGAGGCCGCGTTCTATCTCGGCACCGGTATTGTCTTTGTGGTGCAGAATGCGGAATTCCGAGTGTCCGCCTTCGCGGTGCAGGTCGAACTTGCCGCCTTGTTCTTTGTCGAAATTCACGCCGTATTGCACCAGTTCCTGGATGCGTTCGGGAGCTTCGCGGATGGTCATCTCTACCACCTCGCGGTCGCATATGCCGTCGCCGGCCACGAGGGTGTCGGCGATGTGCTTGTCGAAACTGTCGGTGTCGTACATCACGGCGGCGATGCCGCCTTGGGCGTATTTTGTGGAGCCCTCTGAGGCGTCGCCTTTGGTGAGGATGCATACTTTGCCGTAAGGGGCCACTTTGAGGGCAAAACTGAGACCGGCGATGCCGGATCCGATAACGAGGAAATCTACTTCGTAACGCATGACGATGGTGTTGAAAGGTGGTTGTTGTTGGGGTTTGTGTTGTGTTAACGCTGCGAGGCGCGGTTTATTGTAAGGTTGTGGCGATAAAGGGCGGGAATGCCGTCTCAGCGCTTCAGGTAGTTGATCTGGTCGGCGCTGATGATGTGGTGCTGCAACGCTTTGGCTATGCGGGCGCCCGACTTGTTGACGATGTTGAATTTGCGCGACAGTTCTTTCTGCTTTTCCTGGATGGATTTGTCGTTTTCGGCCCATCGGGTGAGCCGTGTGGCTATCTCCTGGGCGGTGCATCCGGCGGCTTCGAGGAGCAGTATCTCGCGTTCTTCGTCGCTGATGTCTTCGTCGAGCTGCTCATGCTGCTCCTGTTCGATGTAGCATTCGGCGGCCTCTTTGAGGGTGAGCATGACGGGGTAGTTGAAGTAGTATTGGTCGCCGCGTTCCAGGCAGGCTATGGCGTGGAGTATGTTGTCGATCGAGAAGCCGCCGGTGGCGTTTTTGCTGACGAAGGCGTTGGCGCCCTTGTGGAGCGCTTCGAAGACGACGCTGCCGATGTCTTTGATGCGCTGCTGGCGGTTGGTCTCGCTGGGCAGGGGGTTGTCGAAACGGCCGGAGAGGATGATGATCTTGATGTCGCTGTCGTCGCTGTCTTTGTACTGCTTGCGGATGCGTTCGGTGATGAAGATGCCGCCGGTGGGTTCGCCTTGGAATTCCATGTCCACGAGCAGGTAGTCGGGACGTCGCTGCAGGGGGTTGTTGAGAGCGGCGAAAAGCTGCGGGCCGCTGGCAAAGGTGTCGAGGACGGTGACTTCCTTCGACTGCACGATGCCGTCGTCGTTCATGCGGCAGTCCACGACGGCGTGCCGTTCGTTGAGTTCGTATTTTATAGCTTTGCGGATGATGGGTTCGTCGTCGACGATCATCACGGTTATCTTGTCTGACATGGGGATGGTTTATTTTGCTTGTTTTGAGGTTGTGGGGGCTTCTTCTTCGACGCGTTCCACGAGAAAACGGAACGTCGAGCCCTTGCCGGGTGTGCTCTCTGCCCAGATGCGGCAGCCGCGGCGGGTGTTGTCGTCGTGCTTTTTGATGATGTAGCGGCACAGGATAAGTCCAAAGCCGGTGCCGTAGTGGATCTGTAGCCCGTCGCCGTCGGCGGGATGCGAGGTGGGCGAGGACTTTATTTTCTTGTCGGCACGGAACAGGTTCTCCACTTCGTCGGGCGTCATGCCGCATCCGGTGTCGGCAACGCTGACTTCTACGAAGCGGTCGTTGTCGTCGGCTATGCGGGCGCTGACGTCGACGCTGCCACGCTCGGTGTATTGGATGGCGTTGTTGACCAGGTTGCGCAGCATGATTTCGAGCAGTTGGCTGTCGCCGCGCACTGCCAATGGTGTGGGCTCAAAGCGTATTTGGAGCGCCGCGCCGCGGAAATTGTTGATGCTGGTAGCCACCCGCTCAAAGACTTCGTTGAGGTGCACCGTCGAGGACTGGAACTGCAGGCCGCTGGGGATGGAGAGGTTGGTCCAGTTCTTGATGTTTTCGAAGGTGCGTATGAGTTGGGTGATCACTTCGTGCTTCAGCGCTTCGGGCAGTTTCTCGTTCTGTAGGTAGGAGACGAAGGGCGTGATGTCGTGGCGCAGCACCGAGAGGCAGGTCTCCACGTTGGCGATGCGTTCAATGTCTTTTTTCTTGGCTTGCTGCAGCATGGCGGTCTCATGCTGCAGGGCTTTGGTCCTTCGGCGCAGCAGGATGAGGCTGACGATCAGCCCTAACGACAAGACGGCCAGCGCCAGGGTAAACGCCAGGTAGTGCAGGCTGTTGCGTTTCACCTTGCTGAGTTCCAGCTGGAGCATGAAGTCGGCGCTTTCGTTTTGCTTGATGTAGTTGAGCAGTTCAATCTCTTTGCGAGTCCAGAGCGCCACATCGTCGAGGCTGGTGGCGCAGCCGGCGGTGAGGAAACCTTCGTAGAGCATGGCCTCGATTTTGGGAGCAATGCCCATCATGGTAGTGTCGATGAGCGCTTCGAAGAAATAGTTGCGTGCTGTTGCGGTGTCGCCGCGTGTCATGCAGTAGCGGCCGGTAGCGACGATGGCCGCAAGACGCTGGTAGGGGTCGTCGTGGAGGAAGAAGAGCGACGTGGCCTCGCGCAGGAAAGCCATGGCGGTGTCGGCGCTGTCGGCAATGGTGAATCCGAAGGTGAGGTCCACATAGTTGCATATGCTGTCAAGGGCATCGGCGTTGTCTTCCCACGACTGGGGTTTCATCCTTTTGCTCCACAGCATGAAGCCGAGCAGCTGGTAGGTGTTGCCCAGGTGGTAGGTGCTGAAGCGGCTGCTGTCGCCCAGCAGGTGGAGGTTCTCGTCGCAGTAGTGCAGCGCTTTCGACAGGTGGCGGCTTTGGTCGGCGGTGTCGTTGCAGAGGGAGTAGTAGCCATAGGCGAGGGCGTAGTTGAACGACATGTCCTCGGCGTAGTCGCAGCGCAGCTTTTGGCGCCGCCGTTCCATCTCGGTGAGCAGTTCGGCCTGCTGGTATTGCGACTTGCTGCGGTAGTGGTAGTTGAGCGTCGTGGTGGTGATGTAGAACTCGCTGCGTGCCAGGTTGTAGAGCAGGCCGCCGTCGTCGCTGTCCATGAAGCCGGAATGTTCGATGTCGTAGAGTATCTGGTAGGAGCCGGCGATGTCGCAGTTGCGTTGCAGCAGCCGGGCTTCGATAAGGTGCGCCAGAACCTGCTCCACCTCCCTGTTGGGACTGTTTCCGTCGTAGGCCAGCACGGAGTCGACATAGCGGAAGGCGGAATCATGACAGGATCGGACATAGTAGCTTGTGGCTATGTTGTTCCAGGCGCGTAGACGCCCGTCGTCATATGTGGTCAGGCTGTCGTTGAGGAAGTGTAGCGCCTGTCGGGCGTAGCGTTCGCTCATCGCGGCGTTCTGATAGCGCTGCTGGAAAGACATCTTGTTGAGTCTGTCTGCTTTTGAGCGTTTCAGCCCGTCGATGCCGGGGGCCGAAGGGCTGCACGTGCAGACCAGCAGGCACAACAATGCAAGCAGTGGCAAACGGAATGTTCTGTACATCGTGAAAATTTTTGCAAATGTACACATTATTTTCATTCCTATAAAAAAGATAATGCTGTATTGATTAGGGATGGTGTGTCTTGTATTCTGTAAATCAGTTGGATAAACAGCAGTGATAGAGGGCCTTATTTTGTTGGTGAACAAAAAAAAGAAACAGGACTTGACGCTGTCAAATCCTGTTTTGGGTAGAGGTCGCTTCCGGATTTGAACCGGAGTAGCAGGTTTTGCAGACCTGTGCCTAACCCCTCGGCCAAACGACCTTATGTCTTCAAAAAGTTTTGCAAAATTACGACAATTATTCCTAACAGCAAAATTTTTTTTGAAAAAATAGTCGGCGTTCTTGTTTAAGGTGTTGTTTTTTAGTGAAAAATATAGACGGTCGTTTGAGAACGTTTGATGCTCGCAAACCGAAAAACGGTCGGCGTTTCTATGTTTTTTGTCGGAAAATGATGTATGAGTTCTGTCTGAAAATGACGCTTGGGTTTTGAGAGAAGCAGGTCATGATGTCGCCGCTGCCCCTAACGGCCCCAGTTGTCGCGGTCCAGGCTGCGGTAGTTGATGGCTTCGCTGAGGTGGGTGACGTTGATGCGCTCGTCGCCGGCAAGGTCGGCGATGGTGCGCGCCACCTTCAGGATGCGGTCATAGGCGCGAGCGCTGAGTCCGAGACGGTCCATGGCAGCTTTCATCAGGTTCTGGCAGTCTTCGTCGATGTCGCACCATTGGCGGAACAACTTCTGGTTCATCTGTGCGTTGCAGTGGATGCCCTTATAGTCCTTGTAGCGCTCTTCCTGAATCTTGCGGGCGGCGATGACGCGCTGACGGATGACGGCGCTGGGCTCGCCGAGTTTCTTGTCGGCAAGGGCGGAGTGGGGCAGGGGAGTGACTTCGATGTGCAGGTC
>CAMNKG010000089.1 GCA_946542135.1 uncultured Bacteroidales bacterium
GCCGTGCTTGAGGGCGTAGCTGTAGATGTCGAAGTTCACTGTGCCGCGTATTTCCTTGGTGTCGAAGCCGTTTTTGCGGGCCACGGCCACGAAGAGGCGCAGGGTGTCGATGAACTTGGTGTGGCAGCAGTTGAAGTGGATGGTCACGGCGGTAAGATAGAGGTCTTTCAGCAGGGTGGCCATCTGCTCTTCGGTTTCTATATTCTTGGCGCAGAAGCCAACGGCGGTGGCGCCACGCTTGACGGCGTCGAGGGCATAGGCATTGGCTTTCTGTGGGTCTTTCTCTTTGATGTCCTGACGGATATCCCACACGTTGTTGTCGCTGTGTTTGCCACGGGTGTAGGGGAATTGGTCGGGGTTGGAGTCGAGATACTCGATGTTGTCAAGGTCTTCGGCACGGTAGTAGGGTTTCACCTTGAAGCCTTCGATGGTTTTCCAAACGAGTTTTTTCTCATAATCTGCACCTTTGAGGTCTTTGTTGATGACTTCTTCCCATTTTTCGGTGGAAACGGGCGGGAATTCGTTGAACAATTTGTTGTCTTCCATTGTGTTATGTAAATTTTGCATTTCTTCGTAAAAGGCAAAGATACTAATTATTATTAAATAAACAACGGTAGGGAAATAAAAAAAACGTTTAATTCCGTTTTCGGAGAGGGAGGGCGAAGGGTGTGGCTATGTATCCAATGGGCTGTTAGTGAGCGATGTCTGATGCGCGGAGCGTCAGTTGGCAAAGACGTAGCGGAGAATGTTTTCGCCCATTTTGAATGCTTTGGTGCGCGTCTCCTGTGAGTCGTTGTGAACGTCCTGGTCTTCCCAGCCGTCGCCGAGGTCGCATTCCCAGGTGAAGAAACAGACCAGCCGGCCTTCCCAGATGAGGCCATAGCCTTTGGGGGGCTTGTTGTCGTGTTCGTGGATCTTGGGCAGGCCGTTGGGGAAGTCGTATTTCTGGTGGTAGATAGGATGGCTGAAGGGAAGCTCGACAAACTCCAGTTCGGGGAAGACTTTCTTCATCTGAGGGACGACGAATTCCCTGAGACCGTAGTTGTCGTCGATGTGGAGGAACCCGCCGCCAATCAGATAGTTGCGCAGGTTGGTGGCCTCTTGCGACGAGAATACGATGTTGCCGTGCCCGGTGATGTGGAGGAAGGGGTAGTTGAAGATCTCGCTGCTGCCCACGTCGACCACGGCGTATTGCGGGTCAAGGTTCATGTGGGCGTCGGCGTTGCAGAAGGCAATCAGGTTGGTCAGCGAGGTGGGGTTGGCGTACCAGTCGCCGCCTCCGCCATATTTCAGCAGCGCTATCTGTGTTTTCTGCTGTGCCGACAGGGGGAAGGTTGCCAACAGGAGGAGGACGACCCATATTGAAAAGGTGAATTTCTTCATGATGATTCGTTTTTATTGGGGGGAGGCGTTTTTTTGCTGCTTTGAGGGGTTTAGTTCATGAGATTGAAAAAGGCTACCGCTGCCACGGCTGCCGTCTCGGTGCGCAGCCGGCAGGGTCCCAGGGTGACGGGTTGGAATCCGGCATCGAGAGCTGTCGTCACCTCGGCGGGGCTGAAGTCGCCCTCGGGCCCTATGAGTATCAGTGCGTTGTCGCCAGTCTTGTAGCGGTCGCGCAACGGTGTGCGCATGTCGCCGTCGCAGTAGGCTATAAAGCGTTGCCCGTTGAAGGTTGAGCCGACAAGGTGGGCGAGGGGAGTGGCTTCGTTGACCCGGGGCAGGAAGGCTTTGAGCGACTGCTTCATGGCGCTGATGGCGATTTTCTGGAGCCGCTCTTGCTTGACGACGACGCGCTCCGAGTGGTCGCAGACGATGGGTGTGATTTCGTCGACGCCCATCTCGACGGCTTTTTCCACAAACCATTCCAGTCGGGCGCTATTCTTGGTGGGTGCTATGGCCACATGCAGATAGAAGGGATGACGCTCGTAGTCTTTGATGCGTTCTGCCACCGTCGCCGTGCAGCGCTTCGGGTGTGCCTCGCTGATGCGGCACCGGCACAGGGTGCCACGTCCGTCGGTCAGGAAGATTTCGTCGCCTTCCGTCATCCGCAGCACGCGGATGCAATGTTTCGACTCTTCTTCAGAGAGTGTGTAGATGTCTGATTCTATGTTTTCTGCAAAAAATAATTGCATGCTTAGGGTCTGTTTTTCCGACGGCAAAGATACTTAAAAAACGAAAATCGGCACCATTGGAAGTACTTTTTTGTGCCAAATCGCGTTATGCATAATCAAACGGAAAAATACAGTCTATAACATATGAGAATAAAAACTCTCTTTTTTGCATTGCTCGTCTTTCTGACGGCGACGACCGCTTTCGCCCAGAAGCAGCATATAACCAGTTTCTCACGCGAAAACCTGCCTAACGAGATGCTGACCTATCTTGACCAAGGCACCAGCGACAAGGAAAAAAAGCAGGACAACGCCAAGCTGATTATGAGTTTCGCCATGGTCTACAAACAGATGGATGCCGACATGCAGCAGCGCCTCACGGGCATCTGCAATGTGGTGCTCAAGCTCAAGGTGAGGCAGCTTCCTGACGTGTATAATTTCATCAGCACCGTCAACCTGATGCACGGCAAGGGTGGCCAAGAGAATTTTGAACAGTGGATTTCGTGTATCGAATTTATTCAAGGCAGAAACAAGAAAATCAAGGATTTCACCGACTTTATCGAGTTCACAGACCAGTTCGTGACCCACCGCACGCTCTACAGCTCGCGGGCCTGCACCTGGCAGATGCAGGAGGGTACGCCGTTCCGCTTCCTGTTTCGCGACAACGACATCCTGGTGTCGGTCGACAAACCCATGGAGCTCTACTATGCCTCCGACAAGGACAACGGCACCATCTACGGCACCCAGGGCGTGTTCCACTATTTCGAAAGCAAATGGGAGGGCCAGGGAGGCCGTCTGAACTGGGACCGTACGGGCATCCCTACGGCAGCCTGCTGGGCCCAGCTTTCCAAGTATGAAGCCGTCGTGAAGTTTCCCAAATTCAGCGCCGACTCGGTGCTTTTCACCAACACCAACTATTTCAGCGCGCCCATCTACGGCAAGGTCGAAGAGGCCCTCTCGGCCAAGATGGAACCCGAGAAATACAGCTTTCCCAAGTTCCGTTCCTACCAGAAGGATTTCCGCCTCAAGGACATACTGCCCGGCGTCGACTATAGCGGCAGCTTCATGATGAACGGGTCGAAGTTCATCACCTCCGACACCAAAAACCCCGCCACGCTCATCTTCTACCGCCAAGGCAAGCCGTTTATCACGGTCAACTCGGTGAAGTTCACCATCACCAGCAGCCGTATCGTCTCGGAGAGTGCCGCCGTGAAGATTTTCATCGACGGCGACTCCATCTGCAACAACGGCATCACGATGCGCTATCTTGCACCTGAGAAACAGGTAATCCTGATCAACGATTCGCGCCGCAACTACTACAGCCCCTACTCCAACTCGTACCATAACCTCGACATGTACTGCGAATCCATCGTTTGGAAAATGAACGACGACGTGATGGACTTCTCCATGTTGGGACAGTCGGGCGACCAGACCTTCTCCACCTTCGAGTCCAACAGCTACTATTCGGAGCGCAAATTCCGCGAAATACAAGGCATCGACCAGATCAACCCCGTCATCCGCGTATACCGCTACATGCAGTCGCGCGACATGACCTACGATTTCTATATGGACGAATTCGCCAAGGCCATCAAGATGGACATCATGCAGGCCAAATCGATGATCCATACCTTGGCGCGCTCCGGCTTGGTGTCCTACAACGAGGCCCAGGGCAAAATCTATGTCAACGACAAGCTGGTCGACTACGCCAAGGCCAGCGCCAAAAGCAAGGATTATGATTACGACGCGCTGATTCTCGAGTCGTCTACCAAAAACAACAACGCCCGTCTGGACCTCAGCAGCAACGCCCTCGATGTTCATGGCGTCGAGAAGTTTGTCCTCAGCGACAGCCAGCAGGTGGTGATCTACCCCAACCAGGGCGACCTGGTGGTCAAGAAAAACCGCGACATCACTTTCAACGGACGCATCCATGCCGGCCGCTTTATCTTCTATGCAACGGGAGCCACCTTCCTCTACGACGACTTCAAGCTCGACTTGCCGCAGGTCGACTCCATGATCTTCTATGTCACTCAGTTCAACAACCCACAGGAGGAACACGTCGTGTACACGCCGCTCCACAACCTGACGGGGCACCTGCAGATCGACCAGAGCGACAACCATAGCGGTCTGAAGCGCGTCAAGGAACAGTATCCCATCTTCACTAGTCTGAAGGACAGCTATGTCTACTACGACCGCCCGGACATACACCACGGAGCCTATGTCCGCGACAAGTTCTACTACACCATCCACCCCTTCGTGGTGAAGAATATGGTGAACTTCGTCACCGACAGCCTGAGTTTCAACGGTGTGCTGACGTCGGCGGGCATCTTCCCCGACATCAAGGAGCCGCTCAAGGTGCAGCCGGACTACTCGCTGGGTTTTGTCACCAAGACGCCCCGCGGCGGATACGACGCCTATGGCGGCAAGGGCCATTTCACCAACAAGATAGACCTCAGCTACCGCGGCTTCCGCGCCCAAGGTCAGGTCGACTACCTGACGGCGGTCATACAGTCTAAGACCATATATTTCATGCCCGACTCAATGGTGTCGGTCAGCGACAGCTTCCTCGTCAAGGAGCAGGGCGTGTTCCCCGATGTCCACAACAGCCGCGCCATGCAGCGCTGGTATCCTTATGCCGACTCCATGCGGGTGGCGCAGCTCCTCAACGGACCCCAGTTCAAGATGTATCATAACGATGCCCTCCTGGCCGGCCATCTGGTGCTCAAGCCCGGCGGCGCCACCGCCACGGGTACCATCACCATCAAGGAAGGCACCCTCGAGTCGCCGCTCTTTGCACTGCAACCCAAAGAGATGCGGAGCAACGTCACGGCATTTACCCTCCGCTCGGATGTCTACAACAACATCGCTTTCTATGCTACCGACATGAAGTCGCATGTCGACTACACCAAGCGCCGGGCCGACTTCGTGTCCAACGCTCCGCTGGGCCGCACGCAGCTGCCTTTGCTGCTCATGGCGGCCTATGTCGACAAGTTCTCGTGGGAGATGGACCGCAAGGAACTCGACCTCATCAACAGCAAGAGCGAGAGCAGCCAGGGCTTGGAAGGCCTCACCCTGCGTGAGCGTTTCGCCCACAAGGAACAGCCCGGAGCACTCTTCGTCTCCACCGATCCCAAGAAGGACAGCCTCAACTTCCACGCCGTCCGCTCCACCTACCTCTATAATGCCGGTCAGCTCACCTGTCGCCAGGTCTTCACCCTCCATTCGGCCGACGCCGTCATTGCCCCCGGTGGCGATACGGTCCACGTCCGCCAAGGTGGCGCCATCGACCTGATGAAGCATTCGCAGATACTGGCCAACCGTACCAACCGCTACCATCTCATCTACGACGCCGACGTCCTCGTGGCCGGCGCTCAACAGTATACCGGCAAGGGCTACATTGACTATGTGGACGTCGACGAGAAGAAGCAGAAAATCTACCTCAACGACATCGCCTCCGACAGCCGCGGCGTGACGATTGGCAAGGGCTTCATCTCCGACAGCAGCCGGTTCACGTTGAATGACGCCTTTGGCTTCGCCGGCAATGTCCGCGTCGAAGGTGACAAGGAATTCTACTACTTTGACGGCGGCGTCAGGTTGCTCCACCAATGCCCCACCCAGGCGCCCCTTGGCCTGCTGGCCTATGCTGACTATCTCGATCCCAAACGGATCCTTGTCGCCGTTCCTGAAATACCTACCGACTGGAAAGGCAACCGCATCACCGCTTCCATTCTTTTCAACAAGCTCGACTTCAAGCCGTATGCCGCCTTCCTTACCCAGGAGCGCGCCGCCGACAACGAGCTGATGGGCGCCTACGGCTATCTGACCTACGACAACAAGACGAAAGAGTATATGATCGCTTCCGCCGAGAAGATTCAGGACCCCGACAATGTGGTCAGCCCTTATCTGACGCTGAACACGCAGACCTGCGAGATGACCGGCGAGGGTCCCATCAGTTTTGAAGTCAAACAGCATCACGTCAAGCTCTTCAGCTATGGCATGGCCTCCCTCGGCGGCGCCAACAGCGAGCAGGTTGAGCTCAACAGCATCCTGGGCTTCACTTTCCCCATCGACGAGAAGGTGCTGGGCACTATGGCTCAACTTATTGCCGACGATTTGCGGCTCACCCCCTCGCAGCCTGCCAACGAAGCCACGCGCCGTGCGATGATACACTATATGGGTGCTGAGAAAGGCGCCGAAGCCTACAGCGACTACGTCAGCTCAGGGTTCTACAACAAGATGCCTGCGGAATTCGAGAACACCATCCTGCTCGAAGGCATCAAGTGGGAGTACGTTCCCTCGCTCGGTTTCCGCTATGACGGTGTCGCCTCCCTCTCCATGATTGGAGGCAAGCAGCTCCACCTCGCCACCCGCGTCAAGGCACAGCTCTTCCGCAAGGGCAATGCCGTCCACCTCATCCTCTACATCCAGGTGGCTACCGACCACTGGTACTATTTCAACTACGAGTTCAACAGCCAGCAGATGCTCATCCAGAGCAGCGTGGGCGAATGGGTCGACATGATCAAGGCGTTGCCCGCCGACAAACGGCGCGCCGCTGGAAAGGGCGACGTTGGCGACTATCGCTACCGCATCTCGCCCAGCCGTACCGAGGTGCCCAATTTCCTCCTGCGCATGGGCGGCAACGCTGAGAGCCAGGAAGACCCCGGCGACTATGATGTCGACGACGAAGACGTCATCGAAGGCGACGACGATTGAACGCGTTAAATCGGAATGCACAGGGTCGTAACGCTGTCTTCGGCAGCTGGTGTACGACATAGAGCAGGACGGAACGTGGAGGTCTTGTCCGCATAAAACCGACGCTATAGACACCGCCTCTACAGGCACGAATGCTGACCGCCTGCCTCGACCAAAGTGACCCTGATTTTCGTAAATTCCATTCTATGATAACAGATTTTGCAGGATGCCCATCGGAGCATCCTGCAAAATTTTATCGTCTTTATAATGTTAGTTTATAATGTTTTTGCATTTTTTTATTCTTAAAAGCGAAAAAATATTTTGTCCATTTCGAAAATAGTAGTACTTTTGCACCACTTTTCCGACAGCGAAATAGCGGGAAAAAGCCCAGGTGGTGGAATTGGTAGACACGCTACTTTGAGGGGGTAGTGCCGATTAAG
>CAMNKG010000090.1 GCA_946542135.1 uncultured Bacteroidales bacterium
ATCACTTAGACAAATCAAAGATAACTTTAAAAAGTTTGTCATTACCGACGACCCAGTTAGGCGTTACCGCGATGAAAATGGAGTGATATATATGAATATATATGAATTTTTGTTGGAAGAAAAGAGTTTGGAGATTGAGTAATTGTCTGTGTATCAATGCGAAAAAGGAATATGTCGCAACCATAGTTTGACGAATAATAATGATGATTTCATTTCCGAAAATCCAGAATATGCTCCGAATGATTGGATATGGCGAGAATGTCGGGTCAGGTTTCCTCACCATCATATCCGCTTGGAAAGATGCCCACTGGGGAGAACCTGAATTGAAAAACAAATTTGAGATTGATGAGGTCGAATTGGTGCTTCCTATACCTGTGAGGGGGGGGTAATGATAGGGTAAATGATAGTCGAAATGATAGGATAAATTCTAGTATGATGGTCACGCTTACTATTGTTCGTTCTAATCCTGGTATCAAACGTAAAGACATTTCTAATATTTCAGGAAAGAGCCTTCCTACGATAGACAGACATATTGATGTTCTTACAGAAGATGGATTGATTGAGTATAGGGGCTCAAGGAAAACCGGTGGCTATTATGTCAAATGAGGATAATGTTTGATTCATTCCCCTTGGCCATCTTTTGGTCATCTTTTCGAAAAAGGGAGTGAAAACGGGGTGTGCCTTCGGCACACCCCGAATGTGTTTTAGGGCATCTCTAAAATGTTTCAGCCACAGCGCTCTATCACTAAAGCATATTCTCTTTTAAAATTTTGTCTAATTGGCCGACATAATAGAATGGGACGTTTATCAAACGATAGGGTTTGTTGTTGGGAGCCGGTGTCGCCACATCCTGAACACCGAACTCTCCGCTCCATATTCTGACGGCAGTAACACGAGTATCTGACAGATTTACAAAACTGTGCAAAGAACGCAGATGGGAGTTTGTTCCAGCTTTGACCTCAATGGGGACAAGGCTGGTGGCCTGCTGCCATACATAGTCAATTTCGGCGGTCGTCCCCTTTTTGTCCCTTACCCAAAAATATTGGTTCTCGCGGAAATGACTGTCGAGCAGTACCCGCAGTTCCTGTGCCACCACCTGTTCTGCTGCACGACCACGCCACGTGTCAAGCAGGTCCTTGTTCTGAAAGTACTCTATCTGCACCCCTGCAACGAAATTGGTGATGCCCAAGTCGACGGTTATGAGTTTCGGGGAGCGCCGCAAGGCTGGTAGCGCCGGTACGGCAGTCGAGGTCACGGGATAGTCGAGGGAGAGAATATAAGCCCGCTGAAGGCAATCCATAGCATCGTGTATCTGTGTGCTGGTATAACTGCTTCCACCGAATCCGGCAAAAGAAATAGTCTCCCCGGCGGAGAGCCACGCAGTATCAAGTATATGCCGTATGATTCGCACTTGCTCCTCGTTCTTCGCATATCGCTCCACATCCTCGTTGTATCCCTTTATCAACGAGTTGAAGATTAGAGAAATGCTTTCTATGTCGCGTCGGTCGGCATACGTGGCGACAGCTTCTGGCATACCGCCAATGAGGGCATAGCTGTTGAAGTGTTTCATCATCTCGGTGTGCATCAAAGGTGTCACCTGAAGGTTGTTCACGGCATCGGCCCATGAGTCGCCTTCCAATGCGGCGAGGTATTCTACAAATGAGAAAGGGCGCAGATTTAGGTATTCCACGCGTGACACGGGGAAAGAGACCCGCTCTTTGAGAAGGCTTTGCAGTCGGCTGCCGGCCGTAATTACATAGAGCCAGGGCATCTTCTCGTAGAAATACCTCAACAAGCCCACCGCACGAGGCTCCTCCTGTATTTCGTCGATGAAGAGAAGCATCGAGTGCTCGGGGTTGGATACGACGTGATTCTTCAAGCACAGGTAGCGCCATATTTCTTCCACGTCATCCGTGCGGCGGAACACATTCGCATCGTCGGAGAGCTCTAGATTGACCTCGATGAAGATGTCGAATTCCTTGCCAAACTCGCGCACCAATGTGCTTTTGCCTACCTGCCTTGCTCCACGAATTACCAACGGCTTGTGTGCGTTTTTCTTCTTCCAGGATTGCAACTGATTAATTAAAAGTCTCTTGTACATATTTATGGCCATTGATTATAGCTGCAAATTTACAACTATTTTTTAAAACATAGGCATTTTTATACAAAAATCTTTCTAAATCATATGCATTTTTTCGTAAAAATATTTTTAAAACATAGGCATATTAAAGTAAAATCTTTCTAAAACATAGACAACAAGTGCCAAGATGTACCGGATTGAAAAAGTGGACACAAAAAAAATTTTAATGGTTAATAATTTTTTGAAGTGGACAATACTGTAATTTTTATGTAAAAACGTTTATGAAAGTGTACATTTGTAGAAATTCAGGTGTGGTTTAATTTACAGAAGTGTACATTGAGTTGTTTGTTTTTGGTTTTCAATTTTTTGCTTTCTTTTCTGTACAAATTTGGGCAGCGGCGACAATTCAAAATCACCTTTGGTAGCATTGTGATGTGCGACGGATGTTGAATGATTGATTTTACGGAATCTATACGCTATATACTTGATGCTTTTGGTTTTCGACGATGGATTGTGTCTTGTCGGCAGAGTCTCTACTGTTTCGTGGACAGAAGGTAAAGAAATAATCTACTACTTTGATTCCAAACCAAACAAAATCTATCGCATATAAAATGGGGAAGCCTGGATTTCTCCAGGCTTGATTTGTGGCATGAACCTTGCGGCACACGCCTATTTTGAAATGCAAAATTACAACCTTTTTTCAAACTGACAAGGTAAATATTGTAGAGAACAAAATATTTTTGGGCTGTTTCGAATGAATTGCGTAATTTTGCAGCGCCCAACGAAGGTGATGGAATGGAGAACAACGGTTGTGAAACGTTAATAATCAGTATGCATTGTGCCGAGGGAACTTCCCCACAATAATGAGAGCATATGATTGACCCTGTGCGAGAACCGGACTTTTAGGCTGTCGCTCCCACTGTCGCCGCCCAAAACAATATCGATATCATGAACCAACCACTCGACACCCGTATTTTTGACCGCGCCGCGGAATTCGCCATCAAAGCCCATGGCGGCACTGAGCGCAGAGGCAAAGGGTTTCCCTATATCATTCATCCTATGGAGGCTGCCGCTATCGCCGCTACCATCACCAACGACCAGGAGATACTGGCAGCTGCCGTGCTGCACGACGTTGTTGAAGACACCGAAGTGACTGCCGACGAGTTGCGCAAGCTTTTCGGCGACCGCGTTACAGACTTGGTGCTCCACGAAACGGGACCACGCGAGAAGGGGCTTCCCTGGAGGACCAAAAAGCAGGTGCAGATAGACCAAATCAGAATGGCTGACCGTGACAGCAAAATCGTCGCTATGGGCGACAAGTTGTCCAATATGAGGGCTATAGCATCCGACTACCGTCGTGTGGGCAACAATCTGTGGAGCCGTTTTCATGCCCCTGGCGGAAAAGAGGACATCGAGTGGTATTACCGCGGATTGGCGGAGGCGCTGATGGAACTGGCCGGCACCTTTGCCTACCAGGAGTTCATCACGCTGCTGGATCAGACTTTCGGCAGCTTCGACTGCTCCACTCCGCACCTTGTCAACATGGACGACTATGAGGAGAGCGGCGCCGGCTTTTACGCGACGAGCTACAACCATCGCGACGGCGTCACCATGATAAAACTCTACAACGAAACGGTCGACAAGAACGTGGCTCTGGAAGAGATCCGCAATGCCCATAACGTCTATAAGATGCACATCCCCTGTCCCTTGCCGGGACGCTTCGTGACCGATGGCCGTCGCTATGGGGCGGAATTTGACCGCATCAAACCCAAAATGTCGTTTGCCCGACTCGTTAGTATGCATCCCGAAAAGGCCGACGAGGTGGCCCACCGTTTTGCGCGCCTGTGCCGTCAGCTGCACGCAACGCGTTGCGACACAACGCTGTTCGAATCTGAGAAAGAACATGCCCTTGCCGAGATAGCGCGCTATCCGTTCTTCAACGACCAGGATCGCAAACGCGTGTGCGACTTTGTGCGTCATGTGCCCGACGAGTGCTCCTGCCTGCATGGCGACATGCACATAGGCAACGTCATCACCACCGCCGTCGACGGACAAGAATCCACGTTGGGCATCCAAGAGGATTTCTGGATTGACCTGGGCGATTTCCGTTGGGGCAACGCGATGTTTGACCTGGGCATGTTCCGCATGATTAGCGTCGACGAGGACGAGGAGCTGATGCGCAATCTGTATCACCTCGACATTGCATCGTTGCGGCACATCTGGGACGTGTTCATCTGCGACTATTACGATATAAAGAGTGCGTCGTTCAAGGCCGAAATAGAGGCGATGCTGGACCCCTTCGCTGCCCTTAAAATGATTCACCTGAACGGCATACAGCCTATCCCCGAGGCGCTGCAGCGCTTCGTGCGCCGTGCCTTCAACCTCGACAAGTCTTGATTTTCCCATCTGCCACTCCCTAAAATACGGTTATCCCTTATGCCTCATTTCGGATTGATAGGACGTCGTCTCGCCCATTCGTATTCAAAGGTTTACTTTGAAGAGAAGTTCCGCGCATTGGGTCTTCAGGACTGTCATTATGACTTGTACGAGACGGAAAACATCGGTACGATACGTGATTTTCTGAAGCGGCATCCCCTCGACGGGTTCAATGTCACGATTCCCTACAAAGAAGCAATCGTGCCTCAGCTCGACGACATGGACCCCGTGGCACGCGAGATCGGCGCTGTCAATGTCGTCAAGGTACGCCGTGCTGCCGATGCCTCTCTTTGCCTGGTGGGCTACAACACAGACGCACCGGCATTCCGTGACTCCCTGCTGCCACTCCTGCAACAATGGCACCGCGAGGCCTTGATACTGGGCACCGGTGGCGCCGCCAAGGCCGTGGCGTGGGCTCTGCGTCGGTGCGGTGTCGCATACCGTTTTGTCAGCCGTTCGCCGGAAGGGCAGGGGAGGATGGGCTATGCCGACGCCTGGCGGGCCGCCAGGCAGGCGCTGCTGATAGTCAATGCCACGCCTGTGGGCATGTACCCGGATGTGGGTGATACACCGTGGCAGCACCCCGAGGTCCTGACTGCCAAGCATCTGTGCTATGATTTGATATACAACCCTTCCGCCACACGCTTCTTGCGCGAGGCGGCCCTGCAGGGTGCCACCGTTCAGAACGGGTTGGATATGCTCCACCGGCAAGCTGATCTGGCTTTCGACATATTTTTCGCACCAAAGCCATAACGGCACAGGTCCTCGCCGGTTCCAGATTTCCTAAAAATGCATTGTCTGCACAATAAAATAGAGAATAAAACGTAGTATTGTTTACTTATAGTATCGTAACAGTATGAGTGCATATAGGATGAACAGCAGGGCTCCGATAAAGAATTTCTTCAAAAGCAAGAGCATTCTCTCCATCATCATAATTGTCAATGTGGTGCTGTGGCTCGTTTCGTGCCTTCTTCCGTTGGTCGACTACCTCTACGTTCACGACAATGGTAGCTCGCAGCGCCTTTGGTTGTCGTGGCTCTCGCTCTCGTCGCAGTGGGGCGATTTGCTCGTTCGTCCGTGGACCCTCGTCACGTACATGTTCGTCCACGCGGGCTTCTGGCATCTGCTTTTCAACATGTTGATGCTCTATTGGGGCGGCGTGCTCTGCTGCCGTTACCTCAACGAGCGGCGTTTCACGTGGATCTATTTCCTGGGTGGCGTCGGCGGTGCGCTGCTCTATCTGCTGGTCTACAATGCGTTCCCTGTCGGGCAGACCACGGTCTCCACGCTTGTCGGCGCTTCCGCTGCCGTGCTGGCCGTCTTCGTGGCTGTGGCAGTCTACATCCCCAACCACGAGGTGCAGCTGTGGCTGGTCCGCACCTTCCCGGTCAAGTTGAAATACATTGCCATGGCTTATGTCGCCATCGATTTGCTGTCGATTCCGGCTGCCAACGCTGGCGGCCATATCGCCCATCTTGGCGGTGCTTTGGCGGGTCTGCTCTTTGTCGTCGCCATGCGCCGCCTTCCCAACTGGAAGGCCGCGCTGCGCCGTCCCGCACGGACCAAAACCCGCAAGTCCGATTTCCAGCCGCCGCGTGGCAGAAGCCGTGCCATGTCTGACGATGAATTCAACCGTCGCAAGGCGGCCGACCAAAAGCGCATCGATGCCATTTTGGACAAGATTTCGCAGTCGGGCTATGACCATCTGACCAAGGAAGAAAAGGACTTCCTTTTCCGCAAAAGCGGCAGTTGAAGAAAACGGTGTATAAGATGAAAAAGTTTTTGAAAATCATATTGCTCTCGCTGAATGTCCTCGTCGTGCTGCTGCTGCTCGGGTCCACGATGGGCGGATGGATGCGCCCTTCGAAGTTTATGCTGTTTTCGTTTTTGGGCTACGGCTACCTCTATCTTGCCATCGCCAATGCCGTCTTCATCATACTCTGGCTCTGTTTCAGCAGCAAGTGGTTCCTCCTCTCGCTGGCGGCCTTGCTTGCCAGGGTCACGTTCCTGCCGCTCTACTTTCAGGTGGGCGGCACCGAGGATATCGAGGCCGAAATACGCAAACAGGACAATTGTGTGAAGGTGATGACCTTCAACGTCCATCATTTTCAGGGCGTGGAGATGATTCGCTCGCTCGCCGACACCAACATGCTTCTTTTCCTCGAGATGGTCGACGACGAGCAGCCCGACGTCCTGGTCTTGCAGGAATACGTGGGCGCTGGCGACACGGTACGTCTTACCGAGGCCCTTCGCCGCCGCGGTTTCACGGAGCAGGCTTCCGGCCATGCCGGCGGCTCGATGACCGGCGAGGTTATCTTCTCCAAGTTGCCGCTACTGAACGTTTCGCGCATCAAAGAACCCACGCTTTTCTATGCCGACCTCCTCTATGCCGACGACACCTTGAGGGTCTGCTGCATGCACCTCGACTCCTATGGCCTCGACGAAAGCGACCACCGCCAGATCCACGACATCCGTCGTGGTGTGGTCGACAGCTCCACGGGACGCGGCACCTACCACAAATTCAAGGAGACCATCCTGAAGCACGAGGAAGAGTGGGGCATTCTCGACCCCTTCTTCGCCACTTGCCGGCTGCCGCTGATTGTGGCGGGCGACTTCAACGACCCA
>CAMNKG010000091.1 GCA_946542135.1 uncultured Bacteroidales bacterium
ACAAAGTGGAGGAATTCAGCCACTTCAGCCGCATCCCCGTCTATGCCGACGACCCGGAGTACATCACCGGCTACATCCTGCGTAGCGACGCTCTCGAGGACCTCGCCGAGGACCGCTTCGACAAAACACTTCACGAAATAAAACGCGACATCCCGCTCTTCAACGAGGAACAGTCGGTGAGCGAAATTTGGGACTCGCTGCTCAAACATAAGGAACAGATTGCCATCATCATCGACGAATACGGCGGTTTCCAGGGCATCATCACCCTCGAAGACATCATCGAGACCATCTTCGGCCTCGAAATCATCGACGAGAACGACGAAGTGAGCGACATGCAACAATATGCCCGCGAACGCTGGCAACAGCGCCAACGTCGCTTCAAGAGCATCCGCCTCCCCGACGAAGAAGCGGATGCTAAGGAAAGTCCCGTGAGGAGTTAAGGGAACTCAAGGAAGTTAAAGGAACTCAAGGAAAGTTAGAGAAAAGTTAAGCGACAATACGTATTGTCTAATCACTAATCACCAATCACTAATCACTGGTCACAGTTCACAGTTCACTAATAATCACCAATGAACATCGCAGCACTCGTTTCCGGCGGCGTCGACAGCTCCGTCGTCGTACACCTCCTCAAAGAGCAGGGCTACAACCCCGACATTTTCTACATCCGTATCGGCATGGAGGATGAAGAGGGCTATATCGACTGCCCCGCTGAAGAAGATATCGAGATAACTACTTTTATTGCAAAAAAATACGGCTGCCGCTTCGAGGAGGTCAACCTGCACAAGGAATACTGGGACAACGTGGTGCGCTACACCATCGAGTCGGTCAAGAAGGGTCTGACGCCCAATCCCGACGTGATGTGCAACCGCCTTATCAAGTTCGGCGCCTTCGACGACAAGCGCGGCCACGACTACGACCGCATCGCTACGGGACACTACGCCTTGTCTACGCTCCGCACCGCTGACGACGGCTCCGCCAAACCGTTCCTCGCCACTGCCAAAGACCCCATCAAGGACCAGACGGATTTCCTTACGCAACTCACCTTCCCTCAGATCGCTAAAGCGATGTTCCCCATCGGTCATCTTATGAAGCACGAGGTGCGCCAACTGGCCGCCGACGCCCACCTGCCCTCCGCCGACCGCAAGGACAGTCAGGGCATCTGCTTCTTGGGAAAAATCAACTACAACGACTTCCTCCGTCGCTATCTGGGCGAACGCGAAGGCAAGATCGTGGAACTGGAAACGGGCAAGGTGCTCGGCACCCACAAGGGCTACTGGTTCCACACCATCGGACAGCGCAAAGGGCTCTTCCTCAGCGGCGGCCCCTGGTTCGTGGTAAAAAAGGACATCGACGAAAACGTGCTCTATGTCAGCCAAGGCTATACGCCTGAAGCTCAATACGGAAAGGAAATCAACTTGCTGGGCTTCCACCACCTCAGCGCCGACATCTGGAACACTCCCGCCTCGGATAGCCCCGTCGACGAATGGAACATACCGGTCTTGTTCAAGATTCGCCACACCCCTGAGTTTGCTCACGGCACCCTCTCGCGTGTCGAAGACCCTGTCTACGGCACTCTCTTCCACCTCTCTACCGACACCAAGATTCAAGGTATCGCCGCCGGTCAGTATGCCACCATCTACGACTGCAACACCATCTCCGGCGTCGACTACGACGCCCACCTCGTCGTCGCTACGGGCATGATCGTCTGACGCAACCCTCCTCCGCTGACCTCGTTGCGTCAGCCTACCGACGCCTTCAGCTTCTCGGCGTTCTCGGCCAGCTGAAGGGCTTCGATGCACTCCTCGATGTCGCCGTCCATAAAGGCGGGCAGGTTGTGCATAGACCACCCGATGCGGTGGTCGGTCACGCGGCTCTGCGGATAGTTGTAGGTGCGCACCTTCTCGCTGCGGTCGCCGGTGGCTACCATGGTCTTGCGCTTCGACGACAGCTCTTCCATATATTTGTTGTACTCGCGCTCGTAAAGTCGCGTACGCAGTATGCTGATGGCTTTCTCCTTGTTCTTGATCTGCGACTTCTGGTCCTGCATCGACACCACGATTCCGGTGGGAATATGCGTCAGGCGCACAGCCGAATAGGTGGTGTTGACGCACTGCCCTCCCGGACCGCTGGCACAGAAGGTGTCGATGCGCACGTCGTTCATGTTCAGCTCAACATCAAATTCTTCGGCCTCGGGCAGCACCACCACTCCGGCGGCACTGGTGTGGATGCGTCCCTGCGTCTCGGTGGCGGGCACGCGCTGCACGCGGTGCACACCGCTCTCATATTTCAGCAACCCGTACACTCCCTCTCCACTCACGGTGAAGGTGATGTCTTTGTAGCCCCCGGAGGTGCCTTCGTTGAAGTCTGTAACCTCTACCTTCCAGTGCTTCTTCTCGCAATAGCGGCTGTACATGCGGAACAGGTCGCCGGCAAAAATGCAGGCTTCGTCGCCGCCCGTGCCGCCGCGTATCTCCACAACGGCGTTCTTCGAATCCTGCGGGTCGGCGGGTATCAGAAGCAGTCGGATCTCTTCCTCCATCTTCTCGCGGCGCTCCTGGCTACCGGCAAGCTCTTCTTTGGCCATCTCGCGCAACTCGGCATCTTTCTCGTTCTCAAGCAAATCCTTGCATTCGCTGATGGTGGCAAGCAACGCTTTGTAGTCGTGGTAGGCCTTGACCACGGGCTGCAGGTCTTTATAGTCCTTGCTCAGCTTGACGTAGCGCTTCATGTCGGAGGTAATCTCCGGGTCGTTCATCTGCGTTTCTATCTCACAATAGCGGTTATATATGGCTTCAAGTTTGTCTAACATGTTATTTTATAATATAATATTTGAATCAATATTAAAATGAACCAGTTTGCAAAATTACACAAAATCAACTGATGACGAAAATAAAATTTCTCTTCAAACGTCGTCCTCGGGATTCCGAACAGCGCCTACAGCTTTGTCTTCTTTTTACGGAACAGCGGCACGCGGCTCAGCAACCCGTCGATGCCGTCGGATATGTGGATCCGGCTCAGAAACAGCAGCGTCAGTGCCAGCATGGCTATGGTGCGCAGCGTGGCATCGGTCAGCAGCCCCACTCGGTAACCCATCGCCTCGAAGAAGGGCGTCAAGGTGCAGGTCCACAGCTGGTTGACGACAAACAGCACCAGCATCAGCACCAACACGATGGCGTGCTTGCCGCTGAAAATATTGACCTTCAGACTCCGCCACAGAAATCCTAACAGCAGCAGGAAATAAAGCACATACGAGAACAGCGTGGCACACGCCGATCCATTGATGCTCCACACTGGTATCAGCTTGTTGTTGAACCAGATGGCGGAGAAGGTGAGCACGCCGATAAAAAGCAGCGAGTAGGGGTACCGCTTCGAATAGTTGAGGATGTCGGTACCGATTGATAGCGAGGAATTGACAATCTTGGCAAGACCAAGGAAGAACACCACCCCCATTCCGTCTACATACTCGTCGCCGTGTGGTATGACGCTGAAAAGGGGATCCAAGTTTATCCAGATGAAAAAGAAAATCAGCGAACTGACTAGGAACTGGTGCAGCGACACCTGACGCCCCAAGCGGTTCACCTCAACCCAGTCGCCGTCGCGCACGGCTTGCGAAATCATGGGCCTCGAGATGGCCCCCAGCGAACGGTAGGGGACCTCGACGATGTTGGCTATGTAGAAGGCTATCGTGTAGACGCCGGTCAGCGCCAACCCTGTGTGCGCCCCCAAAAAGAGCGAGTTGATGAGCGGTATGTTGCCGGCCAGCACCGTGGCGGTCATAAACAGCGTGTACAGCGCCATCTCCTTCAGCCGGCTTCGGTTGACATATTTCCAGTCTATACGAAACGTGATCTTGCCTAACGTGAGCAGGTAGAAAAAGTTGATGAGCATGGCTACGGCATAGCTCAGGCAGAAAAGCAGCACGAAGAGGTCTAACGATATGACGCCATGCCCGTAGAGCAGGTAACACACCAGGTTGAACACCCGGATGCCAACCTCTCGCACCAGCTTGGGTATCGTGATGCGCAGCAGCACGCTGGCATTAGTCTCAAACACAGTTAGGTAGAGTGCAAAAAAGGTCAGCGGCAGCAGCAGGTAGGCATAGTTGGCTATGAGGGGCGACTTCTGCGAATAGACGTCTATGATGCGATCCTTGAAAAGAAAGAAAAAGAGCGCGAAGAGCGTGAAGCCCACAAAGGGCAGCAGCACCGACCATCCGAAGATGCCGTGGTTGCGGTCGTCGTCGCTCTTGAAAAAAGGAAAGAAACGTATGATGGAGGCATTGGTGCCAAGCTGCGCCAGCCCCGAAAAGAGCATGGCGGCATCTACCATGACTCGCGTCAGGCCTATCTCTTCCTGCGTCAGGCAGTCGGTAAGCACAAAGAAGGTGGTGAAGAATCCTATCGCCACCCCAAGATAGTTGGCCAGTGCCCCTCGTATGCTCTGTCGTGCTATGACACCCATTGTCGTCGTTTCTGCTTGTCTTTGCCGCCGCCATTCGGAACCCGCTTCTGAGCACGCTCCTCATGGCGCGACATCACGTTGTGTTTAAACGTATTTATGACTCTTTTGTTTCGCTTTCTGCCTTTTTTTGTTTCGCCTCTGCTTTTTATTGTTTCGCCTCTGCCTTTTTTTTGTTTCGCCTCTGCCGCGTTAATGCCACCCTTTTTTTTGCACTCCATCCCAAAATATTATTCACGCTTCTTTTTTAGGGCTCCGCAAAAAATCACGCTTCCTTTTTTGGGGATCCGCAAAAAATCACGATTCCTTTTTTGGCTCCGCAAAAACAGAAAATGCCCGAAGTCTACGGTCCGGGCATTTTCCTTCAGGCTTATGACGCCTGCAGCGTCTATCGCTTGGTGGAGATGATCAGAAAATCGGTGTTCGACCAGAATTTGTTGACATCCTTGATGACCAGCTGGCGAGCCAGCTTGCTGTCGCTGTCGTCATAGATGATCTCGTAGGAATCCTTCGGATGCGACGAGATGAGACGAGCCTTGCGCAGGTTGATGTCGATGGTAGTCACCTTGTTGCGGTCAATGAGGTTGAAATTCTTGGCATTGACGTTGCTCGTGGCATGCTGCTGCTTGAAAATCAGACCGCCCTCTTTGTTGACGATGCCTTTCTCTTTCAGCTCGTCGTACGTTCCTACCACGTAGTAGGCTCTGTGCGACTGGTCGTTCAGGTATTCCATCTCGGCGTTCTGCTGCGCGATGGTTTTGTCCTTGTCCTGGTTCGACTGCTTCAGCTCGCTGACGTTGGCAGAGAGCTTATGGATCGTCTCCTTGCTGATGGAGAGCTCCTGGGTCAAGTTGTTGATCTGGGTCTCCTGTTCGGCCATACGGCTGTTGAGCGACTCAATGAATTCCTGAAGCTTGTTGTTCTCGCTCTTCAGGTTGCTGATCTGACCGTTCAGCTTGGCAATCTTTTCCTTGTTCTGCGTCATGATGCTTTCTATCACGGCCAGCTGGTCGGTAATCTCTCCTTTGACGTTGGCGTTCTTCTCAGGATTTTGCTGGCGGAGCGCTGAAATCTGGCTGTAGCGCGACGAGATCTCGGTCAGGTTGTTCTCAATGTCGCTCAGCACCTCGAAAAGCGCGTCTATTTCAGCATCCTTTTGGCTGATAACCGTCTGCAGCGAGTCGGTGTAACCGCTGTTTTTGGAATCGTCACCTGCACATGAGGTGAATAAGAATGGCAGCACGGCCAGTCCAATAGCAAAAAGTTTCTTCATTTTTGTTTACTTTTTTGGATTGAATAATAAGTTCCGTCACGCTGTAACCGGTTGGAATATACTTGTTTAATCGTAAAACAAACCCCTGCTGGCTACCAGCCTTGACAACGCAAAATTACATAATATTTTTCTTTTTCCATCCTCGCTTCCAACTTTTTTTGTATCTTTGCCCCTTGCAACTGCTTTGTCCGAAGCGTTATTTGCGCCTCGAACATTTTGGCTTTTAATATCTTACGAATAAATAATAAATAATTAATTATAGTAAAACATGAAGATTTACCAGACCTCAGACATCCGTAACATTGCCCTCGTGGGTGGTGCCAAATCGGGAAAAACCACCATGGCCGAAGCCATGGCCTTCAACGGTGGCCTCATCAATCGCCGCGGCACCGTCGATGGTAAGAACACCATCAGCGACTATCGTGAAATTGAACTCGACCGCAAGTATTCCGTCGAAACGACTCTTATGTACACCGAATTCGGTGGCAAAAAGGTGAACATCCTCGATGTCCCCGGTTTCGCTGACTATCAGGGCGAACTCGACGCTGCACTCAATGTCGTCGAAGCCGCCGTTGTCGTCGTCAACGCCCAGAGCGGTGTCGAGGTCGGCACCGAAATAGCCAACCGCTACGCCTCCAAGCTCGATACGCCTATGCTCTTCGTCGTCAACCACCTCGACGCCGAAAAAGCTAACTTCGACGAAAGCGTCAGCCAACTCAAGGATTTCTTCGGCTCCAAATGCACCGTCCTCCAGTTCCCCGTCAACCAGGGTCTGGGCTTCAACCAGGTAATCGACATCGTCGCCAACAAGATGCTCACCTTCAACGGCGACAAGATGGAAACCGCCGACATCCCCGCAGCCTTCGCCGACCGCGCCGAGGAAATGCGCATGGCTCTCGTCGAAGAAGCCGCCGCTGCCGACGACGCCCTCATGGAAAAATATTTCGAGAACGGTGACCTCACTCCCGAAGAACTCACCAAGGCCCTCAAGCTCGCTATCGACAAACGCGACCTCTTCCCCATCCTCTGCACCAGCGCTAAAGAGAACATGGGCGTCGCTCGCCTCCTCGAATTCATCTGCCAGAACGTCCCCGCTCCCAACGAGGTGGCAGAATGCAAGAAGACCAAGGCTGGCAAAGAACTCAAAAACGACGTCGCCAACCCCACCGTGGCCTTCGCCTTCAAGAGCGCTAAGGACAAAAACCTCGGCGAACTTACCTATCTCCGCATCTACGACGGCGAACTGGCCGAAAGCCAGGATGTCATCAACGCCTGCAACCAGAGCAAGGAACGCGTCAGCCAGGTCCTCGTCTGCAGCGGCAAAGACCGTCAGCGCGTCGAGAAAGCCTGCGCCGGCGACATCGTCTGCACCATCAAGCTGAAAGACGTCAA
>CAMNKG010000092.1 GCA_946542135.1 uncultured Bacteroidales bacterium
GTGTTTATTTTTGTATTTTTGCACGGTAAACGATTTTCTTGTGCGTTAAAGTAATATATTAGAAAACATTGTATTAAACAGAATAAAGTACCATGAGGGTAGCGCTATTTACCAAAAACAAGACGTCGGCCCATGCGGCCGGACGTGAGGCCCTGTTAGAATCTTTGAGGCAACGCAACATAGAGGTGGTCGACGATTGGAGTCCCGACAAGTCCATAGACATGATGATATCCATCGGTGGCGATGGCACCTTGCTGAGTGCAGCCCATCAGACGGGAGGCTGCGGAATACCGGTGGTCGGCATCAATTTCGGCCATTTGGGCTTCCTCACCACGGCGGGACGCGACGACATCGACAAACTTGCCGACTGTCTGCGCGATGGCCGTTACACCATAGAGCCTCGCACCATGCTGGAGGTGGTTGTCACCGCCCGGGGTGAGAAACTGATGTTGAGTGCATTGAACGAAGTCTATCTGCACCGTTGTGACAATGCCCCCCTGCTGCATACCCAGGTCGAGGTCGACGATGACATGGTGGCCACCTATGCCGCCGACGGACTCATTGTGGCCACACCTACAGGTTCCACCGCCTATTCGCTCAGTTGTGGAGGTCCTATTTTGGCACCGGGGTCGGGATGCCTGGTGCTGACACCCATAGCGGCCCACACCCTCACCCAGCGTCCCGTCGTCGTCAGTGACAGTGTGCGTCTACGTCTTCATGACGAGGAGTCGGAGGCCCGGTTCACGTTGGGCGTGGACTCCTATGTCTGCACGCTCGACGGCACCAGCGTCATCGAAGTCAACAAAGCCCCTTACTGCACCCAGCTGGTCCGTATCGAGCATCAGAATTTCTTTTCTGCCATACGCGACAAGCTGATGTGGGGTCTGTAGCAATTGCTTCGTGAGACCGAGGGACCACATTGCGCGACGTGTACCTGTCGAGTTTCGCGAAGCCTCAAAAACAGCTTTCCTTTGGTGTCTGCTGCTGCAGCCGTTAAGATTTTCTTTTGTTAAATAAAAAAATAGTGTATCTTTACATTTTCAAAAATTATATTAATTATGGAATTGAGCGCGTATTTTCAGCCTGTTAGCCTTGAGAAAATTGCTTTTCAGGATGATGAATTTATGACAAACATCGGAAAGGTCACCCGAATATATCATCAGGAGGGCGACTTTCCTATACTGGAAAACGCGCAGTTGGTCCTTTTTGGCGTCAGCGACGACCGCGGCGCCGTAGGCAATGCAGGATGCAAGGAAGGTCCCGACGAGATACGTCGTTTCCTATATCGTCTGGCTGTTCCGGTTGAGGAGATGCAGCTTGTTGATTTGGGCAATCTTATGGCCGGCGACACCCCTGACGATACGCAGTTTGCCATGACCGAGGTGATGTACAAGTTGCTGGACAGGAACGCTACCGTGATTGTTTTGGGAGGAGGGCAAAACCTCTCTTTTGCCAACTATAAAGCTTACGAAGTGCTGGGTCGGGTGGTGAATATCGCCAGCATCGATGCCGCTTTCGATTTGGGTAACGACACGGCGCCATTGACGTCGCGCAACTGGGTCAGCCATGTGGTGGCGCAGCAGCCCAACTATCTTTTCAACTTTGCCAATATCGGCTACCAGAGCTATTTTACCGGCAAGGCCATGGTTAAGCTGATGGACGAGCTTCATTTCGATGCCTACCGTCTGGGTGCCATCCAGGGCGACATGGTGCGTGCCGAGACACTGGTGCGCTCGGCCGACATGGTGTCTGTCGACATCAATGCCGTGCGTCTCTCCGATGCTCCTGGTCAGGCCCAGGGTTCGCCGCATGGCTTCTATGGCGAGGAGCTGTGCCGGCTGGCACGTTTTGCCGGCATGAGCGACAAGCTGACCTCGATAGGTTTTTATGAATACAACCCCCTCTACGACATGCGGGGACAGACAGCCCACATGATAGCCCATGCGCTGTGGTATTTCATCGAGGGCTTCTATTCGCGGCAGGCCGACTTCCCCCACCGCGACAAGCAGAATTACAAGCATTATATGGTGGGCCTCAACGAAGGCGACGTGGAGATTTCGTTCTACAAGAGCAAGAAGAGCGACCGCTGGTGGATGGAGGTGCCCTACAATGGCGAGCAGCAGGAGCAGTACAAGCGTCACCTACTGGTGCCCTGCACCTATGCCGACTACGAGCAGGCACAGCGCAACGAGGTGCCCGAACTCTGGTGGAAATATTATCAGCGAGTGAATTGAACCCCTTTTTATTAACGTTATAGATCTATACTTATGAAAAAAATTACCAAGATTTTAGCAGCTATGGCCGTTACCGGCGTCTTTCTGACTGGATGTTCCAAGCAGACTTATTATCAGGTCTATCAGACGCTGCCCAACAACGCCGAGCAGTGCCAGATGAAGGATGGCTATCTTACCCATGAAGATGCCAATTGCATCGTGCGCTATTTCTTCTTTGCCCAAGAAGGCGATGCCGGATTCTGGATTACCAACAAGACCGATTCCGTAATGTATGTCGACCTGACCGAGAGCTTCTTCGTGCTCAACGGCAATGCCAACGACTATTACAAGGCCCGTGAATGGACCCAGACCAAATCGCAGACCACGGCCAGCTCCAAGAAGGAGAAAGGAAAAAAGTCTGTCGACGTCTCGTCGACGGCCAGCTCCACCTCTACCAACGCCACCTCGTCGACCGAGCGTTCCATCGTGGTTGTCCCTCCCCATGCCACCAAATATGTCTCCGAATACCATATCCTCTCTGCCGTCAGCGAGCTCTGTGGTGTCAAAGACACGCCGCGCAAGGGCAAGTCTGCCGGCACCTCCTTCACGCAGGAAACAAGTCCCGTCACTTTCGGCAACTACATCACCTACAAGATTGGCGTGCACGGCAAGAAGGTGCATGTTGACGACAATTTCTATGTGTCGCAGATTATCAATGTGAACAAAGGTTCCATGTTTGAAACGGTCCGCGAGAAAGACGCCTGTGGCAAAGAGAAAGGCGAAAAAGTGGAGCGTATGCTTTATTCCACGGCCGACCGCTTCTTCTTGACCTACAAGAAATAATATACGCCAAGCTCAAAATATAGATATAGACACTGCCAGGGTTCGCCGCGCTGCTGCGGTAGCCGGCGAACCTTAGCGGAATTCAACAAACCTTCAGGCTTCAGCGCCTCTGAGATCTCAGAACAGAAAACCTTTTAACATCAAAAAAATACAATTAATCAATTAACAGCCAGAGGGGGTGCCCAACCAGCCGGACCGTCCCGGCAGGGCTGAGAACAGACCCTTTGAACCTGATCCGGGTAATACCGGCGGAGGAATTTTTATGAAAAAACACCAGATTAAAATGGGTGCATTGAGCAAAATGCTCTGCACCGCGGCAGTCATGATTGCCGCAACCAACATCACGTATGGTCAAACCGACAAGCGCGACACCGTTAAAGTGCAGCAACTGCAAAGAGTGGTCATCTCTTCGCTTAGGGCCGACAACAAAACGCCGCTCACGACGTCGACCATGAACCGCCAGCAGCTCGACGAGGAGCGCGTAGCGGTATCGCTGCCTTATATGATGGAACTGCAGCCCTCGGTGGTGACAACGTCCGAGAACGGCATGGCCGGACAGGCCCAGATGCGCATACGTGGTGTCGATGCCACGCGTATCAACGTCAATATCAACGGCGTCACCCTCAACGACCCCGAAAGCCACTCGGTCTATTGGTACAACATTCCTAATCTGGGCGGTATGGCCCAGAGTGTACAGCTGCAGCGCGGCGTCGGTGCCTCCAACGGCGGTACCGCTGCCTTTGGCGGTGCCATGAACCTGCAGACGCTCAACACCAATTCGAAACCTTACGGTGGTGCCGACCTGGGGCTGGGCTCGTTCAACACGCGCCAGTACGGCGTCATGGCAGGTACCGGCCTCACCAAGCATGGCCTCAGTTTCGACATGGCATATAGCGGTTTGAACAGCGACGGTTTCCGTCGCGGTGGACAGAGCGAGCAGCAGTCGCTGTTCCTCAATGGCGGCTGGTATGGCGATCGTTCGTTGCTCAAAGCCATCGTCATCATCGGATCGCAGCATACCGGCATTACGTGGACTGGCGCCACTGCCGAGGAACTCGATGCCGACCCCACCTACAACTCCCGTGGCGCTTACTATGACAGCTACGGCAACGTGTTTTACTACGATAATGAGACCGACAACTACGACCAGCAGCACTATCAGCTTTATTACACCTACCTGCTCAACGACTATTGGAGTCTGAGTGCTGTGGCCGACTATACCCACGGTTTCGGCTATACGGAAAGTTACAAAGACGACAAGAAGCCAAGCTCCTATGGCCTTGCTGGGCTGATGAGCGGCGTCACGAGAGGCGACTTCATCGTCAATAAGGATATGAAGAACGATGCCTATACCGGCAACCTGGGTCTGCAGTATCGCAAAAATGCCTTGACACTCAATACAGGTGTCAACTACACACATTTCAGCGGTGTGCACTACGGCGAGGTTGTATGGGCCGACCAGTATGCCGATATCAGCCGCGACAACCCCTTCACCGACTGGTATTCGATGGACGGTACCAAGAACGACGGTGTGATCTATGCCAAGATGAACTATGAGTTCTCGACCAATTTCAACCTCTATACCGACCTGCAATTGCGTTATATGGACTATAGTATGCACGGCACCGACGACGACTACGGCCAGATTGACTACGACACCAACTACCTCTTCTTCAACCCCAAGGTTGGTCTGAACTACCGCCTCGACGATAATCAGCGCATGTATGTCGTGGCTGGTATGGCCCATCGCGAGCCGGCACGTGCCGACATCAAGGAAGCTTACTATTATGGCAAAACGATGTCGCCCGAGCAACTTATCGACATCGAACTGGGCTATCAGCTGAAACGTAGCCGACTGTTCACCAACATCAACCTCTATGCTATGCTCTACAAAAACCAGCTGGTACCCAATGGCCTGCAGACCGACAGTGGCTACGACCTGATGGAGAATGTCGACAAGAGCCATCGCTTGGGCGTTGAACTGACTGCCGGTTACAAGATCACCAGCCGTCTGAGTGCTGAAGGCAACGTGACTCTCAGCGCCAATAAGATAAACAACTACCAAGCCGATGTCATCTACGACGATTGGAGCGATTTCCAGACCGTTGATTTCGGCAACACCGACCTGGCTTTCTCTCCCTCTGTCACTGGTGCCGCCCTGCTGACCTACAAACCCGTCGAGCGTGCCAAGATTCAGCTCATCGGCAAATACGTCGGCGAGCAGTATGCCGACAATACTGGTCGCGAGGAGTCGCTGTTGGACGACTATTTCCTTCTCAATATGAGGCTTTCCTACACTTTCGATCTGGGCAATAGCAACACGCTTGAATGCCAGGTGGCTCTCAACAACCTGCTGGATGTCAACTACCGTACCAATGCTTGGTGTGGCGTGTCGTACAATCCCCTCGATGGCAGCCTGTCGACCACGCGCAGCTATTTCCAGCAGCCCGGCCGCAACTATATGGTCCGTGTAATCTATCGCTTCTAAGACTGCGTCTCGTATAGCTGTCAATGTTGACATGATAACCTTACTCGGTTTTCAGATTTCCGTCATCGACATAATTGGTGCCATCATCGGCCTGTTCTATATCGTCAGTGAATATAGGGCAGGCCGGTGGTTCTGGCCATGGTGTCTGCTGATGTCGGTGTTCTATATTGTCATCGACTTTTCGGCAGGCTATTATGCCAATGGCAGCATCTGCATCTATAATTTCATCATGTCAATCTATGGAATCCTCGTGTGGCGCGGTGTGATAGAGAGCAAAAACAAAGAGGAGCGTCCTATGGGGTCCTGCCCCAAGCGTTACTATCCGTGGCTTCTTCTCATACTCGTGCTGCTTACGGTGGTGATGTGGTGGCTTTTGCGCCTGTTGGGCGAAAGCCAGAACCCGCTCCTTGATGGATTGTCGTCGGCATTGAGCATTGTGGGTATGTGGATGCTGGCCAAGAAGTACTGGCAGCAATGGTTTTGCTGGTTGGTTGTAGAGCCTATCATGGTGGTCCTGTTCTGGATGAGCGGCAACTATGCGTCAGCCCTGCTCTATGTCATTTATGAGGTCTTCTGCGTGCTGGGTGTTCTGTCCTGGCGCCGTAAGGTCTTGTCACAGTCATTAAAAGAACAGTTATGAAGAAAGCTATTGTTTTGGCCAATGGAGCCTTTCCACGTCGCAGCGAAGCCTTGCAGGCATTGCTGCAGTCGCAGTTGCTCATATGCTGCGACGGAGCCTACAACCGTTTGGTCGAGAGCCAGCTTTTCTCGCATGCCTCGGCGCTACCCGAGGTTCATGTGGTGGGCGATGGCGACTCGCTGAAACCTGAGTTGCGCACGGTGCCCCCGTTCCCGACCGTTTTTGTTGCTGGCTATGATGATCAGGAGACCAACGACCTCACCAAGGCCGTCCGCTATGCCTGCACGCTGGGTGTGACGCACGTCGTTATCCTCGGTGCCACCGGCTTGCGCGAGGACCATACGTTGGGCAATATCTCGCTCCTGTCGCGTTTCGTTGGCATGGCCAATAGCCAAGGTGTCGTCATCAAGGTGCGCATGTACACCGACTACGGCTATTTCACGCCCCTTCAGGAGACCACCGAGGTGGCATCCTTCCCGCGTCAGCAGGTATCCATTTTCTCGCTTTCGCCCGATGTGATGCTTAGCAGCGAGGGGCTGCGGTATCCCTTGGTGCAGCGACGGCTCACAGGCCTGTGGGAAGCCACTCTCAACGAGGCGCTGGGAGACCATTTCACGCTCACCGTCGAAGGTTCGGGCGTAGTGCTGGTCTATCAGACCCATCAAGCCAAATGACGATGAACATAAAAAAAGAGGCCTGCATGGCCTCTTTTTTTTTCGTCTGTGGAGTATACCGGAGTCGAACCGGTGACCTTTTGATTGCGAACCAAGCGCTCTACCAACTGAGCTAATACCCCGT
>CAMNKG010000093.1 GCA_946542135.1 uncultured Bacteroidales bacterium
GACTTCCATACCGATGGTTTGGTGGTTGGGCAGCGACAGGACAAAAACGGACCTTTCGTCCGGAGTATTGAAGCACTCAATCGTCTGGGGGTATTTGTAGGGACTGATTAGGGCGGACTCGCTGATGTGATATTCAGGGTCGTTGCGCTGGGCGATAATGCTGTTTTGGGCTGATGCGCCGAAGGCGGAAAGCAGAAATGCTGCAAAGGCCAAAAGGGTAATTGTTTTTTTCATACTAATTTTAATTTAAGGGTTATTATCATTATAGCCAAATTGTCAATTACCATATTAAGCAAATCAAAATCAACAGAGTATGATTTTTGACAAATATCATAATACAGTGCAAATATAAAAAAAATATTTAATACAACAAAAAATCACACAATATCAACAAAAAAATGCGACATATTTAACATATTGTGCAATAATGCCATGCCACGCATTCGGAGCGACAGGAAAAAAACAAAATAAAAAGTTCGTTATAACTTTGCTGGTTTAGGTTAGGACTTTTTTGTTGTCGCGCAGCCCCCCCCTAAACCACCCCAAAAAGTAAAAACTAATGAATGTTAAATAGAGAGACTTGCCACGGACTCATAAGGGACATGCAAGAGACGCACAACGCCCCCAAAGAGACATACAATGCCTACGCTATTTTATGATAAATGATAAGCCCAATAAAAGTAGGTTGCCCTTTCGGGATGCTTCTTGCCTTCCCCATTGCCAAGGGAGCTGTCCTGGGCTGGCCATTCGATGAACCACGAGTCGACATCGCACTATAGGGGATAGCCAAATAAAAAAAAGCTCTTACATGAAGAGCTTTTTCCTAACATTTAACCTAAAACAAACTACTTTTTATTTTTTGTTGTATCTTTTGTACTTGCTCATGAACTTGTCGACGCGTCCGGCGGTGTCAACCAGTTTCAGTTTACCGGTGAAATAGGGATGCGAGGTGTTGGAGATCTCAAGTTTCACTACCGGATACTCATTGCCGTCGGTGTAGACAACGGTGTCCTTGGTGTTGGCGCAACTCTTGGTAAGAATCATATTGTCGTTGGACATGTCTTTGAACACGACGAGTCTGTAGTTTTCGGGATGGATTCCTTTTTTCATTTCGATGATTTTTTTGCCGTTTTAAACAGTGGTTTTATAAACGATTGGTTAAAAAAATATACTATTCTCACTTCAATTTGAGTTTGCAAAAGTACACAACTTTTTGGAACTGACAAAATACAATTCAAAAAAAAGTCTCCACAAAACTCCATATTGTTATTTTTCAATATATTAAAACAAAAACAATTCAAAGACTTCATCCTTCGGACTGGTTGAAAACAAGCCATAAAGTTGACGGAAAAATGGAAATTCGACATTCTTTCGAAAGTTCTTATCGCCGTCAAAGAGCATCGCTGACGGTAAGGGGGTTTCCACACAATAAAAGCGCCGTAGATGACGTTATAGCGGCATGAAAGAATACAGAAAACGTTACCGAGTCCTATGGGTGGACGAAGAGCCCGACCCAATAGGGTTTATTGAAACCGGAGCCCGCCACAACCTCGACATACAACAATACAGAAGTTGGGACAAGGCCAAATGCCTGTTGGAATATCGTTTCGACAGTCTTTCGGCTATTGTTTTGGATGGGCGCTGCGTAGTCAATTCCGGAGAGGCGCCAGACCCCGACTTTCTCTATCTGGTGGTGCGGGAGATGGAAGCCATCTTTGCGCAGCACGAAGAGTCTATCCCCTGGTATGTACTGTCGTCGGGCGACGCGCCCGACTTCGACAAGACCCTGCAGCGCATCAACATGGGGCAGCGTCAGATGATGGAAGGCGACTGGGGGCGCATGTATTACCGCAAAGACGTAGACCTACAAGACCTCTGCATAGCCATCAACCATGCCGCCTCGCAGCGCAAGGACAACAAAGTCAAGGTGCTATACTCCGACATGTTCCAGATTATAGACCGTTATTTCACGCCCGATGTCAAGCAGACCATGCTCGACATACTGAAAGCATTGCATTTTCCGGAAGAGAACCGGAACTTCGATGCCGTGCTATACTACACGCAGCTGCGACGCATCCTGGAGCACCTTTTCCGCGCCTGCAACCGGCTGGGGCTGCTGCCCGACGAGGTGATGGGAAGCAGCGACAAAGTCAATCTGGCCAACTCGTCGCTCTACCTTGCCGGGCGCGAGGTGAACCTGGGCAAAGGGCGAACGGTACGATATGGCAGGCCGGGGCAGTATGTGTTTCCGCCCGTCATATCACAGATAGTGAAAAGCATCCTTGTGGTGGCCAACAAGAACTCGCACACCGTGGAGCTCGACAGCCAAGGCCGCACCACCATCCAAGACTACTACAACTCGCTTCATTCCAACAACTTCCTGTTTGGATACACCCTTCATCTCTGCGACGTCATCCTGTGGTTTGGTCGCTATGCAAGAAAATACAGACCGACAACATCAGGACGCTGACCTGACGACGCCAGGGAAAAGGAAACCATTTCTAAGCGGAAAGCGGAGAGCGGAGAGCGGAGAGCGGAAAGCGGAAAGCGGAGAGCGGCCTTCAGCGTATCGACCTATTCGAAATAGGTGATATGACGGGTAATGACCTGATAGAGGTAGCCCTCGGTCGGGGTCACGTGGTAGACATAGGCTTGGGTCCAGTTGCCCTGCTCGTCATAATAATAAGTATATAGGAAAGCCTGACGCAAAGTCGTCAGGTAGTAGGAGCAGCGTTCCGCCATGAATCCTTCGGTGTCGTAGCGGAATTTCTCGGCGCCCTTGTAAATCATATTCTCGCCTTCGGTGTAGGTGACATAGGTGACATAGCCGAAGGAGTTGTGGTCGTATTCAGTGGATGCCATTTCCTTGCCGTTGACATCGTAGCTGGTGGTTTTTTCGAGCACGTTTTTCTTGTCGAACTGGTAGACAGAGAGCTCCTGGAGCGAATCGTTGGCATCGCGCAGTTCGGCCGATATGGTGTGTTTTTTCTTGTCGTAGGTATAGGTTGTCTGAGAGAGCATCTCGCTGAAGGGCTCGTGGGTGCGGACATCCTTGACCAGACGGTTATTCTTGTCGTAGGTGTAATGGACGATAATGACGGGATTGCCGATCGTGTCGTAATAGGTGTTTTGGGTATAATAGCCGTCGCGGTTGAAATTGTTTCTGACCGGCTGACCCACTATGCGGCCTTGCGGCGTTCGGACCGTGGTAAGGACAGACTTCACGTTGCCTTTCAGGCGTTCTTCTTGTATATCGGAGGGGAAATGCTGCGCTTTGGCGGCAAAGCCAACAGCAAGCAGGATAGCGGTAAAGAGGACTATTTTCTTATTCATTTGAATAGCATATTTGGACTTGCAAAAATACACTTTTTTTTTGAATTTCGAGCCAATAAAAACTTTTTTTTAATCTGCTACACGATTTTTGTCAGTTAGACGTTATAATCCAGAAGTTGCGCTTAGACCCGAGAAACGTTAAAAAAGGCCAGGAAGGCCTCGTTTCAGGGAATAAGTCCACAACCCATACAGACAACAAAACCAGAAAATGAGCATCAAACGAATCATCTTCAAAGCCATAATACTGGCGAGCCTGCTGAGCGCCACAGCCCTGCATGCATCGACCCCTGCCGACAAAAAGAGCCCCAAAGGTTACCGCTTCACACTTACCATCAACGGCAACCACGACAGCATCATGTATCTTGGCAACTACTACGCCGGAGGCACCTACGCCATAGACACCGCCATCAAAGACAAGAAGGGCCGTTTTGTCTTCGAGAAGAAAGACCGCACGCTGCTGCCCGGCATGTACTTCTTCACCAACCCCAAGGGCGACTATGTGGAGTTTGTGGTGTATCACGAGAAGCCCGACTTCACTTTCACCACCGACGAGAGCAGCTGGAGCAAGAACATACAGGTGAAAGGATCGGCCGAGAACGAATACCTCTTCCGTTTTCACCGTGCCAACCGAGCCGCCTATGTTGCCATCGATTCGGCGCGCAAAGCCCTTGGCAGCGGCGACGACTTCAACGAATTCCGCAGACATGCCATGATGCAGCTTGACAGCATCAAAGAGGTGATGATAGCCCAACAGCCCAACAGCATGCTGTCGCTGATGATGAACGCCACCCGCGAGCCCAACACGCCACGCTACGACACGGCAGGCAACCCCTTGACCAACCAGCAGCGCTGGGAGTATTACATGGACCACTATTTCGACTACATGCGCCTTGATGACGATGCCATGGTGCGCACTCCCGAGATGATATTCCGTCACCGCATCATGTTCTATCTCGATTCCTGCCTGCACAATGCGTCGGCCGAGATGATATGCGAATATGTAGACAAACTCATCGATCGGGCACGTCCGTCGAAGGAGAATTTCCGGTGGCTGGTGCACACCATCACCGAGAAATACCTTCAGAGCACCGTGATGAGCTACGATGCCGTCTACGTCCACATGGTGAAGAAATATGTGGAGACCGGCGAGTGCTTCTGGATGTCGCCCAGCGCGGTAGACTACAACGTAAAGAGAGCCGACACCTGGGACAAGCTCCTGATAGGGCGCACGGCGCCAGAGCTCATCATGCACGACGAAAAGGGACAGTTCCACAGCCTCCACCATATGCCCAACAAGTACACCCTGCTGGTGTTTTGGTCGCCCACGTGTGGACACTGCAAGACGATGATCCCCGCTCTTTACGAAAAATACCAGAAATACCGCGACAAATGCGACATTGGAGCCTTCGCCGTATTCAGCGAGCCCGACGAGGCCACCTATCCCAAATGGGCAGAATTCATCAAGGAGCACCAGCTCAACTGGCTCAACATCGACGGTGCCGAAGCCAACATCGACTGGCATGAGGTCTACGACGTCGTCACAACCCCCCAGATATACCTGCTCGACAAAGACAAGAAAATCCTGGCCAAGAAGCTCAACGCCGAATCGTTCGAGTTGGTCATCAAAGCGCTGGAAGGCATCGACAAACAATAAGAAATCCCATAAATGAAAAAAAGTATTCTCATCGCAGGCTGTGCCGCACTGCTTATGGCGACAGGCTGCAAAAACAAATCCAACGACATGGACAACCCTTTCTTCGGTGAATGGAACACCCCTTACAACATCCCGGACTTTGAAAAGATAAAGCCCGAGCACTATATGCCCGCCTTCACAGAAGGCATCAAACGACAGAAGGCCGAGATCGATGCCATCGTCAACAATCCCGAAGCGCCGACCTTCGCCAACACCATCGAGGCGCTGGAGCAGAGCGGCGACCTGCTGAACGAGGTCAGCGCCGTCTTCTTCAACCTGGCCGAGTGCATCAACAGCCCCGAGATGGAGAAGATAGCCGAAGAAGCCACGCCGTTGGTGTCGCAGCACGGCGACGACATTATGCTCAACGCCAAGCTCTTCGAGCGCGTCAAGGCTGTCTACGACCAGCGAGAGAGCTTAGGTCTGGACAGCGAGCAGCTGCGTCTGACAGAGGAGACCTACAAGAACTTTGTCCGCAACGGTGCCAACATACCTGCCGACAAGCAGGAGCGCTTCCGCGAGATCAACAGCCTGCTGGCCTCGCTGACGCTACGTTTCGGCAACAACGTGCTGGCCGCCACCAACCAATACAGTCTCAGCCTCGATGCTGACAAGGCCCGCAGCATCGGCCTGAGCGACGACCAGCTGGCTGCAGCCTTCGAGTCCGGCACCGCAGCAGGCGTCGAGGGCCAAGCCCGCTTCACGCTCGACATACCCAGCTGGGAACCCTTCATGCAGAACTGCACCGACCGCAGCCTGCGCCAGCAGATGTGGGAAGCCTATGCCAACCGCTGCACTTCTGGCAAAATGGACAACAGCGTCCTCATCGACAGCATCGTCAACCTGCGACTGGAACGTGCCCAGATACTGGGCTTCGAAAGCCACGCCGCCTACACCCTCGACGACTGCTTAGCCAAGACCCCCGAAGCCGTCTACCAGTGCCTGATGGACCTCTGGACTCCAGCCCTGAACAAAGCGAAACAAGAGCGCGACGAGTACCAGAAGATGCTGGCCAAGGACGAGCCCGGCGCCAAACTGCAGCCCTGGGACTGGCGCTACTACTGCGAGAAGCTGCGCAAGGAACGCTACGCGCTGAACGACGACGAGATACGCCCCTACTTCCCCCTCGACAAGGTGCGCGAAGGGGCCTTCAATGTAGCCACGAAGCTCTACGGCCTCACCTTCCGCGAAAACAACAAACTGCCCAAGTACCACCCCGACGCCATAAGCTACGAAGTGCTTGACGGCGACAAGGTTATCGCCATCCTCTATATGGACTTCTTCCCGCGCGAAAGCAAACGCAGCGGTGCCTGGATGACCAACTTCCGCGAGCAGTATATCGACAAAGATGGCAACAACGTGATACCCATCATCTCGATGGTCAGCAACTTCTCCAAACCCACCAAGGACAAACCCTCGCTGCTCAATTTCGACCAGAGCGAGACGTTGTTCCATGAGTTCGGCCACTGCCTGCACGGCATACTGAGCCAATGCCACTATCGCTCGCTGAGCGGCACCAACGTGCCGCGCGACTTCGTCGAGATGCCCAGCCAGGTGATGGAGAACTGGTGCCGCCACCCGCAGGTGATGAAAGAATACGCGCGCCACTACAAGACCGGCGAAGCAATCCCCGACAGCCTGATAGCCAAAATCGAAGCCGCCGGCACCTATGGTCAGGGCTTCATCAACACCGAGCTGCTGGCCGCCTCGCTGCTCGACATGGACTACCACAGCATCACCAAGCCCACCAAGATCGTCCTGCCCGACTTCGAAGACCAGGCGATGGCCAAGATCGGCCTCATTCCCGAAATCATCAGCCGCTACAAGAGCTGCTACTTCCAGCACATCTTCAGCGGCG
>CAMNKG010000094.1 GCA_946542135.1 uncultured Bacteroidales bacterium
TGTTGCTCGACATCAACCGCCAGATTGCCTCCTTCTTGAGCCGCGCCAGCCTCCCCATCAAACAGGAAAGCGAGATGAAGGAAGCCCACCAGCCCACCAACAACCAGAAGGGTCTGCGCACCAGCCGCAACGACGCCCCCGAGGCACAGCGCACCGCACCTCCCGAAAAGCCCCAGCCGGTGCACGTGGAGAAAAAAGTGGGCCGCAACGATCCTTGCCCCTGCGGCAGCGGCAAGAAATACAAAAACTGCCATGGACGTGACCTCGAAGGTTGATGCCAGCCCAATGCATTTTTATCACAATCAAATACATTAAAACTATGAGAAAAAAAGTATTTATTATTGCCCTTTTGACCCTCTTGGGATTGGGCAACGCCAATGCTCAACTGTTTCAGATGGGTCTGAAACTGCAATATTCCACACAGTCCATCGATGACATGATTCGGGACGTCTCGACAGAGGTCTCGGATTTCTCCACCGACTTCTTCAGGCAGTGTGAAGGAGGTCTGATGCTCCGTGCCAATATCGGACGTTGGATCACCATTCAGCCCGAAGCCAATTTCTCCATCGGCTCGGTGTGGGATTCCGTCGACGCTCAGGATAATTTCATCGACAAGGCTGTTGCCGCTTTCTCCAATATCCAGACTATCAACCTCTCCATTCCGGTGCTTGCTGGTGTCCACCTCTTGGAATTCAACAAGATGCTGGGACTCCGTGTCTATGTTGGTCCTGAGTTTTATACCACGCTGAAGGGTGCCACCGATGGCGAAAAGATTGACTTTGGCGACTTCTCGCTTATCGGCGGCGTTGGCGTCGACCTGCTCGGCTTCCTCTATGTCGATGGCCGCGTCACACGCAGCCACGACGGCGACATGTTCTATCGTGTCGGCGTCGGTCTGCTGTTCTGATAGATAGTATCTATGCGCACTTCCACTCCTTTTGTATCGCTACTCATAACTATAGTCCTACTGGCATTTGCTTCCCCTCTCTTAGCCCAAAAGGTTCAAGGTGTTGTCGTTGATGCAAATTCGCATGCTCCGCTGCCGGGTGCCCGCGTCCAATGGCTGGGAACCCTGCGGGGGACGGTGTGCGACAATGCAGGGCGTTTCTCTCTGCCGCGCCAGGCGGGCGACACGACGCTCGTGGTGGGCTTGATGAGCTATGGCAACGACACGGTCAAGGTCACCACCGAGAGTGTTGAGGTGGCCCTCGCGCCCCTGTCGACGGCACTCAAAGCTGTCAGCATCCGCAAACGTCGCAAAAACACCATCCACAAGATGACCGACGTCCACCCCACCGAGGTCATCACCGTCGAAGGTCTCAGGGGGTTGGCGTGCTGCAACCTTGGCGAGAGCTTCGAGAACTCCGCAACGGTCGATGTGGGCTATTCCGATGCCGTTTCGGGCAGCAAGCAGATACAGCTGTTAGGATTGACGGGTGTCTATTCCCAGATGCTTTTGGAGAATGTGCCCTTCCTGCGGGGGTTGTCGGCGCCTTTCGGCTTAGGCTATGTGCCGGGACAGTGGATGGAAAGCATCTCGGTCAGCAAAGGAGTGGCGACGGTCAAAAACGGCTACGATGCCATTACGGGAACCATCAACCTGGAATATGAGAAGCCGTTGAAGGGCGACCGCTTCACGTTAAATGTATACGAAAACACTGATTTAAAGTCGGAAGCGACGGCTAAGTTCAACCATCGCTTCAATGAGCGTTTGGCTACAGGGCTGCTTCTTTTCGGCACCTATAATGCGCGCCGCACTGACCATATAGGCCATGACGGCTTTTCGGACTATCCGTTGCAGCAGCAGTTCAATGTCGTCAACCGCTGGGATTATGAGGCTCCGTCGGGATTCCACTCGCAGACGCTGTTCAACTATATCCACGAAGAACGTCTGGGCGGCGATATGCGTTTCGTGTCGTCGATGCGGGGCAGCGACAGCATCTACGGTTTTGGCGGCACCACCGACCGGTTCCATTTTTTCACCAAGAACGGTTTCATGCTCAGCAAAACAGCCTCTTTCGGCTCGCAGGTCAGCGCCACATGGTTCCGGCAGTCGGCATACTACGGACTCTCCGATTATCATGGCGAGGAGAAAGACTTGTATGTCAGCTTGCTGGTCAACGCCGAAGTGAGTGGCGGACACACGCTCGACTATGGCGTCTCGTTCCGCTACGAGGACGCCGCTGAGGCGCTGCGCAGCCAACCTTGGCTGTCGGCGCCGGTGACATCGTTCGGTGACGAGATCTCGTTGCGAGAAGTGGTTCCGGGACTCTTCGGACAGTACACATTCCGCTACGGCGACGACTTCAACGCCACTGCCGGCGTGCGCTACGATTATAATTCCCATTATCTGCGACATCTTGTCACCCCGCGACTTCATTTCCGTTGGCGTATAGCACATCGGTGGGTGCTGCGCGGCTCGGCGGGTCTGGGCTATCGTACCCCCCATGTTATCGCTGAGAATTTCGGACTTCTGGCATCGGGACGCGAGTTGCATCTCAACGCACCAATCCGCATGGAAGAGGCCTGGAATACAGGTGTCAACCTCTCGCGCAAGATCGATTTGGGCGACGACCGTGAGTTGACCTTCTCGGTCGACTATTTCCATACCGGTTTCCGCAACCAGGCCGTCGTCGACCTCGACCAGGATGCTTACAAGGTCTTCATCTATAACCTTGAGGGCCGCAGCTATTCCAATGTGGTTCAGGCCGATGTCAACGTAGAGCCCTTCGAGGGTTTCACAGTGTCGTTGGCTGGAAAGATCAACGATGTGCGGTGCGAATACAACGGCAAGCTGATGCGCAAGCCGTATACTTCCTATTGGAAAGGGTTGCTGGTGCTGAGCTACCACACCCGTTTCGAGAAGTGGCGTTTCGACCTCACCACGCAACTCAACGGTCCCCAGCGGCTGCCGCTCAACAAAGGCACGCTGCAGGGCGAAGCACCCGCCTACCTCTACATGTTAGGACAGGTGACACGCCGATTCAAACATTTTGAGCTCTACGCCGGTGTCGAGAACCTGACTGGCCACGTGCAGGAAACGCCGGTAATAGGTGCTGACGCTCCTTTCTCGCAAGCCTTCGACGCCTCCGTGGTCTATGCACCGCTGATGGGTCGCCTCTTCTACGTCGGCCTCCGCTTCAATTTGCTTTAGGGTAAAGGTTAAAGGTTAAAGGTTAAAGATTAAAGATTAAAGATTATAGGGTAAAGGTTAAAGATTTAAGATTAAGGTTGCCCATATTATTTCGTTAGAGACGCGCTCTCATATTTATCATCGTTTCACTTTTTTTCTTGTCATATAAAAAATGAAAAACGTTATCATGGCACAATAATATCGGTGAAGAGTCCGTTATAGAGTATCATTTTTCTGTATTAAAAATAGTTTATCATATTCTATGAAAAAACAACTCTTTGTATTACTGATTGCTTTAGGACTCTGTGGCGTCAGCTATGCCCAGCAAAAAGCTAAAAACACCCGCACTGCCGAGATCGAAATTCCTGGCTATTGCTGCAAGGGTTTGAACGCCACAATTGAGAACACGCTGGCCTATGAGCGTGGTGTGGTGGAGTGGACCCTCAACCTGGACAAGAAGTCGGTCACCGTCGTCTACCGCGACGGCAAGACCACGCCTGCCAAGATTGAGAAGTCGCTTGCCGCCAACGGCGTACGCACGGCACACGAAAAACCCAATCCCCGTGCCATTGAGAAACTGCCGGCATGCTGCCAGCCTGCCGCACGTGGCGAATCGAAAGGGGCAATATCTAACTGCAAGTGAGCGTTATGTCGCTGATTGACGATATACGGGAACGACGCGACATCAGCCGTGACGAGCTGGAGCGCATACTGACCACCGACAACAAGGAGAGCATCGAGGAACTGCGTCGGCAGGCTCGCGAGGTGGCTACCGAAGTTTATGGCAACAAGATTTTTATGCGTGGCCTCATCGAACTGTCGAGCCACTGCAAGAACGACTGCCTCTACTGTGGTCTGCGGCGCAGCAACACTACGGCTGTCCGTTACCGCCTCTCGGACGACGACATCTACTCCTGCTGTGCTTCGGGCTACCAGTTGGGTTTCCGCACTTTCGTGATGCAGGGCGGCGAGGATGGATGGTTTGACGACAGCCGCATGTGCCGCATCGTCGCCAACGTCCGCAAGCAGTACCCCGACTGCGCCATCACCCTCTCGCTCGGCGAGCGCAGCCGCGACAGCTATCAGGCGCTCTTCGATGCCGGCGCCAACCGTTATCTGCTGCGCCACGAGACGGCGTCGCCCGAGCACTACGCACGTCTGCATCCTGCCGAGATGTCGTGGCAGCATCGCATCGATGCACTGTGGACGCTCAAGGAGATAGGCTATCAGGTGGGCTGTGGCTTCATGGTGGGCTCGCCCTATCAGACGGTCGACACGCTTTATGCCGACCTCCAGTTCATCCGCCAGTTGCAGCCACAGATGGTAGGCATCGGCCCTTTCATTTCGGCGCACGACACCCCCTTCGCCGGATTTCCCAATGGCAAGGTCAGCGACACGTTGCGCCTTCTGGCCATCATCCGTTTGCTTCATCCCCATGTGCTGCTCCCCGCCACGACGGCGTTGGGAACCTTGCACCCGCAGGGTCGCGAACTGGGCATCCAGTTCGGCGCCAATGTGGTGATGCCTAACCTGTCGCCAAAGGACCATCGCAAAGACTATTCCATCTACGACAACAAGATCTGCACAGGCGAAGAAGCCGCCGAATGCCGGGCTTGTACCGAAGGGCGCATACGCAAGATAGGCTTTGAGACCGTGGTGGACCGCGGCGACTACAAGGGTTAAGCCTACCCCTCTGCCAAAGGCTTTTCTACAACGAGCAGTTCGTAGGATTATAACAATGCCCCTGTAAAAGGATTCCTACAATAGAAATACTTGTTCGCACATATTAGATACAGCATCTAATATGTGCGATTTTTTTTGATTTATGACAATGGATTGCGAATATTACAATCTTTGTTGACGCTGTCGTACCGATTGTTGCTTTCATTGCAAGCCTGAGTAGCCTTACTATTTTTATTTAGGACCTTTGTTTCATCTTCAACGGTCAGGATTTTGCCAACTGAATACTGTTCGAATGTATTAAGATAGTTCTGCGTTTGGTTTCCATATAGGTAAAGAAAAGGGAGGTCCGTAAGTGTGCTACCTCGATAAGCGTCGCACCTTGAATGTACTCATTCATTTTTGTTTAACTGGTTATAAGAAGGGTCAGCATGACTACTTTACAGCCAATCTGCTTATGGTGTAGATTTTGTTATTAAAAGAAAGATTTCTTTATTAATAAAATAGAAAAAGGAGTACTTTTTGGTTGGTTTATTTAATAAATATTAATGATAAAGAATTGTTATTTATGTGTTTATAAATGTTCCTTATCTTGAAATGCATTAGTATTGAAAAAAATGCGTATATTTGCACCCACAAATCGACGAGAGTAGTCGTGCGATGCGAAGAAAGCATTTGTAGTTTGTCCGCTAATTAAAGTTCGCCAAATTTTAACCGATGGACTAAGATACTGATGCCTTTCTGGTTTGCCTTTATGTATAGTCTTTTGACAGCTGCATATCGGAGGCATAGGATAAGGTTCAAGTCAGTTTTATATCGGAAAGGTGTTTGGCGATACCTAATTAGCGTAGAACTGAAGCAACACGAGTTCTATGCTTTTTTAGTATGTATATTTACCGCAAACTGGGAACTCATGGCGGAATTTAATTAATCGAAGGTGATTCGAATAAAAAATACAATATCTGCTATTAAGTCCATTGTCGGACTAGTTCTAATTTGTGTTTGTATGGTGAGGTGTGGGGGAAAAATCAATACGGAGAATGACTCTCATTTTGATGAAGATGGGTATGCTATCTATAACCAGCAAGACTCCGTTATCTTTGCCCCGGCGGAACCCACGACAGTGAAATTCTATTTTGAGGTGTCCGGAAGTATGAACGGATTCTTCCGTTCCAATAAGCCGACTGGTTTCAAAGAGGATGTGTGGAGTGTTCTGAACAGATGCTCCGCCGTGTCCGAAATCTATGTAATGGAAGACCTCAAAGGAGATAAACCCCGTCGAATGGAGCAGAGTGACTTCCGTCAGGCTATGAACGGCGGCGCATTCGTGTCCACTAACTCGACGGTCGTTTCCGAAATGCTTCGCAATATTACGGAGAATCTTGATGCCGACAACGGAGAGGTAGCTGTTTTTGTATCGGATATGCGCTATGACCCTGTCGATATGAAATCCGCCAAAGTTCTAGTAACACAGTACCGTAGTGATATTGCCAAGATGTTCCATAGCTTTGGTAAGGCTGCAAGTCTTGTTTGTGCGACATCTGATTTTTTCCAAACAGAGAAATATGTCATCGACAGAGCCCCATATTACTTTTTGATAATGGGCAATGGACCGGAGGTGGCCAGAGTGCGCAATCTTATTTCCGCTGTTCTCCTCGATGCAGACCGTTTTGTTGATAATATCGAGGCAGGCTTTGACTACGGCAGGCCAGCATACTCTTTTGGCGTTCCGCAGAAATGCTATCAGATGGAAGACAAGGAGCCTACTTTCATTGGATATGAGGATGAGGAGGAGGGCGATACTTGCACGATTAAACTCAATGTCAATCTTGAAAACTACCGCTGGATAATGACCGATGAGGAACACTTCGAGGCTGCGTTCAAAGTGAAAAGCACCTACGGCTCCTTTGTAAAGGTTTCTGGCATCGAGATGGACATGAAGAACAGCAAAGCCACGGTGATACTGAAAGTGTATGGCATGGTTATGGATTCGGAGGTGCTGGAATGGAGTCTGGAGTTACCAGATAAGGAATATTCGCTTATG
>CAMNKG010000095.1 GCA_946542135.1 uncultured Bacteroidales bacterium
ATGCGCATCTACACCTCCGAGGGTGTCGCCAACAAACGGCTCATCGTCAAATAAAGATAGTGCTATTGGATCGCTGCCACGATGTATTCTGACTGGGTGCCAATGCGGAATTTGGCACCCCAGATGCCCAGCCCGGAACTGACATAGTAGCGCGTTTGTCCGCGCTGGTGGCTTCCTGTTTCAGGAGAATCTTCCTCAGAATGTCGTACAGATCCAGATATACTTTCGTGTCGGATGGTGACAGGTAGTCCTTGTGTGTTATAGGTGTACCGCACCCTCGTGACGTTGCCTTCAAATGGACCAGGAAACACCACTTCGTTACGCATTTTCGGAGCGAAAGCGAGAATGCCATAGGATTACAGTTTCTGGAAACGTGACTTTAGATGCTGAAAAGTGCATGAAAAACATACTCTTTCCCAGCAAAAGGAGTGGAAAAAATCCCCTCGCCGTTGTGTAGGTGGAAAAAAATTGCTATTTTTGCAGATTAACAGAATGGGGGTTCGCTCTTCCAAACTGTTAATGTACAAATATATAAAGAGTATACTATTGGATTTGTCATGATGAAATGCAGCATACCTAAAGGCACACGCGACTTCCTCCCTGTCGAAATGTCGCGCCGCAACTATATCTTCGACACGATTCGCAGTGTCTTCAAGACTTTTGCCTTCGAACCTATCGAGACACCTTCGCTCGAGAATCTCTCCACCCTTATGGGCAAATATGGCGAGGAGGGCGACAAATTGCTCTTCAAAGTGCTCAACTCGGGCGATTTTATGAAGGATGTCGACTTCAGCCAGGATTACCACAAGGTGGCTCCGCAGATCTGCGAACGCGGTCTGCGCTATGACCTCACCGTGCCCTTCGCTCGCTTCGTGGTGCAGCATCGCGACCAGATTGCGCTGCCTTTCCGCCGCTACCAGCTGCAGCCGGTGTGGCGCGCCGACCGTCCCCAAAAGGGACGCTACCGCGAGTTCTACCAGTGCGACGCCGACATGATTGGCTCCGAGTCGCTCCTCAACGAGCTGGAACTGGTTCAGATGATCGACGAGGTGTTCCGCCGTCTCGACATCAACGTCCTCGTTAAAATCAACAACCGCAAGATCCTCGCCGGCATCGCCGACATGATTGGCGCCCCGGACAAACTGGTGGACATCACCGTGGCCATCGACAAGCTGGACAAAATCGGCCTCGACAATGTGCGTGGTGAACTCTTCGAGCGTGGCCTCGAGGCAGCACAGGTCGATGCCCTCAATCCTATTTTCGAACTTCAAGGCGACACCCAGGCCAAGCTCGCCCGTCTGCGCCAGCTCTTCGCCGACAATCCCGTGGGTCTGAAAGGCGTAGAGGAGATGACAACACTCTTCGACCTCATCGCCTCGGTCTCGCCGTCTTGCGGCATCGAGCTGGACCTCACCCTTGCCCGCGGCCTGAACTACTACACCGGCGCCATCTTCGAGGTCAAGGCGCTCGATGTCGCGATGGGTTCCATCTGTGGCGGCGGCCGCTACGACAACCTCACGGGCATCTTCGGTATGCCCAATGTGTCGGGCGTGGGCATCTCGTTCGGCGCCGACCGCATCTATGATGTCCTCACCGAACTCCAGAAATTTCCCACCGACCTCGGCAGGGCCGCCCAGGTGCTCTTCGTCAATTTCGGCGAGGCCGAACAACGACACTGCATCCGCTGCGCCGCCATGCTGCGCCGCGCCGGCATCGCCACGCTGATCTATCCCGACGCCGCCAAGACCAAGAAGCAGATGGAGTTCGCCAACCGCAACCAGATTCCTTTGGTGGCCTTCGTGGGCGAGGAGGAGATCGCCTCGGATGCCGTTACCATGAAAAATATGACAACAGGGCTGCAGGAAAAAATCCCTGTTTCGCAACTTGTAGATTATGTGCTGAATGCTTAAAAGGCTGTACATATGGTTCCTTGCATGGCTCTTCGTTGCCATGCTGCCCTGCCGGGCCCAGGTGCCTGATACGCTGGCGCATGACATGCTGGTGCCTGACACGCTGGTGCATGACTCGCTCCAGTATTACCGCGCCACCTGCTCCGAACAGCAGCAGCGCATCGCCATCCTTTCCCGCAGCCTCGACTCGAGCCTCAACGCACAGGCCGCTCTCCGTCAGCGTATGCGCGACCTGATGATGCTCAAGGATTCCCTTGTCGCCGCCAACGACCTCTACCAGAAGGAGCTGCGCGAGAAGAATGAACTGATGGGCAATCAGGTGAAGGCGCTGCAGGAGAAGGAGTCGCTCTTGGCCGAGAAGGAACAGCTCTACCGCCAGGCGCTCTCGGCTTCGGATGTCGACAAGGCCAAGTGGGAAGGCGAACTGAAATCCAAGGAGCTGAGCATCGAGGCGAAAAGTCGCGAAATAGCTTATCTGCAGAAGGATATCGACGCCAAAGATGTCTCCCTGAAGTCGCAGCGCGAAGTCTATGCCCACCTCCTCGACGAAAAGGAACGCTATCGCCACCTGGTCGACTCGCTCCAGAAAAGGGTCAACGCTGTCGAGATTGAGAACATCCGCAAGCAGGAAGAAAACAAATACTTGGCCCAGAAGGCCAAGGATGCCGAAGAGAAGGCTGCGGTGACGCTCAACAAGAAGAAAAAGGTGCGCCCTATCCAGGGCATCGCCATGCGTTTCTTCCGTACGCCTGATTGGGACATTCGTCTCACGCCGGAACCCGGCGACGGCGGCTCGGTGTCCTATAGCAAGGTGATACGCAACCGCAATGCCGGCGACATCGAGTTCGACTTTGTCACCGGCGCCTCGGTGATGCTATGGGACCTCACCGACAAATTCAACGCCAAGCGCGTCGTCGACACCACCGGGCGTTCGCTCCCCGAAATACCACGTTTCGACCAAAAGTTCAACTACGACCTGGGCATCTATGTGGGCTTCGGCGGCAGCAACCTCTTCAAGAATTTCTACATCGGTCCCAGCTTCCGCTTTGTGGATTTCTTCTACCTCACCGTGGGAGTCAACATTTGTGAATACGAGATGCTTATCGACGGCTATTCGGCCGGACAGTCGCTCGAACCGGTGCTCACTCTCGACGACATCACCGCCAAGTCGTGGCTCGTCAAACCGTTTATCTCGCTATCTATCGACCTCGATTTCCTCTCATACATCAAAAAATAAACACCGCCACTGCTACTCGCTCCGCCGTGTTGCGGCGACGCTCATGAAAAACATCATCACGAACAATATATCAATATAATAACGTCATGGAACAGCAATTTCTGATATACAATACGGCTTCCCGCCAAAAAGAACTCTTCACGCCGCTGACGCCAGGACGCGTTGGCATGTATGTCTGCGGTCCCACCGTCTACGGCGACGCACACCTCGGCCATGCCCGTCCGGCCATCACCTTCGATGTCCTCTACCGCTACCTGCAGCATCTGGGCTACAAGGTGCGCTATGTGCGCAACATCACCGACGTGGGCCATCTGGAACACGATGCCGACGAGGGCGAGGACAAAATAGCCAAGAAGGCTCGCCTCGAGCAACTCGAACCTATGGAGGTGGCTCAGTACTATACCAACCGCTATCATGCGGCAATGGATCGCCTCAACGTCCTGCGTCCCAGCATCGAGCCCCATGCCAGCGGCCATATCATGGAACAGATCGCCCTCGTCCAGCAAATCCTCGACGCGGGTTATGCATACGTCAGCAACGGCAGCGTCTATTTCGACATCCGCAAATACCAGGAACAGACGCATAAGTATGGCATCCTCAGCGGTCGTGTCATCGACGAGATGCTGGCAACCACACGCGAACTCGACGGCCAGGATGAGAAACGGTTCCCCGGCGACTTCGCCCTCTGGAAAAAGGCTGCGCCGGAGCACATCATGCGCTGGCCTTCGCCCTGGAGCGATGGCTTCCCGGGATGGCACGCCGAATGTACGGCCATGGGCGCCAAATACCTGGGCTCGCCTTTCGACATCCATGGCGGCGGCATGGACCTCGTTTTCCCCCACCACGAGAGCGAGATAGCGCAATGCGTGGCGTCGACAGGCCATGCCCCCTGCAAATATTGGATGCATAACAACATGATTACCATCGAAGGACAGAAGATGGGCAAGTCGTTGGGCAACTTCATCACCCTCGACGAGTTCTTCAACGGCAGCCACATCAACCCCAAAAACGGCGAAGAGATGCTGGCGCAGCCCTATGGGCCGATGACCATACGTTTCTTCATCCTCCAGGCGCACTACCGTAGCACGGTGGATTTCAGCAACGAAGCGCTTCAGGCTGCCGAGAAAGGCTACAACCGCCTGATGCAGGCCTATAAGACGCTCGGCTCGCTGCAGCCTTCCAAGACGAGCTCCGTGGATGTGAAAGGCTATCGTCAGCTCTGCTATGATGCCATGAACGACGACATGAACACCCCCATTGTCATCTCCCATCTTTTCGAGGTGGCCAGGGTGATCAATACCGTCAACGACAAGAAAGCTACACTGACCCAGGCGGATATCGACGAGCTGAAGTCGCTCTTCCAGACTTTCGTGTTCGACGTCATGGGTCTCCGCGACGAGGCGGCATCCGACAATACCGCTGTGATCGACGGCCTCATGCAGATGATCCTCGACGTGCGCGCCACGGCTAAAGCCAACAAGGACTGGGCCACCAGCGACAAGATCCGCGACAACCTCGCCGCATTGGGCATCGCTGTCAAGGATGGCAAAGATGGCGCCACCTGGGAGATGAAATGACATTTCACCGTAAAGAATGTTGCAGCACTGCCTGCGACAGATATTGTGTAAAGAAAAGAGAGACCTCAGCGGGTCTCTCTTCTTTTTTGTGACTCAAAAACGAAATAATCCTATGGACGATGCCGCAGGGCGTCGTCTCCGCGGGGTCTCTTAACGGCGGTAGACGTGGGGTGTGACGCCCGACTGGGTCTTGAAGAATCTTATGAACGACGAGGGTGAGTTGAAATGCAGTATTTCAGCTATTTCATTGATTGTCTTGTCGGTGGTCTTTAGGAGTTTTTTTGCCTCGTAGAGCACGATGCGGTTGATCCAAGTCAGCGCCGCCACGCCGGTTTCCTGTTTGACGAGGGTGGAAAGATATTTTGACGACAGTCCCAGCCGTTCGGCATAGTAGGCCACGTCGTGGTGTTCGCGGCTGTTGATGACCAACTCGGTGAAGAATTTCTTCACCAGCGACGAGTGGCGCGGCAGCTTCTCGGCCGTGTTGGAGACCTTTTCTGTCGAAGAGGTGAGTATCTGTATGATGCAGTCTATCAGCGAAATCTGTAGCCTAAGCGTCATCTTGTTTCGCTTGGCGGACCGGGTTTCCAAGATGGAGGTGATTTTTCGGATGTCTTCGGCGTCAGCCTCTTCAAGCTGGTGGCCTAACCTGGCATCGGTGTCGCTGATGCAGAGCAGGCTGTTCAGCAAGACGGAGTTAAGACTTTGGAAATGGGTGTCGGCGAAGAATACATCGCGCTCCTTGCCACTAAGATATAAGGTAATCTCTGTGGGCATCTGGATGAATGTGATCTTGATGTCGTCGCTGTGTTCTTCGAGCGTCAGCACCTGTTTGGGCATGAGGATGAAAATGGAATTTCGTCGTACCGTCGTCGTTACTTGATTGATAATGATTGTGGCAGTCCCCTGTTCACCAACGCATAACACCCAGTGGTGTACTATGTTCGGAGTGCCTTTCCTAAAAACTTGCCTCGCATTTTGGGCATCCAACCGAAGAACGGTGATTTTCTCTTCGTAATTCATCGTTGTGTCTTGTAAAAGTGTTTAATATTTCCATTTTCATTATCTGCACAACGCCACATTTTAATATTTATTGTGATATTTCTCCTTGAAAAATGCATTTTTTTTTTGAGTTTTGCGACAATATTTAAATAATGTATATGGTTGGCTCGTCTATTGGTTTGATTTATTGGCTGTAGATTCTTTCCCTGTCTATTTTGCTTTTTTTGAGTTTGTTTTTGAAACTTCTCCATCGCCGATACAATATTATCCATGCCGTGACGTTTCACCATAACATCAAATATCGATTATCTATGGAACTCAAACCTTCGTTATCCGAACTCGTCTTTGCCAAAAGCGGCCTGAAACGCAACGTCTACAACGCCACCAAAGAAACCTTCGAGTGCTTTCGGCAGACTTCCAAGGAACTGCTCTCTCTCTTTCAGGAAAAAAACAAACAGGAACAACGCGATGTCCGCTTTGAATTCACCGATCGCGGCGACTTCGAATTCGAAATCCGTTTCGCTGGCGACCTGCTCATCTTCATGATGCACACCAATGTCTTCGAATTCTCGCGCAACCACGATGTCATGAAGTCCTCCTACATCCGCGAAGACCCTTCGCGCTCTTACTGCGGCGTCATCCATATCTACAATTTCCTCTCCGATTCCTTTACTTACCAAAGGGATAATGACCTGGGTTACCTTATTGGTAGAGTGTTTGTTAACTCCGAAAAACACTATTTTATCGAGGGCAAGCGCGAACTGGGTATGCTGTATAATAATTTCAATACTTCGCTGATTAACAGCGACTCTGTGCAAAGCATCGTGGAGTCGGCTATCGAGTATACCGTCAATTTTGATCTTTTGACCCCTCCCTACGACGAAATAAAGGTGGTCTCGGTAGGGGAGATGCGCAACAATTTTGATAAAAAATCACTCGTCACTGCTAAGCGTCTAGGATTTCGTTTTCAGGCAGATACGGATTGATTCCGTCATTAAGTAACTACTACCTGTGAAAAAAAATTTTGCCAGTTCAAAAAATGTTTGTACTTTTGCATCCGCTTTTGAGAGTTCAAGT
>CAMNKG010000096.1 GCA_946542135.1 uncultured Bacteroidales bacterium
CGCAGAGGCCGTCAGGGGTGTCGTGGTAGAGGTCGGAGCAGATTTGGCGCACCAGTTCGGCCGTTTTCCATTGGCGGTTCAGGTAGGCGTAGAGGTAGGCGGCATGGTGCGAGGGTTCGTTGCCGTGGGCATACTGCCCGATGAGGCCGGTGATGTCGCTCTGGTCGCGCCCGGTGAATTTGGACTCTGAGTGGAAGAGCTTGTCGAGGAAGGCCTCGGCCTTGCCGGTGCCGCCGAGGTGGCTGATCCAGCCGTCGACGTCGTGGGGCACATAGGAGGAATATTGCCAACTGTTGGCTTCGGTGAAGTGGTTATTGACTTCGGTGGGATCGAAGGGGGTGACGAAGGCGCCGTTGCGACGGGCGTGCATGAAGCCGTCGGGGTCCATGATGTTTTTCCACGACTGGCTGCGGCGCAGGTATTCGTCGTAGATGCTGCCAAGGTTGGTGCTGCAGAACAGAGAGTCGGCACGCTGCAGACGCAGATCGAGGAGAAAGGCAAATTGAGCGATACACCAATCGTCGTAGGCGTATTCCAAGGTCTTGCTGACCGATTCGTTGTCGAACTCGCTGCTGAGGAAGCCGTCGCGAGCGTAGGGAATGCGTCCCAGGATGGGGAGCGACGATGTGGTCACCATGGCGTCGAGCAGCTCGACGAGGTCGTCGTTGCTCATGCTGTCGAGCACGCCGGTGCGCATGGCGTCGGCGATGACGGGCGCGGCATGGTAGCCTATCATGCAGCGTGTCTCGTAGCTGGAGAGTTCCCACATGGTCAGCTCGCCGCCGTGGCGGTAGTGGTCAAGGAAGGTGTAGACGAAGTCGCGGCTGCGAGCGGGGTCGGTGATGTTGAGCAGCGGGTGCAGCGCGCGGTAGGTGTCCCAAAGCGAGAAGACGGTGTATTGGCTACGTCCGTCGGCCGTGAGGATGGAGTCGCCGCCGAGGGGCACTTTCGAACTGCCCGTCGAATCGGCTGTGGCGATGTCCTGACGCTGTTTCACAGTGCGGTAGCGGCCGTCGGCGTCGCTGTAGAGGTAGGGCGAAGTCATGCAGTGGTAGAGGGCGGTGTAGAAGTTGGCACGGTCCTCGCGGCTGCCGCCTTCCACCTCAATCTGTGCCAGGGCGTTCTCCCAGGTGGTGTGGGCCTTTTTCTTGGCCTGGCTGAAGGTGACGCCGGCGCTCTCCTGCATATTGTTGTAGGCTCCCTGTTCGTCAACGGCCGAGATGCCCACTGTCAAGGTCACCTCTTTGATGTTGTCGGGGAAGAGCAGAAGGGCTTTGCAGTCCTCGCCGTTGAGGGGTTCCAGCCCATCGACGGGCTTCCCGTCTTTGAAGAATATCACCTTCTCGAGGTCGCAATCTGCCGTGAGCGAGAAATAGAAGTGCTGCTGCGGGTTCCAGGCGGCCGACAGGCGGTGGCCGGAGAGGTGCCATTCGCCGGTGGATTCCGAAAGCACAATGCGCGAATCGACCACAACGTCGCGGTGCTTGAGGTCAACGACCACACCCTTGCGTCCCATCTTGGGGAAGGTGTATTTGTGGAGGGCGTTGCGGCCATGGACGGTGAGTTCGGCCATCACGCGGTTGCGGTCGAGGACGACGCGGTAGTAGCCGGGTTCGGCCTTCTCGTTACGGTGCGAGAAGGTGGAGAGGTAGTAGCTGTAATCGATGCTGTCGGGCATGTCGCCGTTTTCTTCGGTGACGGGCATCAGCAACAGGTCGCCGTAGTCGCTACAACCGGTGCCGCTAAGGTGGGTGTGGCTGAATCCGTAGAGGGTGTCATCGCTATAGTGGTAGGCGCTGCAGCCGTCCCAGCCGTCGAGACGCGTGTCGGGGCTGACCTGCACCATGCCGAAGGGCAGTATGGCGCCGGGGAAGGTGTGGCCGTGGCCGTCGGTGCCGACAAAGGGGTTGACGTAGTCGGTCAGCGACCGCTGGCATGCCGACAATAACAGCATAGCAGCAACAAGAGGGATAAGTATTCTTCGCATCTCTTTAAACGTTAAACTCTAACCTTTAACCTTTATTCCTTCATTTTGATAAGTGCTGCCGCACCAAGAATGGCTACCTCGTTGGCTTTCAGTTGCGACATGTGTATCTTGCAGCTGCCGGCGAAGATGTTGAGCAGGTATTTGTCGAAGGCTTTCTGGAGCGGTTTCAGCAGGGGGTCGCCCACCTTGGTGGGGCCACCCATCAGGAAGATGGCTTCGGGGGCCGAGAAGTTGACGCTGTTGGCCATGGCCAGACCCAGTTGGTCGGCCACCGTCTCCCATGTTTTCAGCGCCACGGGGTCGCCTTGGTTGGCCATGTCGCCGATGGCTTTGCTGTCGATGTCGGCACTTACGGGCGTGCCTTTCAGTTCGAAATAGGTCTGTACGATGCCGCGCGCCGAGGTGTAGGTTTCGAGGCATCCGTTGCGGCCACAGGTGCAGCGGCGACCGTTGGGGATGAGGATGCTGTGGCCCAGTTCGCCGGCCGCGCCGGTGCTGCCGTGCACCAACTTGCCGTCGATGACGATGCCGCTACCGACGCCAGTACCCAAGGTGAACATGATGAAGTGCTTCATGCCTTTGGCACCGCCGTATACCATCTCGCCGTAGGCGGCGGCGTTGGCGTCGTTGCTGAGCACCACGGGGACATCCATGTAGTGGTGAATCTCTTGTTCGAAGTTGAGGACCCCTTTGATGGTCAGGTTGGGGGCGTTGTCCACGCAGCCTGTATAGAAGTTGCCGTTGGGGGCGCCGATGCCGATGCCTTCGATGCTCTCAACATTGCTTTCGTCCATCATCTTGTTGATGCAGGCCATCATGTCGCGGATGTAGGGCTGCAGGTCGATGTAGGCGTTGGTGGGGATATTGCTGCGGTTGATGATGGCGCCGTCGTCGCGGACGAGGCCCATGTCGGTGTTGGTGCCACCGATATCTATTCCAATGCTATAAGTATGAGTCATTTATATTGTTTGTTTAAAAGTGAATCAAAATGCAAATATAGTAAAAAAAGGGACTTTGAATGTCTTTTTGAGACAGTTTTTTCGGGCTTGGCGTGCCGTTATCGGACGATGAGCCTGCGGTGCTGGCCGCCGAGAGTGACGGTGTAGCATCCGTGGGGCAGCGGCGGCAGGGCGATGCGGGCGTTGCCGCTGACGGGTGTCTGCAGCACTGTCTGGCCCTGCATGTTGTGGATGGTGAGCATCTCGTTGTCGGCGTGGCTGACGATGTTGATGTAGTCCCGGGCGGGGTTGGGATAGATGGCGAAGAGTGGCTCTCTTTGCGGAGCTTCGATGCCTACGGGGATGCGGGCTGTGCCGGCGCAGAGGAAGAGGCGGTAGGTTCGCGTGGTGACGCTGTCCTCGGCGGTGACGTTGAGAAGGGCCAGACGGGTGGAGTCGTCGACGTTCTGCAGCTGGATGTCGAGGCGCGAGTCGGCGGCTTGCGGCGTGGCGCTGATGTCGGCGGCGTCGATGGCTTGCAGGTCATCGACATGGAGGGCGTAGTCCAACTTGCCGCGATGGAAGCCGTTGATGGGGTTGCCTTGCAGCAGTATGTTGTTCAGCCAGGCGCTGTATACGAAGGTGATGTCGTCGACGGAGAGCGAGTCGTTGGCATCGCCGTCGCCGGGTATGTTGTTGGTGGTCATGTTGACGAGCAGATAGTGCGCCTCGTCGGTGCCGTTGTAGACGAAGGGGACCTTGAGCAGGGTCCAGTACATCTGCGAGGGGCTGTCGGTGGTTCGTGTGGTTTTAGCCACGGCACGACCCTTGAAGTAGGCGGTGTTTTCAACGTCGTTGGGGGCTTTGAAGTCGCGGTCGCCGTGTATGATGGCCTCCACCTGCGCTTCCGAGGAGCGGCTGGCGGCATAGTAGCTGACCCATACGTAGAGCGAGTCGGGGGTGGCGCTGAAGGGCTGGCAGTGGTCGGGGTTGCTGCGTTGTGTGTAGTTGTAGTTGTTGCTGGACGATGCCGACATGGCGGCGGCGTGAATGCGGCCGGTGGTCATATTGCCGTTGGCCTTGATGCCGATGATGGAGCGGGTGTAGAGCGTGAGGTAGTGGCTGCCCGCCGTTCCGGGGCGTCCGCCGCTGCGGCGGTAATGGTGGTTGTCGGAAGCCAGCGAGGCGTAGGTGCCGTCGCTCGAACTGAAGGTGTTCCAATAGGTGGGCTCGGAGGTGTTGCCGCCGTCCCAGAGCTCGAAGCCGGGGTTGGGCAGCTGGAAGGGCGACTGGGCATGCATTGTGGCCGAGAGGATGATGCAGGCGGCGAAAAAGATGGCGTGTATTATTTTCTTCATAATCATGATTCTTTGTGGATGATGGTGTTGAGTATGGTGATGGATTGCAGGTGGGCGTCGAGGCGTGGCTCTGTGTCGGCAGGGTAGAGCGCGAAGAGGGCGGCGCCGGAGCCGCTCATCGAGGCGTAGGCGGCGCCCGACTGGTAGAGGCGCTGCTTGATGTCGGCGAGCTGCGGATGGCGCGCAAAGACGGTGGTTTCGAAGTCGTTGACGATGGTGTGGCGCCACTCGTCGAGGGGAAGCCTTACCGCGTCGGGAAGGAAAGGTGCGGAATGGCCTTGGCGAAGGGCTGTGTCGTTTTCGCGGGGTGTGATGCCGGCATAGGCTTCGGCGGTGCTGACGGCGTCGGGCGGTTTGACGACCACGAGGCGATGTCCGGCAATGGGATCGACGGCCAGGGGTTCGATGCAGTCGCCGATGCCGGTGACATAGGCGGGGCGGTGTTCGATAAAGAAGGGACAGTCGGCGCCGAGCCGTTTGGCCAGCAGTCGCAGTCGGTCGGTGTCTAAGTGCATCCCCCATAGCTCGTTGAGCATCACCAAGGCGTAGGCGGCGTCGCTGCTGCCGCCGCCAAGGCCGGCACCGAAGGGGATGTTCTTTTTGAGCGTCACGGTCAACGGCTGTTTTCGGGCGGGCGTCAGCGCTTCCATGAGGCGGTAGGCGCGGACCACCAGGTTTTTTTCGGGGTCGCCGCCGATAGGGATGCCTGTCTGCCGGAAGGTGAAGGCGTCGGCGGGTTCCATCGACAGCTCGTCGCATAGGGGTACGGGAACGAAGATCGATTCCAGGTCGTGGTAGCCGTCGGGGCGTCGCCTGACGACGTGCAGTCCGACGTTGATTTTGCATTCGGGATAGGAGGTCGTCATTGGTCGGAGTCTTTAGGGGGGCGTTCGCCGGACTGTGTGGCGGCGGTGACTTTTTCGTCGTTCAGGCGGTCGTAGGCTCTGATGATGCTGGTCACCAGCCGGTGGCGGATGACGTCGCTGTTGTCGAGTTTCACGATGGCAATGCCCTTGATGTCTTTGAGTATTTCGGTGGCTTGGACCAGGCCCGACTGTTGATGGCGGGGGAGGTCTATCTGGGTGATGTCGCCGGTTATGACGAATTTGGCGTTGCGGCCCATGCGCGTGAGGAACATCTTCAGCTGGGCGGCTGTGGCGTTCTGGGCCTCGTCGAGGATGACGAAGGCGTTGTCGAGGGTGCGACCGCGCATGAAGGCCAGCGGGGCAATCTCGATGGTGTTGTCTTCCCAGTAGGAGAGGAGTTTCTGCTGCGGTATCATGTCGCGCAGGGCGTCGTAGAGGGGCTGCAGGTAGGGGTCGAGCTTGTCGCGGAGGTCGCCGGGCAGGAAGCCCAGGTTTTCGCCGGCCTCGACGGCGGGGCGGGTCAGGATGATGCGGCGTATTTCCTTGTTTTTGAGGGCGCGGACGGCGAGCGCTACGGCGGTGTAGGTCTTGCCGGTGCCGGCGGGGCCGATGGCGAAGACCATGTCGTTGTTTTTCACGGCTTCCACCAGTCGCTGTTGGTTCGGCGTGCGCGCCTTGACCAGGATGCCGTTGCGGCCGTGGACCAGTATCTCGTCGTTGGTCTCCGTTTCGGGGCCGCCGCCGGTTTCCACAATCTGCATGATGGCGTTCTCGTTGAGGCGTCCGAATTTCTCGAAATAGGTCATCATGGCGTCGAGTTTGGCTTCGAAGGCCGCAATCTCGTCGGCGGCACCGATAACCTTGAGCATTTCACCGCGAACAATCAATTTCAGCTTCGGGAAAAGCAGCCTGACGAAATCCAGAAGCTTGTCGTTGGTGCCCCAAAAACGTATATAATCAATGTCTTCCAGTGAGATAATTTTTTCCGATACTTTTTCTTCCATAGGCAAAAACATACATTTTCACGATGCAAATGTACATAAAAAAACCGATATCAACACCGATAGACGAAAATAATTGTTCCGCAGCATGGAAAACGAAAGCGCTTCGCACCTCTCTATCCTGCAAAAGACAACAACCCTCCGGCATTTGCACCCCCTATGGCAATCCGCCAGACAGGCGAGGCTTAACAAATGTTAAATAGAGGGACTTACCACGGACTCATAACGGACATGCCCACGCCTCCTAATTCTCGTGCGTACCACTTCACCCGAGGGCAAAAATGCTCTTCATGGTGTAGAATCGCCCTTGTCTTCACCCGCCAGAAGCCATCCGATAAATTAAGTGAACGAATGGAACAACTTCGAAGAAAAGAGAACGAAAGTATCGAAGAAAAGTAGTATCTTTGC
>CAMNKG010000097.1 GCA_946542135.1 uncultured Bacteroidales bacterium
CACCGTCAGAAAAGGCGACACCCTTGGTGCCATAGCCCGCAAGCATCACACTACGGTCAAGAAACTCTGCCGGCTAAACAATATCAAGGAAACCACTATGCTGCAGATCGGTCGTCGATTGCGAGTGAGATAAAAAAACGCACATATGTAGTGAACCCCGAATGTTGCTCAAAAACGTTCGGGGTTCATTGTAAATTTGGAAGGCTTATTTATCGCTTGTAGTGTCAGGATTCTTTATGATACCGATTACAGGGATACCGTTGATAGTATCTTTGGATATTTCGGGCTCATTGTTTTCTTTTTTGCTTTTTTGGTTCAGCATAACGATGTGCACGAGCCATTTGCCATTGCGCAGGACCAGGTTCACCTCGCCGTATTGGTTTTTGAGGGGAGTGGTTTTGTGGTAGAAAACGGTGGCAGTTGTGTCACTTGTGATTTCGGTACGTGTGATTTTGACTTTAGCCGGTGTGTCGGATTTGATGTAGGATTCCTTGACTTTTTTCATGAGATTACGACCGGTTTCAATGACGCCCTCCTGCGTTTCGACGGTGCAGAAAGGTACAGCGTCGTCGATGCGGTAGTTGGCCATGGCGTCCAGATAGTTTTGAGCCGCTTTCCTGATTTCTTTCTTAGGGTTGCCACAGGAGCAAAACGCCGAACTGAAAGAGAAAAGAGCTATAATGGCGAAAATGGTTATTTTGTTGGATGTTTTCATGGACATAATGTTGTCGTTTGGATTCTAAAAAAAAGAGACTGCGCAGAAGCAGTCTCTTTTTCTATTAGTGTTGACAATGATTAGTTGGTTTTTCTCTTCATCTTACCAGTGTTATTGGTAATAGATTTGGTACCGTCTTTCAGTGTCGTAGTCTCATTGGAGTTGATGGCATTGGCTTTCTGCATCTTGCCAGCGTTGTTGGTGGTAGCAGTAGTGCCATCTTTCAGTTTCGTCGTGGTTTCATTGACAGCGTTTTTTTTCACTTCTTTTTTGGCAGAAGTCTTGGTGGCTGCTTTGGTGTTGGCTGCGGCGTTAGCTTCAGCAACAGTAGCCGTGTCGACATTTGTGGTGTCTTGGCAAGCGAGAGTGTCGCAAACACTGTCTACTGGAGCAATGCTGTCAGTGGTTTTTTCTTCACCTTGATTATTGCAAGCTGCGAAAGCAAAAACAGACAGCGCAATAGCGAAAAATTTAACTGATTTTTTCATATCGATTGCTTATTTTGCAAGGGTACCCATTGTTTTGAAATTCTTGCCTTTGGAAACAGCATTTTCCCAAGTGGCGTTGTTGATGGTGACGCTCAAATCTTTCTTGGTTGCATTTTCAACGGAATTTGCAGCAACAGCTTCAGGATAGCTGTACAGAGTACCAGAGCAATTGCCGGAAATGGTCAGTGCAGTGAGGTCGATAGCAGTGATTTCCTCAGTGAACGAATAGGGCTGCCAGTTAGGATAATTTACAGTATCACCACTTCTGTTGATACCCGGGGTGTAGTCATTGTCATTCTCATAATAGAACATGTAATAGTAGTTATTAGCAGCGTTGTAAGTTACAGTGGACGGAGTATGGGGGACATAGCCTTGTACGTAAGGAGTTGTGGTACTCTCAAGGTCTTTGAAAGCACCCAGCTGGACAACACCAGCTACGGTAGAGTAGTCGACACCGAGAATGTCAGCAGCTTTCCAAGATTCCTCGCCGAAAGCAACTTTGATACCATCTTTTTCGGTTTCTTCTTCGTCGCCACAGGCAACAAAAAGGCTGCAAGCTGCAAGAGCGCAGACCATCATTTTAAATACTTTTTTCATTTTAATTGTTTTTAAATTGGTTAATAATGTTCTTTAATTTGTTTTCTGAAAATTTTCTGCAAAATTACGTCTTTTTTTCTATTCAACAACAAATTTAAGATTTTTTTTCTTTTTTTTTGAGCGATGAATAGGGCTTTTGTAATTTCTTGATGTCGAGCGCGTCGCGAATTCCATTACCTAAAATCATGAAAGCTAATACTATAACCATGATTGCGATGCCAGGTATGAAGGCTTGGTAGGCGGAGTCGAGAAGTATCTGGCCGTAGTTTTCTTTGACCATGGAACCCCATGACGGCATAGGTGGTTGCACGCCGATTCCGAGAAAACTGAGTCCTGCTTCGAGCAAAATGGCGGTGGCGAAATTGGAAGCCGTGATGACGATGACGGGACCAATGATGTTGGGGAGGATATGGCGGAAGATGATGCGCGGCGTGCGATAGCCCAAGGCGCGTGCCGCCTCGACATATTCTTTCTCTTTGATGGAGAGCACCTGACCGCGCACTACGCGAGCCACGTCGACCCACATGGTGAGGCCCACGGCGATGAAGACTTGCCAGAAGCCCTTACCCAACGCGAAGGTGATGGCGATGACCAACAGCACGGTGGGTATGGACCATACGACATTGATAAACCACAGAATAAGATTGTCGACCCATCCACCATAGTAGGCTGCCAGGGCGCCAAGCAGTATGCCGATAAGCAGCGCAATGGCTACAGCGATGAATCCCACGGAGAGGCTGACGCGGCTGCCTATCATCACTTGGCTGAGCACGTCGCGACCGTAGGTGTCGGTACCGAAAAGGAAGGTGCGTTTCTTGATCTTCTTTACTTGGCTGAGTGCTACTTGTCTGTGCTCGCCGTCGTTGGGCGTGGAGCCTGTGAAGGTTTCAAAGGTCAGCGTGTCGTGGTTGATGCTGTAACTGTAGACGGGCACGGCGGTGGCGTCGAGAGGACGTCCATGTAGCATTTGGCGGAGGAACGACGTGTGTGGTGCTGCCGTGAGGCTGTCCGCCTCGTCGGCATCGGGTTGCAGATACACAAAGGTGGCCTTGCTGAGTGGTTTCATAGAGGCCAACTCGAGGTATTGCTGGTTGCAGTAGGGTGTGTGGTCGGGAGTGATGAGGTAACCCAGCAGAGCCATCACAACGAAAGCTATTATCACGCCGACGCTGACCATGGCCATGCGGTTGCGGCGAAAGCGTTTCCAGAACAGCGAATTCAGGCTGCTGCCAGTCTGAGAGGCGGCAGTGATGAAGTCTCGCTGTTTCTTTCGTAGGCGCATGGTATGGTTGCTTTTATCGGTGCAGAAACCCTTTCAAGTCCCCGTAATGGTTTTCGTTTTCGTCTTCGTTATCGTTTTCGTTTAAAGAAACCCCAGCTCAGCCTTGGTTTCGTCGCTGAGGTTGTCGAAGCTCCAAGGCGGGTCGAAGGTGAGTTCCACGTCGACAGTCTTGATACCTTCGATGTAGCTCACCATTTCTTTGACCTCGCGGAACATGTATTCAGCCTCGGGGCAGTCGGGCGCCGTCATGGTCATGAGGATCTTGACGTTGAATTCGTCGTCGATGTCAATCTTGTAGATGAGTCCGAGGTCGTAGATGTTGACGGGAATCTCGGGGTCGTAGATGTTCTTGAGGCAGTTGATGACTGCACTGTTGATGGTCTCTTTGTTGGGCTGCATGATGTTGTCGGTTTTTGGTAATCAAGATTTATTGTTTCATCGTGTAGGCCAGGGCGTACATCTTGATTTGCTTGAGCATGGAGGTGAGTCCGTTGGAGCGGGTGGGGGAGAGGTGCTCTTTGAGGCCAATGACGTCGATGAAGTGGAGGTCGGCGTCGAGGATGTCCTTGGGTGTCTGTCCGTCGAAGGTACGTATAAGCAGGGCGATGATGCCTTTGGTGATGACAGCGTCGCTGTCGGCGCTGAAATAGAGCTTGCCGTCGCGGATTTCGCAACTGAGCCACACGCGGCTTTGGCATCCTTTGATGAGGTTGCTCTCGGTCTTGTCTTTCTCGTCGATGGCCGGGCAGTCTTTGCCGAGCTCGATGAGGTAGCTGTATTTGTCAAGCCATTCGTCGAAATTGGCAAACTCCTCGATAATCTGGTTTTCTATTTCTTGTATTGTCATTTTATTATTGTTGTAATATTTAGTTGTCAAAAAAATGTTCGTTTTTATTATGTTGCCCGCCGGAACGCCGTTATTTGGGTGCTTTCCTGATGAGGATGTAGGCGGCGATGCCGAATACCAGCTGGGGCAGCAGCACCGCCAAGAAGGGCGGCAGGTTGCCGTTGCTGGCATAGACGCTGCATACGCGCATGAAGACGATGAAGGCAAAGGCGAGGCTGATGCCGATGGCCAGATGCACGCCCAGTCCGCCGCGGCTCTTGCGCGACGAGATGGCCACCCCGATAAAGGTCATCACCAGGAATGCCAGCGGGTTGAGGAGGCGTTGGTAGAATTCCAGCTTGGTCACGATGACGGCTCCGGAGCCTCGCATCTTCTCGCGTTGGATGTGGTGGTAGAGCTCGATGCTGTTCATGGTGGCTATCTGTTTGGTGGCTTCGTTGAAGTCGCTGGGGTCGAGGTTCAGCCTGAGCCGTTTCATGGGTTGCGTCTCCAGTGTCTCGGTGTTTCCGCTGAAGGTGCGGTGACTGTATTGGTAGGCGACCCATTCGCTTGTCGCTGTGTCGAACTCCAGCTTGTTGGCAAAGAGGCGGTCGGCAAGGTTGCCCACGCTGTCGTAGCTGTCCTGGGTGAAGTGTACCGCCGAGCGGTTTTTGACGTCGTAGGTGAAGGTGCTCACCTGCACGCCCTTGCTGGTCTGGAAATGCAGGTTGCTGTAGAAGCTGCGTTTGGAGGTCTTGATGTATTTCCCTTCGAAGGCCTTGAGCGTCACATTGCTGCGCGGAATGACGAAATTGCCGACCACCAATATGAGCAGTGCGAGGATGAGGCCTCCGTGGAAATAGGGGCGTAGCAGCCGTTTGTAGCTGATGCCGCTGCCGAGAATGGCAATAATCTCGGTGTTGCCGGCCATTTTGGAGGTGAAGAAAAGTGTGGAAATGAAGACGAACAGGGGGCCGTAGAGGCTGAAGAAGTTGGGGATGAAGTTGCAGTAGTATTTGAAGATGATCTCGTTGGTGGGCGCATTGTTGCGGATAAAGTCGTCGAGCTTTTCCGACACATCGAAGGTGATGACAATGACGATGATGATGACGAGCCACAGGAGGAATGTCTTCAGATATTTCCCCAGGATGTAACGGTCGATGATAGGGTAGCTCAGTTTCATGTCTTGTCGTCGTGTATTTCATCAAAAAAGGTTCCCCGCGAGGAACCTTTTTCCTATGAATGGTCTTTTATTGAAATCGTTTATTGCATGATTCCCATCAGTTTCTGGAATCCTGTCAGCGATTCGAGGACGTTGGTCTTGACATGGATGAATTCGTCGATGCCATAGCCTTTGTAGGTGTCGACCATCTCCTTGGGATAGCCGGCCAGGACGATGGACTTGACTTTGCCTTTGAGGAGCTTGCATGCCGTCTCGGTGATGTCAGCATACTCTTCGTCGGAAGAGCAGAGGACGACGATGTCGGCTTTGGCGTCGAGGGCAGCCTTCACGCCTTCCTCGGCGGTGGCGAAGCCGTTGTTGTCGACGATTTCGTAGCCGGCGACACCGAAGAAATTGGTGGCGAAACCCGAACGGGCGCGACGCATGGCGAGGTTGCCGTAGGTGAGGAGGAACACCTTGGGGCGGCGTCCCGACAGCTCGGTGGCGAGGCGCAGGTGCTCGAAGGCTTCGGCACCGCGGTAGGGTTCAAGGGTCTTGATCTCGGTGCCTTTCTCGCAGTGGCAGCAGCAGTCTTTTTTCTCGATTTTGGCGTTCATCGTCTCGGTCAGGTTGGGATACTGGTTGGTGCCGAGGATGGTGGTCTTGCGGGTAGCAATGTCGGTGTCGCGCTGCTGTGCGGTCTTGGCAATCTCGTCTTGCACGAAACCTTGACGTATGGCTTGGGCAAAGCCGCCTTTTTCCTCGACGGCGAGGAACTGTTGCCATGCGTATTGGGCGATGGAGTTGGTCAGGTTTTCAATGTAATAGCTTCCGGCTGCGGGGTCGACAATCTTGTCAAGGTACGATTCTTCTTTGAGCAGCAGCTGCTGGTTGCGTGCGATGCGGTAGCTGAAGTCGTCGGCTTGCTTGAAGGCAGTGTCGAAAGGCATTGTCGATATCGAGTCGGCGCCGGCTATGGCGGCGCTCATGGTCTCGGTGGTGGTGCGCAGCATATTGACATAGGGGTCGAAGATGGACTTGTTCCATGTCGACGACGTGGAGTTGATATAAGCCTTGAGGGCGCAGTCGCAAGAGGGTTTGTACTGCTCGGCGATTTTGCTCCAAAGCATGCGGGCGGCGCGGATTTTGGCGATCTCCATAAAGTAGTTGCTGCCGATGGCGAGGTTGAAGACGATATTGTTGGCCACGAGGGCGGCGTCGCAACCGCGGTCGGTGAGTTTGGCCATCAGCTCGTTGGCGGCGGCCAGGCTGAAGCCCAGTTCCTGAACGATGTTGGAACCGGCATTGTTGAACAGCGTTCCGCCCACGGTGAGCACGCGGAATTTGGGCAGGTTCTCCTTGGCGTAGTTGACGAGAGCGACGGCCTCGTTGAGGTCGCCTTCTTCGCCGCCCCAGAATTTGCCGTGCTTGAGGGCGTAGCTGTAGATGTCGAAGTTCACTGTGCCGCGT
>CAMNKG010000098.1 GCA_946542135.1 uncultured Bacteroidales bacterium
TGCTGAGGGTTGGCGGGGTCGGCAATGTCTTTGTCGTTGGGGTCAGGCTGGTGCTGGTCGGCGGTGCTTCGCAGGCGGCGGTTCAGTTCGCGGGCCAGTTCCATCTGCAGCGTCTGTTCGGGGACGTGGAGACGGGAGGCGCAGAGTGCGACATACTCCGTGCGTTCCATGAGGTCCGGCACCAGGGCGATGGTGCTGACGATGTCTTTGAGCACTTCAGCCTTACGGATGGGGTCGCCCTTAATGTCGTCCATCAGCACCTTGGTTTTGAAGAGTATAAAGTTCGTTTCGTTGTCGTGGAGGTATTCTTGCAGCTTAGTGGAGCCGTTTTTTTGAGCAAAGCTGTCGGGGTCGTCGCCCGGGGGGAAGAGTACCACGCGGACATGCATGCCCTCCTCGAAGAGCATGTTGACGGCGCGGAAGGCCGCCTTGATGCCCGCGTTGTCGCCGTCGTAGAGGACGGTGACGTTTTTGGTGTAGCGACGCATCAGGCGCACCTGCTCGATGGTGAGCGAAGTGCCGCACGACGCCACGGTGTTTTCCACGCCCGACTGGAACATCGAGATGACGTCGACGTTGCCCTCCACCAAGTAGCATTTGTCCAGACGGCTGATGGCGTTCTTGGCCTGAAAGAGGCCGTAGAGGATGTGGCTTTTGTTGTATATCTCCGAATCCGGCGAGTTGACATACTTAGCCTGCTGCTTTTCCTTGCTGAGGACGCGGCCCGAAAAGCCCAGCACGCGACCGCTGACGCTGTAGATCGGGAACATGACGCGGCCGCGGAAGCGGTCGAAGCAGCGGCCCTCCTCCTTGAAGATGGTGAGACCCGTCTTTTGCAACACGTTGTCGCTGTAGCCGTTCTGCCGAGCATGCTTGGTGAAGTTGTCCCATTCGTCGAGGCAGTAGCCCAGACCGAACTCCTTGATTACCTTGTCGGTGAGGCCGCGGTTGTGGAAATAGGCCAGGCCCACGGCCTGCCCCATCTCGTTCTCGTAAAGCAGGGTGGCGAAGTATTTCTGTGCGAACTCCGAGACGTGGAAGAGCGCGTCGCGCTCATTGTTGCGTTCAATCTGTTCCTCGGTGAGCTTCTCCTCCTCGATCTCGATGTGGTATTTGTTGGCCAGCCATCGCAAAGCCTCGGGGTAGGAATAGTGCTCATGCTTCATCAGGAAGCCCACAGCGTTGCCCTTCTCGCCGCAGCCGAAGCACTTGTATATGCCCTTCGACGGCGACACCGAGAATGAGGGCGTTTTCTCGTTGTGGAAAGGACAGCAACCCACATGGTTGGCGCCGCGCTTTTTGAGTTGCACAAATTCGCCGATCACCTCCTCGATGCGGGTGGCATCCATGATGCGTTGTATGGTTTCTTGATTGATCAAAGCGTCAGAAAAAAAGTGGAAAAGAGTTTACAGGTGTTAATGATGAAAACAAAGGAAGCAAAAAAAGTGCCGCACATGGCGGCACGAAAACATTGATTTTGGGCAAAGATTCAATAGTTAGGGTTACTTGTTCTTGCCGACGCAGTCCTTTTCAGCCTGGTCCATGACCTCTTCAAATATTTTGAGGTCGTCGTCGTTGTCCTTGTATTTGTCGTAGAGTTCTTCGGCAAAATTCATTGTCGACGACCAGCATTCGCGCAGCGTGGCCTCGTCGGGGTTTTCCGACTCCTCCATAGCCTGGCATTTGCAGGCCTGCTTGGCGAGCTTTTTGGCGTCCGACTTGGCGCCGCCGCAGGAGACGAGACATAGGGCCGCAGCCGACAGGAGCAAAACAAAGGCTTTCTTCATAGGGAGTCAACTATTAGAAATCAAAATTGTCGGCCGACTCGAAAAATGCAACCAACTTGTCAGCATCCTTGGCCTTGCAGCTTTTCAGCTCTTCGGCAAAGGCTTTTGCCAAGGCCTTCTGGTCCTCTTTCTCGGTGTATTTCTTGTCCAGTTCGTCGCCCATGGAATCCAATTCATTAGAGCAGGCCTCGAGCTTTTCCATGTCGACGTTGTCCATATCTTCGGCCAGGAGAGCGCATTCACACATCTTGTTGGCCATTTTTTTGGCATCAGACTTCATGCCGCCACAGGAGGCGAGCATAGCTACGGCTGCGAAGAGCGCGACAGAATAAAAAACTTTTTTCATAAGGATAAAATTTGGGGTGTTTGTGAAAATATTTTTGCAAAGTTACAACTATTTTTTCAAATAAACACAATATTTTTTAATTTTCTTGGCGAGAGGTTCATTGTATTTTGATTTTCAGAACGATACAAAACCATTAATTTACAATTCATTAGAAAACTTTTCACAATAATATTATGCGGAATAGTTTTTTTTGTGTACATTTGCAACCATGAAACCATTCTTAGTCAGAACGCTCCGATGGCTGGCAGTCATGCTGATTCTGAGCCAGAGTGCGACGGTTGCAGCCCGCAGCCAGCGCGACACGATAGGCATAGGTCTGCGCATGCGATTCAGCGAAAACCTCGGGCAGTGGGAGAGCCGCGTGCTGTTCCGTTCGCAGATGCACCGAGCCACGCTCTTTGTGGAGCGCGACTGCTTCACCTTTGTGGTGCAGCATGCCGACAACGCCAACCTGCACCATCCCGCCGTCAGCGGGAATGGTTCGTCGCGCTATCGGCAGCATGCCTACCGGCTGTGGTTCGAGGGCAGCAATGCCGCGATGGTCGAGGGTCAAGAGCGCGAGCCCGGGGTCGAGAACTACTATTTGGGTCGCGACCCATCGCGTCATGTTGCCGGGGTGGGGTGCTACCAAACCGTCGTCTACCACGACCTCTATAGCGGCGTCGACCTCAAGGTCTACACCGCCACCAACGCCATGAAATACGACTTCATCGTCAACCCCGGTGCCAACCCTGCCGACATTGCGATGCGCTACGAGGGCGTGGAGAGCGTGCGCCTGAAGCAGGGCAACATTGTGGTGGGCACCTCAGTGGGCGAACTTGTCGAGCTCCGGCCCTATGCCTACCAGTTCATCGACGGCAAGCAGACCGAAGTGGCTGCCGCCTACACCCTCGCCGACGGCCGCATCACCTTCGCCATAGGGCGCTACGACGCCACGCGGCCGCTGATCATCGACCCCTACCTTCATTTTTCCACCTATACCGGCTCCACCGCCGACAACTGGGGCACCACAGGCTGCTACGATGCCTACAAGAACACCTACACCGCCGGTGTCGTCTTCGGTGCCGGCTATCCCGTCTCGCTCGGAGCCTACGACGGCACCTACAACGGCAACTGCGACATCGGCATCTTCAAGTTCGACAGTTCCGGTTCCCAACGCCTCTACGCCACCTACCTTGGCGGGAGCCAGGCCGACATGCCCCACAGCATGTTCGTGAACTCCTTCGACGAGCTGGTCATCTTCGGCACCACCGGTTCCAGCAACTTCCCCGTGACGCCGACGGCCTTCGACACCTCCTTCAACGGCGGCACGGCGCTCCAATACGAGGGCTCGTCGACCATCAACTTCCCCAACGGTTCCGACATCTTCATCTGCCGCTTCAACAGCGACGGCACCCAGCTGCAGGCCTCCACCTACGTCGGGGGCAACGGCAACGACGGTCTCAACTACCGCAACGCGTTCGACTACAACACCATCATGCTGGGCAACGACTCGCTCTACTACAATTACGGCGACGGCGCCCGCGGCGAGCTCATCACCGACGACATGAACAACATCTACGTTGGCTCCACCACCACGTCGACCAATTTTCCCGTCACCGCCGACTGCATCCAACCCACCAACGGGGGGCGCCAGGACGGCATCGTCTTCAAGATCGACTACAACCTCACCAACCTGATGTGGAGCACCTATCTTGGCGGCTCCAAAGACGACGCCATCTATTCCATCGACTGCGACACGCGCTACAACGTCGTTGTCTGCGGCGGCACCAACTCGCTCAATTTCCCCGTTACGCCGCAGGCCCACATGGGCACCTACGGTGGCGGCAGTGCCGACGGCTTCGTTGCCAAAATCTCGTACTACGGCAACACCCTGATGGGCAGCACCTACTTCGGCTCGTCGTCCTACGACCAGAGCTACTTCGTGCGTTGCGGCAAGCAGAACGACATCTTCCTTTTCGGACAGACCAAAGCTTTGGGCAGCACCCTCATCCACAACGCCAACTACAACACCCCCAACAGCGGCCAGTTTTTGGCGCGCTTCAAGCCCACGCTCGACACCCTGGTGTGGAGCACCGTTTTCGGCGACGGCAGCGGCGAGCCCAACATCTCTCCCACCGCCTTCGCCGTCGACATCTGCAGCCGGCTCTATCTCAGCGGCTGGGGTCGCATCTTTCTGGGGCGTTCCTTCAACGGCACCACCTATGCCTGGAACACCCACGGCACCTCTAACCTCAGCGTCACCCCCGACGCGTTGCAGAGCACCACCGACGGGCAGGACTTCTACATCATGTCCATCGACATCGACGCCAACAGCCTTGTCTATGCCACCTTTTTCGGCGAGCAGCACACTGCTGCCAACTACTATAGCGGCGGCGACCACGTAGACGGCGGCACCAGCCGCTTCGACCGCCACGGTACCCTCTACCAGTCCGTCTGCGCGAGCTGCAGCGGCGGCGACGCCTTCCCCGTCACCGCCGGCGCCTACGGGCAGCACAACAACAGCAGCAACTGCAACAATGCCGTCTTCCGCATCAACCTTGCCAACGACTTCCCCGTTGCAGAGTTTCCGCTGCCCGCCACTGTATGCCTGGATGGCAACAGCGTGGCGCTCACCAGCACTGGGCGTGGCGACAGCTTCGTGTGGCGTATTGACGACGACACTACCTATGCTACCCTGATGGGGCAGACCATCCACCACACCTTCACGACCCCGGGGCTCCACCGCATCACGCTGATAGCCTACCGGCCTGGATCCTGCGCGAACACCGACAGCGTCAGCCACAACATCATGGTGGTCGGCAACGGCAGCTACAGCTTAGACACCCTCGAGACCTGTCCCGGCATTCCCCTGCAGATCGGGCTCACGCCGGCGCCGCGGTGCCAGTACCGCTGGATTACCGGCACCGTCAGCGACAGCACCATTGCCAACCCCTTCGTCACCCAGAGCGGCACGTACACCCTCGTCGTTAGCCCCCTTGACGGCAGCTGTCGCGACACCCTCATCCAGCATGTCCGCGTAGGCGAAGCCGACGCCACCATCATCGGCGACAGCGTCACCTGCAGTTCGCCCGCCACCGTCAATGTCAGCACCCCTGGCAGCAACGTCCGCTACCAGTGGTCCAGCAGCGCCACCTTTGCCGACACCCTCAATGCCAACATGCACAGCGGCACGTACAGCTTCCATCCCGACACGGTGCAGTGGCTCTACCTCCATGTTGTCGACGACCTGGGCTGCGAGAAGAGCGACAGCATCCATGTGCGCTACCTTCCCGTTGTCGACAGCATCCATGTCGTCCAGCCCCTCTGCCCTTCCGACTGCGATGGTGGTGCAAAGATCGTCGTCAATGCCGCCAACGCCACCCTGCCCTACCTCTACAATTTTGGTGACGGCTGGCAGAGCGCCGACAGCATCGGGGGTCTGTGCGAAGGCGACCACATTGCCATGTTCCGCGACGGTCGCGGCTGCAGCTTGACGAGCCAATACACCATCGTCAATCCCGTGCCCCCACAGGTTGCCGCCGCCGTCGAGCATATTCACTGCCATGAGAGCTGCACCGGCTCCATCACCCTCAGCGTTGCCGGGCCCGGCAGCTACACCCTCCTCTGGCTCGACGACAGCAGCACCGCCAGCACCCGTACGGGTTTGTGCGCCGGCACCTACATCGTGCAGATCAGCGATGCCAACGGCTGCCAGCTCTTCGACACCGTCACCGTTTTGGAGAATGTCGACATCAGCCTTACCGTCAACTATGGTCACAACAGCTGCGAGGGGCAATGCAGCGGCCAGGCCAGCGCCGAAGTCTCGGGTGGCGCCGCGCCCTACGAGTATCTGTGGAGTTCCGGCGAGACCGGCGCCACCGCCGAAGCCTTGTGTAGCGGCACCGCCGTTGTCGTTGTCACCGACGCCACCGGCTGCGAAGTGCGCGACAGCATCACAATCCACAGCCAGGAGTCCTTCGCCGGCGTGCATGCCTGGGCCGACGACGCCGTCGTCTTCTCCGGGCACAGCACGACGCTCCATGTCACCACCATACCCGGCGGCAGCTATTATTGGATGCCCAGCGAGCTTGTCGACGACCCCTCCTCGCCGACGCCTGCGGCCACACTCGACGACACCACCACCTTCGTTGTTGCCGTTGTTGACAGCATCGGCTGCACCCATTTCGACAGCGTCACCGTGGCCTGCATCAGCGTAGTCTGCGGCAAGCCCAACATCCATATTCCCAACGCCTTCACCCCCAACAATGACGGTCGCAACGACCAACTCTGCATCAGCGGCCAGTG
>CAMNKG010000099.1 GCA_946542135.1 uncultured Bacteroidales bacterium
ACCCCAGTCCCAGACCCACGAGCAGGCTGTTGATGCCCACGGCGATGCCGAGCAGCGCTGCGGTGCCGAAGCGGCTGATGTCGTAGTTGGGCGTTTTGTGCTTCTTGCTGCCGGTGCGGAACATGAGGCGCAGTGCCACGAAGATCATCAGCGCCAGGCAGACCAGGTTGTCGCTGTCGGTTAGCAGGTCGCGCGTGGAGGACTGGCCAAGCGAGTCGGGCGTGAAGCGCAGCAGGTTGCCCAACCACATGCCGACGAGCAGCAGGATGACGTTTTCGATGGCGATGATGGCAGATTCCGCAAGACCTTGGGTCAGGCGGATGTTGGTTTTGGAGGCACAGCCATGCATGACGATGAGTGTTTCGAACGAGAGGGCTATGGCGAGGATGATGAATTCGATTATGGACATTTTAACTTTAACCTTAACTTTAACTTTAACCTTAACTTTAACCTTAACTTTAACTTTAGAATGATATTATTTTAGCTTTAACTCTGACCTTAACCGTAACGTTAACTTTGAATAGATGAGTTTGTTAGTGTGTTTGTTATCGTTATGAAGTCGGATACCGACAGTTGTTCGGCGCGTTTGGCGAGGAGTGTGTCGGGGATGCCGTCGAGGGTCATATTGAGGGGCTTGAGGGCGTTGCGCAGGGTCTTGCGGCGCTGGTTGAAGCCGGTTTTCACCACTTGAACGAAAAGCTTTTCGTCGCAGTCGAGCCGTGCCACATCGTTGCGACGGAGTCGGATGACGGCGGACTTGACTTTGGGAGGCGGATTGAAGACATGCTCGTGGACGGTGAAGAGGTACTCGATGTCGTAGAATGCCGACAGCAACACGCTGAGTATGCCGTAGGTCTTGCTGCCCGGACCTGCGGCGACGCGCTCGGCCACCTCTTTCTGGAACATGCCCACCACTTCGGGGATCATGTTGCGGTTCTCGAAAACGCGGAAGAGTATCTGAGAGGAGATGTTGTAGGGGAAGTTGCCGATGACGGCGAAGGGTTCGGGGAAAATGGTTTTGAGGTCGAGCCGGAGGAAGTCGCCTTCTGTGAGGTCGAGGGTAGGGTAGTGGTCGTGGAGGTATGCCACCGACTCGCGGTCTATCTCGATGGCTTTGAACTGATATTGCGTATTGTCGACCAGGTATTTGGTGAGGACGCCCATGCCGGGACCTATCTCCAGCAGGCAGCGGGTGTCGTCGCTGATGCTGCGGGCTATGCGTTCGGCGATGCTTTCGTCGGTGAGGAAGTGCTGTCCGAGGAATTTCTTGGCTTTGACTTGTTCCATGGTGTTATTTTCTGTAGCGTTTGCGGGCTCGGTCGACATAGAGGCTGGAGGGGTAGTCGAGGATGAGGCGTTCGTAGCACTGGCGTGCCTTGTCGGCGTTGCCGAGCTGCTGCTCGTTGAGTTCGGCGAGCATGAAGAGGGCGTCGTCGGCGAGGATGTCGCTGCCGTAGTGGTCCACCACGAACTGCAGCAGCGTGTCGGCTTCCTGGTAGCGGCCCTGCTTCATGCGGATGCGGGCTTTCTGCACCAGCACCTCGTCGAAGAGGGCATGGCTGAGGCTGCGTTGGGTGATGTTGTCGAGGAGCGTCCAGGCGCTGTCGAGCTGGTTGCGGTAGATCATGAGGTCGGCGGCGGCATAGTAGGAGAGCATCTCGTAGGTGCTGTCCTCTTCCATGTTGTCGCTGATGAGGAGCGAGAGCTCCATGGCATCGTTGGCGATGAGCTTGGAGGTAGAGGCGCGGAGCACGTCGAGTTGCGACTTGGCCCACTGGAAGTCGTTGCTGTAGTAGGAGAGTTTGGCGTTCTTGAACTTGGCCATGGCGCCGACGACATCGTTTTTGTTGGCTTTCTCCACCTGTCCGTAGAGTAGTGCGGCGTCCCACGTCTCGCCGGCAAAGAGGAGCAGGTCGCCCAGTTCCAGCTTCACCTCGGCGAGGGTGCCGTTGGATATGCGGGGCATATCGATGATGTCGTAGAGGAGGTCGGCAGCTTTTTGGAGGTCGTCGACAGACTGCTGTGACGAGGAGGGGTTGTAGGCCAGCAGGCGCGAATAGTTGCGCATGAGCGGGATGGTTTTGGGCTCCTTGCCCAGCTCGTTGAGTGCTTGGTCGTAGGCGTCCTTCAGCGTTTGCAGTTCGCGGGGGTCGACGGCGTGGTCTTGGTTCAGCTGCTTGTAGCGCACGTTGAGCAGTCCCACGCGGCTGTCGAAATAGTAGGGGTTCTCGTTGCCTTTGGCCACGATGTGGTTGTAGGCTTTCTCGGCGATGTCGTAGGCCTCGTTGTTTTCGGCGATTTGCGCCACACGAAAGACCTGCGAGGTGCCCTGTTCCGGGAAACGTGCGTCGACGGCCTTGGCCTGGGTCAGTGCAAATTCGAAGTCATGTTGTTGCAGCGAGAACCATATCATCATCTCCAGATAGCTGTTGTTGTCCGGGTGTTGACGGATGCGGGCTATGAGGGTCTTGCGGAGTCCGTCGGCGAGGTGGGTCGATGCCGTCTCGTTGAGGGCGCGTTGTAGTGCTATCTGTATGGAACCTATAGACTTGGGCGAGTTGTCGAGGAGTTCGAAGTATTCGTTCATCATCTTCTCGTAGTCGCCGGACTTCTCGTAGAGCGTGGCCAGTTCCATGACGTAGAGGTAGGGGTTCTTCATCTGCTCGCGTGCCTTGAGGTAGGTGCGGATGGCGTACTCGTTGTGGTTGGCATTCTCGAAGGCCACGGCGAGGTCGTTGATCTGCTTGCTGTCGTGGCCTATCTTGTCGATGGCGTCGTCGAAAGCCCTGCGGGCTTTCTTCTCGTTGCCCTGACGGCTGTGCAGCATGCCGAGGTCCACCATCAGTTGCAGCGCCTTGGGCTGTTTCTTGATGCGGCGTTCCACCAGTTTCTCGGCCTCTTTGTAGTGCGCTGTCTCGGTGTAGCACTGCAGCAGCATCTGGTAGTAGAAGAGGTTTTGCGTACGCTCGTAGAGAGGCTCGTAGAGCTCTATGGCCTTGTCGTATTCTTTGTTCTGGAAATAGTATGATGCCATCTGCTCCTTAGAATCCTGGGCGTGGAGGCTGCATGGCATTGCCGCGAGCAGCAGCACGACGAGAAGCTGGAAGATTCTGTGTGACATCATGTTCTTTCCTTATTGGTGGTTGGCAGCGGGATGCTGGCTGTTGTCGATGGTGAAGGTCAGCTGGCCGAAATAGGTGTGGCCGGCCCAGGGTTTGCCGACTTTCTCTTCCCATGTGTAAGCCGGTGCCAAGGGGTTGTAGGGGCTGTTGCCCAGTGTGTCGGTGGCATGGTATATGCGCAGGCATCCGTCGGCGAAGCGGAAGATGACGCTGTCGCCGAAGAAGTACACCATCTGCATGTGCGCGTTGTCGAGGTCGGCGGCACCGATGCCGCCGTCATACACCGCCATGGTGTCTTCGCCTGCCGCCAAGGTGAAAGGCTGGTTGTAGATGGTGTCGGTGGTGTCTAACTCGTAGTTGCGCGCGATTCGGTAGCCAGCGGGGATGACGTCGACGGGCTGGTCGGCGTCGTTGCGTATCATGCAGTATTGGTTAAAGCCAGGGTCGCACGACCATAGCAGGAGGCTCAGCATCAGGATGGGAAGGAGTCGTTTCATGGCTTTTGCAGGGACGGCGGGTTGTTATTTCAGATAGTATTCCACGGTGGTGACGACGCGCACTTTCTTCACTTGGGGGTTGTGCTCGTCGAGGTCTTCTATCTCGAAGTAGCCTTGCGAAGCGGTACGCATTTTGCCAATCTTGCTGTGGCTGTTTTTGGCGAACTCTTCGGCGGATTCACGCGCTTTCTCGAGGCTTTCGGCAATCATGGAGGGCTTGATATCGTTGAGGCCCAGATACTGGTAGTCGGCGTAGCCGTTGGCCAGGATGTTGTTGTTGATGAGGGCCGACTCGATGCTGTTTTGGGCTTTCTTGATGAGGTCCATCTTGGAGGTGATGACGGTGACGGTCTGGCTGGCCTCGTAGCGGTAGGCAATGTGCGACACGTCGCTCCACGAGTTGTACTCGTCGGAGTAGGAGGCGGCGCCGTAGGAGATCTCGCTGTCTTCGAAGCCGGCGTCGTGGAGCAGCTTGACGATGGTCTTGTTGTTGGCGGCGATGGTCTGCCGCAGGGCAGCGAGGTCGTTGTTCTTCTCGCTGTAGCTGAGACGGTACACGACGCGGTCGGCGGGGACTTCTTTCTCGCAGAGGCCGCGTACGGTGACGGTGTCGTCGAACGACTTGAGGGTCTTCACGGTCCATACCAGCATGAGTCCGAGCACGAAGGCGGCAAGCACGATGCTGGTTCCGAGGATGTAGTTTTTCTTGAATGGGATCTGACTTCCTTTCATGGCTGTTGTTGTTTTAGTTTTGTTTATATTCTTTTCTGTCGTCGTGAAAACGCAGTTTTCCTCCTTTTATTATTGTATGCCGACAATTTTGTGCATCTGCATCGAGAGGCGCCACTGGGGATGTTTTTTGATGTAGTCGATGGTCTGCTTGACGATGGCACTGTTGTGGTGGGTGTCGCCGGTGTCGCAGGGCTGCAGGAATCTGTCGTGCAGTATGTTGATATGGGGATAGGACTGAGGTTCGTGGATGCCGTCGAAAACGACTTTCAGCTCGTGGGCGGTGCTGATTACGGGTGCTGCTTCGTTGCCGAGGAAGAGGTCTTTGGGCGAGAGGGTGATCCAGTCAACGTTGGCGGGCAGTGGCTTTGTGCCGTTGGTTTCGACAGCCACTTTTTTGCCGGCCTTGTGAAGACGGTCCACGAGGGTGGCGGTGAGCTGCAGGGCCGGTTCGCCTCCCGTGACGACGACCAGCGTGGCGGGACACGCTGCGGCATGGGCTGCCACGGTCTCTTCGTCCATCTCCTGCCCCTCCTGGTGGTGCGTGTCGCAGAAAGGACAACGCAGGTTGCATCCCGCCATGCGGATGAAGAGGGCAGGGGTGCCGACGTGGTGTCCTTCGCCCTGCAGGGAATAGAATATCTCGTTGATTCTCACTCTTAATCCTCCTCGTAGGTGGCTACGTTGTCGGCATTTTCGCGCACATCGACGCGGTAGCAGTGGGGTATCTGCTGCTGGCACCAGCGTGCTATGTTCTCGGCCGTGGGGTTGCATCCTATCACGTCGTTGACGACATGGTGGTCCAGGGGGTCGACGATGCGGCGTTTGATTTCGGAGAAGTCGATGACCATGCCGTTCTTGTCGAGTTCGCGGGCTTTACAGTAGATGGTGATGATCCAGTTGTGGCCGTGCAGTTGTGTGCATTTGCTGGGGTAGTCGAGTTCCAGGTGGTGTGCTGCCGATATTTCGATGGTTTTCTGAAGGTAGAACATAGGTGATATGTGAATTATTTCTCGTTGTTGTCGTAAAGGGTGGGGTCTGGTATTCCCGCCTGGAGGAAAGCCTCGTGGCGTTCGCGGCAGGTGCCGCAGGTGCCGCAGTGCTTTTCGCCACCTTTGTAGCAGGAATAGGTGGTGCCGTAGTCGATGCCCAGTGCTGCGCCGCGGCTGACGATGTCGGCTTTGGAGAGTCCGGTATAGGGTGCCGCGATGGTGACGTTGATGTAGGTGCCTGTCTCCATGGCTTTCTGCATGGCTTGTATGAAGTCGTGGCGGCAGTCGGGGTAGATGGCATGGTCACCGCTGTGGTTGGCGATGAGCACGCGCCGCAGGCCTCTGCTCTCGGCGATGCCGCAGGCGATGCTGAGCATGATGCCGTTGCGGAACGGCACCACGGTGGAGCGCATATTCTGGTCGTCATAGTTGCCGTCGGGGATGGCTTCGGCGCCGGCGGTCAGCGACGAGGTGAAGTAGTCCTTGATAAAATCGAGGGGTATGATAAGCTGTTCGATGCCCAGCTGTTGGCAGTGGTGTGTGGCGCAGGCTATCTCGCGCCGGGCGTGGTTGCTGCCGTAGTCGAAGGTGATAGCCAATGCGATGTGGTGTTGCTCTTCGTAGAGCAGTGTGGTGGAGTCCAGTCCACCCGAGTAGATGATGACGGCGTCTTTGTCCGTCGTTGTAGGTTGTTGCATGGTCTCTTGTTTTGTTAAAGGGGGTTTCCTCCAGCCGGTGCCGGAGGCCTGCGTCGGGGCAGGACAAGAATACCCCTGTGTATGGGTTTACGTTTACAGTTTTTTTTAATAAGGACCGTCGGGAGCCGACCGTTGCTTGTGGCGGTCGGCTCCTGCAAGTCCCAGGGCTGCTTTAGAACAGTCCTTCAAGTATCTTGTCGTCAACGAGGTTGGGCATGGTGACCTTGAGCTCAGGGCATATCTCCATGGCGCGCTTGATGGCGAACATGGCGCCTTCGTTGCGGGCCCAGCTACGGCGGCTGATGCCGTTGTTGACGTCCCAGTGGAGCATCATGCGCAGACGACGGT
>CAMNKG010000100.1 GCA_946542135.1 uncultured Bacteroidales bacterium
GAAATACAACTTTGATGTGATTGTAATGGTTTTTGTTTTCTTATTTATAGACGGCACCCCGGAACAACCATCAGGCACCACCAACTTCACAGGATTCCACGCGCAATAAGCATACGGCGACAGCGACGGATACTTGTCGCTCATCGGGTCCACGCTGAGCCACATTGACATCAAATCATGCTCCAAGTACCTGGCACCGTCTTGCGCCTGCCGAGCTTGATGAGGCAAGTAGCTGTAGCCTGTGAGCAAGTCCGGTGGACTTGTGAGCCGAGCCCTGCAAAGTTCCCCACTTTGCAGATACAGGCGAAGTGGGTCTCGCTCCTTGCCGGTGAAAACAAAGGGGCATAACCGTACGGTATGAATGCGGTTCGCTTCAGCTGGTTTATGTGTTGATGTGGTCAATTTATCATTTATTCTAAATCCGTAATAAGAGTATTCCTGCTAAGATGGTTATGACAATCTCGACGATGAAGATAATATCACCTATCTTCTTTTTCCGATTACTTATATTATCATATTTTTTCACTATTTTGTCCTCAAAATGAGAAACTATCCACGTAAGGACTATCGACAAGAGCATCGATATAAAAACGGCAGCATTGGATGGGAATTCTTTATTAACCAATGCAATAATAGCAGCAATATAAGAAAACACCATAACTCCGAATAATGCACCATACTGAAACGCTGGGTTTTCTTTATTAAATCTGCTATAGAGTTTATAGCATCGATAGTACAAATATGTGACTGGCTCAACCATAATCAATGGCAAAAGTTTAATACCCCAAACAATTTTTAAAAAAATTACTCGGAGAAAGTGGCGAAAAGTAATTCTTCAAAGAGGATTCTGCCACAGCACCTTTCTTTGCGGCACAATTAATTCCATCGAGATACAAACTTGCAATCGCACCATATGCACTGCCAAAGGCCACTACACTTGAGGCGAAAGAAATATGGTCCGACATATTCGTTGGACCTTTCTTGAACGAATTTCTATAGTCCATGAATGCCATAATCGCAGAACTCACATTGATTCCGAGAAGACCCCTTTTAAGGAGTTTAAGACCATCTAATTTACTCACCGCGCCAGAAGACACATTTGAGAAAGTGTTCTCTTTGCCAGTGAAAGTGAAACCGTTTTTGTGGAAATACTGATGTTGATTTTCAGTATTTTCCCGATGCACCAAATTGAAGATTCCGACATTGTGGAATGTGCTGTTTAGATTGCCTGTTATGTTGATGTTTCGAAGCAAAATGGTTTGTCTTTATGGGGTTAACGCAAAAGTGACGGTTTTATTGCAAAAGATGCTGGCAGTCTGTTGCAACGAGCCTCCAGCCATCAGATCGAAGCAAATGAAACAGTTTTTGCGGGAGGAACATTAATGGCGGACTGTTTAATGTGTTTTAAGGACAGGATATAATAGAGAGAGGCATCCTTGCGGATGCCTCTCGCGGTGAACAACATTAAACTTTTCTGAGTGGTGTGATTGATTTGTGGTGTGATTGATTTAAGGTGTAAGGTATTGTCGCTTTTTGACGCAGAAGCACTCAGATTATGATGTTTAACCTAATTTAAATTGTCGTTTATGTTGAAAACTATTTGGTTCATTGTTCGTTGTTTAGTCGGCTTCGTAGATTAACAGCTCGTCGTCAACATAGAGGAACAGCATCGGATCTTTGTCTTTTTTCTTGAAAATCCAGCAGCCTCCGTTTTCACGGTCAATCTCTGTCTTGATATATCTGGAACTGATTTCCTGTTCTGCCAAGAGCTTGTCGTTCTGGTCGAAGACTTGCAGATAGGTCTTCCCGTCAGCATCGTTGACTATGGCGTACATAAGGTCTCCGCTGATGGCGTAGCTTACCATGTCTACACTGTAGGTCTCTTTGATGTAGTGGTGTACTACGGTGACATCGGTCACATGGTAGTCGTACCAGTAAGAGTTGCAGTATACCCAGAATCCTGGCCAGCAGATGGGACGCGGATGCACATGTACCCATACGATGGGACGCATATGGATGATTCCATGATGGTAAGGATGGTGGAAATAGGGTGCCGGATGCATTGGGCGGTGCGACGGTGGCATATGGCCAGGACGTCCGGGACGTGCATACCCTTGACCATCGCTATGGGTTCTCCCTCTGCCTGCCGTTGAACCGCTATGGTTGGTTCCGCTGCCGCGATTGCCGCCTCGGCTTCCTTCAACATGACTGCCGCCACGGCCATCGCTGCCACGGCGTACCGATGTGCCGTCTTCACGTGTGGCGGCACGTGTGTCGCGCACCGTAGATCTGCTCCCGTTGCGGCTCGAGGGTGACGTGCTCACAGGGGCTCCTACCGACGAGCGGCTACGTTCGCTACGGATAGAGCTGCCGCGACTTCCACTCTCGCTCCTCGTTGAAACGCCGGAACGGTTCGAACTTTCACTATTGCTGCTGCGGTTAGAGGATCCGCTGAAACTGCTGCGGCTCGACGGGGAACTGCTGCGGTTGGAAGATCCGCTGAAGCTGCTGCGGCTCGACGGGGAACTGCTGCGGTTAGAGGATCCGCTGAAGCTGCTGCGGCTCGACGGGGAACTGCTGTGGTTAGAGGATCCGCTGAAGCTGCTGCGGCTCGACGGGGAACTGCTATGGCTGCTACTGCTGCGGCTCGATGATGATGAACTATGGCTGCTGCCGCCTCGGCTGCCGCCTCCGCGTTGTGCGTAGGCAGGACTGACGCAGATCAGCGCCCCTAATAATAATAGTGCAATTAATTTTTGGGTCTTCATTTCTAATCCTTTCTTTATTGGTTGGTGGTTTTGTCTGTTTTCGTTGCAAAAGTACCAACTTACGCCCATGTAAAACCCTTTGGGCGTCACTATTTTTCCGAAATTTTCCGGAAATTTCCTAAAGAAAAGATTGTTAGTGTGTTATGAATCTTCTCTGTCTGAATTTTTTTGCGGCACAAAGCCTCCGTCCTTTACGAAGACTCCCAGTCGGCGCAGCGAGAAATAATAGTAGATGACAAACAAGAGGGTAAACATGACGTCGCCGAGCAGCAGATGCTCTTTGCCAAGAAAGAGTACGGTGACAACAAGAACGAGCAGCTGCGACAAGGTGTAGAGATGGAACCCGATACGTCGCAGGTTCCACATCAGTATTACCCCTCCAAGCGATACGGCATAGAGCAGGGCACTGCTCATGAAGAAGGTGCGTGGGGTTTGTATCATCTCTTCAAATGCTACTTTCATGGTGTCGGGCAATACCATGGCTCCGCTGTCTACCATCTTCTGAAGGCTGGGGGTAGCCACTCCCCATATCAACATGGAGAGCATGTACATGCTCGACCCGATTATGCTGAGCACCAGTACGATGCGCAGGCTGCGTCGCCATAGGGTATAGGTCGTCTCGTCCAAGGATTTGTTTTGCTGGTCTCTCTGATTCTGGTTCTCTTCGTTCATTGTCGGTGGGGTGGGGTAGGGGTTATTGTTGGGGCGCTAAAAGGACGTCTCGTCTTCGAGACGTCCTTTGTAATTTGTTGGCATATAGCGGTGTATGTCTTCAATTGTGTCGTTGCCGTTACCAGATTTTGCGGAGCTCGTCGGCCATCTGCTGCTGCAGTTTTTGGGCCTCGTCGGCGGCCCGCTGGGCAAAGTCTTCTCCATTCGAGGCATAGATGATGCCGCGCGAGGAGTTGACCAACAGTCCACATTCTTTTGTCATGCCGTAACGGCACACCTCGGTGAGGCTGCCTCCTTGGGCTCCTACGCCGGGAACTAAAAGGAAACTGTCGGGCACTATGTTTCTTACCTCGGTAAGCATGTCGGCTTTTGTGGCTCCAACCACGTACATCATATTGCCAGGGTTGCCCCATGCCTGTGAGCGTTCCAGCACCTTCTCGAATAGCCGCTTCTGCTCGCCTTGGGCTTCGATAAACTGGAAGTCGAAAGCACCTTTGTTGGAGGTCAATGCCAACAGGATCACCCATTTGCCGTCGTAGACGGTGAATGGGGTCACGGAGTCCTCGCCCATATAGGGTGCTATGGTCATGGAGTCGAAGTTGAAGTCTCCCGCGGGGTCAAGGAAGGCCTTGGCGTATTGCTGCGAGGTGTTGCCTATATCGCCGCGTTTGGCATCGGCGATGGTGAATACGGGCTCCGGAAGGCTGTGAAGGTAATCCATCGTTTTTTTCAGCTGTTGCAGACCCTTGATGCCGGCGGATTCGTAGAAGGCCAGATTGGGTTTGTAGGCCACGGCATAGGGCAGGGTAGCGTCGATGATGGCTTTGTTGAACATGAATATGGCGTCGTCGTGGCCAAGCAGATGCTGCGGTATCTTCTTAAGGTCGGTGTCGAGTCCCACGCACAGGAACGACTGCTTTTTACGGATGGTGGCTATTAATTCTTGTCGTGTCATGGTGATGTTTGCTTCGGATGTTATACTAATGGGTAAGCTGCTGGAAGACATGTTCCAGGCTCTCTTGCTCTTTCTGAATGGTCAATACGGTGTAGTGCTGGTCTACTGCCCATTGGAACAGGCGCTTGCGAATGTCGGTGTCGCCTTTGGCCTGCAGGCTGTAGGTGTGTCCCTGCAGATGCTGTACCTTGATGACGCCCTCTATGTGGCGCAGTTTGTCGATGTCAACGGCACCGTCAAACTCTACGGTGTAGCGGTTGCCGGAAAGTTCTTGGCTCTTCAGTTCGGTAGCGCTGTTGTCGGCCACTATCTTGCCGTGGTTTATGATGATGGCTCGGCTGCACATGGCTTCGACCTCTTGCATGATATGGGTTGAAAGGAGCACGATCTTGGTCTTGCCAACGTTGCGGATCACGCGGCGTATCTCTTCCAGCTGGTTGGGATCCAGTCCTGTGGTGGGCTCGTCGAGTATCAGCACCTCGGGGTCGTGGATCATGGCTTGCGCCAGTCCTACGCGTTGACGATAGCCCTTGGAGAGGGCTCCGATGCGCTTGCCCAATTCAGGCGTGAGGCCGGTAAGTTGGATCATGGCCTCGACGCGTTCCTTGACGTTGCGCAGCCCGTAGGTGCCGGCTATAAACTGCAGGAATTCGGGGATGTACATCTCTGTGTAGAGCGGGTTGTGCTCGGGCAGATAGCCTATATGGCGACACACCTCCTGCGGGGCGTCGAAGATGCTGTGGCCGCACACGGTGACTTCGCCGTCGCTGGGCGGTATGAAGCATGTGATGATCTTCATCAGGGTCGACTTGCCGGCGCCGTTGGGACCCAATAGACCCACAATCTCGCCGGGTTCTATGTTGAAACTCACATTGTCGAGGGCCAGCTGCTCGCCATAGCGTTTCGTTACGTTGCTAACGGTAATCATGTCTGTTATTGTTGTTCTTGGAGTTCTCTGGCTTCTTGCAGGGTGATGCGTTTGCCCTTATAGAAAGCTATGATGAAGGCGTCTTTGAAGCCTTTTTTGCGCAGTTCGCTCTGTATGTTCTTGGCGCGGGCCACGGTGGGTTCGTTGCCCATCGTGTAGCGGTACAACCCGTCTTGCTGGTACACCTGGTAGCCAGTCACGCCCTTAAAGTCTTTGGCACCGTCCTTGATGGCTTTCTCGCTGGTCAGGAACTGGACGCGGTAGGTCACCCCGGCCACCTCTTCCTGGTCTTTCTGCACCACCACTTTCAGCTCGGCTTCTTCCTGCTGGATGGCTACGGTGCCCGACAGGTTCTCTTTCTGGGGCTGCGCGGGTGTCTCTACAACGGCTTTGGGGGCCTCCTCGCCTTGCGACTGCAATATGGTGGTGGCCAGTGCGTCGTCTTGTTGCTGCTCGGCGCGCGAGGTGCTGTCGCTGGCAGCGTCTTTCTTGCCTTTGTTCTTGCCGTAGCCGGGCAGGTCAATCTCCATCTTGGCGGGCTTGGCAGTGGCCTCTTCGTGGGCTTTGTAGTTGGCGAAAGCATTAAGCAGGCATACGGCTATGGTCGACTGCCCCTCTTCCGACATCATGAAGGCCTCCTCGGCGGGATTGCTGATGAAGCCTACCTCGGTCAGCACGGCGGGCATGGCGGTCTTGTAGATGACGAAGAATTCGGCTTGCTTCACACCGCGGTTGGTGGTCTTGATGGCCTTCTTGTACTGGTCTTGTGCAAATTGCGCAAAATTCAGACTCTTGTCGATATAGGCGTTCTGATACATGGCAAACATCACGTAGCTCTCGGGTGAGTTGGGGTCGAAGCCCTGGTATTCTTTGTTGGTCTTGTAGCCGTCTTCCAGCAATATGTCGGCATTCTCTTTCTTGGCCACTTCCATGTTGGCGCGGCTCCTCGAAAGGCCCATGACGTAGGTCTCCATGCCCACGGGCAC
>CAMNKG010000101.1 GCA_946542135.1 uncultured Bacteroidales bacterium
ACCCCGCCAACCCTCAGCAGCAACCACAACTGCAGGCTCCCCCTCCCACTCAGCCGGTAACGCCTTTCGCCATCAACCCGGCGGAATTCCAGGAACGCAAAATAATCAGCCTGCTCCTGAACTTCGGCAACAACCTGCTCTCTTTCCCTGAAAACAACAACGACGGCGACTCGTCGATGGTGAACTACAGCGTAGCCCAGGTCATCGTCGGCGACATTCTCAACGACCAGCTCGCCTTCGCCAACCCGGTATGCCAAACGATCTTCAACGAATATGCTCAACGCATCAGCAACGGCGACTCATCGGTCGACGAACAGGTGTTCGTGGACCATCCCGACGAGAATGTCCGCAATCTGGCTATCTCGTTGATGATGGAGGACTACCACATCAGCGACAACTGGGCGAAAAAGCAAATTCACGTCCCCACTCCGGACGACCGCATTCGCGTCGACGTCCACGAGTCGCTCCTCAACTTCAAACTCAAAAAACTCGACGAGAAAATCGACGCTCTCGACCGCCAGTTCGCCTTCGCTCCTTCCGACGACGACAAGCTGACGCTCATGGCCGAAAAAATGCACCTCGTCAAACTTCGCCAGCAGATCGGCACTAACCTGAACCGAATATTCATTTAATATTTAACGGCAATCGTAACCTTTACATTAACCTTAACCTTAACTTTGACTTTATACTTCTTCCATGGACATTCAGACTGTAAAAAACAGATACGACATCATCGGCAACGATCCTAAACTCTGCCTCGCTATCAACAAAGCCATCCAGGTGGCTCCCACCGACCTCAGCATACTGGTTACCGGCGAGAGCGGCGTTGGCAAGGAGGTCTTCGCCAGAATGATCCACGACAACAGCAGCCGCAAACACAAAAAACTGGTCTCGGTCAACTGTGGCGCTATTCCTGAGGGTACCATCGAAAGCGAACTCTTTGGCCACATCAAGGGCTCCTTCACAGGCGCCGACAAGGACCGCAAGGGCTACTTCGAAGAGGCCGACGGCGGCACCATCTTCCTCGACGAGGTCGGCGAACTACCACTGTCCATGCAAGTCAAACTGCTCCGCGTCCTCGAAAACGGCGAGATCATCCCCGTGGGCTCTTCGTCGGCTCGCAAAATCAATGTCAGGGTGGTCGCCGCCACCAATGTCGACCTCGTGGCCGCTATCAGAAAGGGACTCTACCGCGAAGACCTCTACTACCGTCTCAACCAGATATCTATCGCCATACCCCCTCTCCGCGAACGCAAGGACGATATCGTCCTCCTCTTCCGCAAATTCGCTTCCGACATCGCCGAAAAATACCAGATGCCGGTTCTACGCCTCTCCGACGATGCTCGGCAATACCTGATGGACTACCCCTGGTACGGTAACGTGCGCGAACTCAAGAATGTCACCGAACAAATCGCCGTCGTTGAAACGGAACGCTACATCACCCGCGATATCCTCGAAAACTACATCCAGTATGTCCCCGACGGCAGGATGCCGGTTGTGTTCCACGCCCCCGACGCCAACTCGGCTGCGAACATCTCGGACCGCGAACTGCTCCTCAAAGCGCTCTCTATGGGGCAGATGATAAACGAGATGCGCGCCGAAATCAACAACCTGAAGCAGATGATATCGACCCTTGCGCAGCCGGGATTGAATATTCACCCCGTCGCCGACAACGGTACCTATCTCAATGCCGATAACTACTATCAGCTTGAGGGTCAGCCGCATGCCGCTCATTTCCCCAGCATGGCGCCGCATGTTGCTGCACACGACGATATGGCCGAGGATGTGGAATTTCAGGACTCTGAAATCGTTGAAAACGAGCCTGTATCGCTTGCTGACCGCGAGAAGGCGGCTATCATTAAGGCACTGGAACGACACCGCGGTCGGCGACGCCCCGCAGCGCAGGAATTGGGCATATCCGAGCGCACCCTCTACCGTAAAATCAAGGAGTACAAGATCGACGACTGACGCTCGTCGTCCCTTCTGTGACTCTGCTGTTAAAAATTTTTTTCTTCCATTATTTTTGTTTTTTGTATTTTTGCAACGGATTTCGAACTAATAAAAATACTATAAAGTATTAAGAAAGAATAAAATAGCTCAATAAGATGGATATCGAGACAATTCAAATTACACTCCCTTCATCGAAAAGTCTGTCCAACCGTTGGCTTATGCTCGACTATTTGTCGCGCACGGGCATCAAAATAAAGAATATCTCTTCTTCCAACGATACGCAGCAATTGGGCCGCCTCCTCCATCAGCTCAAAGCGGGTCGCCGCCACAACTTCGATTGCCGCGACGCCGCCACCGTGGCGCGTTTCATGTTGGCGCTGCTCTCCATCACCCCGGGCAGCCACACCCTTACGGGCTCGGAACAGCTCTGCAAACGTCCTATGCAACAGCTTATCGACTCGCTCCGCGCCTCGGGATGCCAAATCGTATGCACCGGCGAGGAGGGACACCTCCCGGTCAAGATTGATGGCGTCGTTCCGTCGGCACAACGCATCGTCATCGATTGCAGCGTCAGCAGCCAGTTCGCTTCGGCGCTCCTTCTGGCGTCGGCTTCGCTTCCGCAGGGCGGCGTGGTCGAACTGCAGGGCGCTCCGGCTTCGGAACCCTATATCGAAATGACGCTCAACGTGATGGCGCAGGCTAAGGTGAACTGGTGCCTTAAGGGGGTTCCCCCGGCCTACTATGTGGAGCATTCTATTCCCCAATGCGACGTGGTCTCTATCGAGAAAGACTGGTCCTCAGCGGCTTTCTTCTTCGAAGCTGTCGCTTTGCTTCCCGACGTGCCCGTCCGCCTGCCGGGTCTTATGCGCGAAAGCCTGCAGGGCGACAAGGTGGTCCGCGACATCTACTCACTCCTCGGTCTCTCGGTATCGCAGGGTGAGCAGTCGGTGGAACTGAAACGCGACAAACCGTTGGCATCCAAACTGGAATGGGATTTCAGAAACACGCCCGACCTCGTGCCGGCTGTGTCGGTGACCTGCGCCGCTTTGGGCATCGAAGCGCATCTCTCGGGTGTCGCCAACCTCCGCTTCAAGGAAAGCAACAGGCTGGAGAGCCTGGCAGACGAACTCGCCAAACTGGGCCGCACTATTACCGTCGCCGACGACAGCATGACCATTCCTGCCGGTGAGCCGTTCACCAAGGAGTCGCTGGCTGCTGCCGGTGTCCTCGACGCTCATGGCGACCACCGTATCGCTATGGCCTTAGGCGCACTGAAGGTGATCAATCCTGAGCTTACTGTGAATACCCCCGATGTCGTCGCCAAATCGTTCCCCGATTTCTGGAAGATGATTGACCGGCTACTGCTTCTCTGAGCCTGACGCAAAACAACCATAAAGGGTGCCGACACCGTTGTAATGAACCCCGAAAGTTGGACAAAAAACTTTCGGGGTTTTATTATGAGAAAAAGACACAGTGTAAAAGAGCGTGAGGAGGCAGTGAGAAGATGAAAAAAAAGGTAAAACGATGATTCCTTGAGAGCGCATTTCCTCCAAACGCTAATCGATTGTCATTCAGTATACCCCCACACTTCATGTGGGTTACTGAGAGTAAGGCTCTCCGAGCCTTTATCTTTTACCGTTACTAAATCCGTATCTTAAGTTAAGGTTAACGTTAAGGTTAACACTACGCGTGGGGTCAAGGAAAACAAAAAGGGGCTTCTGAAGTGAAGTGGGCGGTTTGGAAAAATGCAGGATAACCATCGCCGTAAGCATCTTCAGAAGTCCCGGTCTGCGATTCAGATTGACGAATCTGAAAGGGGCCGAGGTCCCCTTTTCGACAAAATAACAAACAATAGTTTAGTATTCCGAACCGGAAATTAATTGCAAAATTTCGGAAAAATTTTTGTTGTCTCTCCAAATGATTTCGGGATAACGCTTTAGCCAGGTCATCTGCTTTTTGGCGTACTGCCACGTGTGGTTCTTGATGTCGCTGACAGCCTGCTCGAGCGTGCATAGGCCGTCGAGGTAGGAGAAGATTTCCTTGTAGCCAACGGTGTTGAGCGTGTTGATGTGGCGGTAGGGGACCAGGTTGCGCACTTCGTCGACGAGTCCGTGCTGCAGCATCTGATCAACGCGGGTATCGATACGATGGCGTAGCACCTCGCGGTCACAGCGCAGTCCTATCTTGCTGATCTTGAATGGACGCGGCTGTAGGGGCTGTGCGATGATCTGGCTGTACGGCTCGCCGGCGGTGATGATGACTTCGAGGGCGCGCTGTATGCGGATGGGGTTGCTGTGGTCCACAACGGCATAGTAGTCGGGATCGAGGTGGCGAAGCTCGTCGAGCATCTGTGGCAGTTCGCCGCGGGCGATGCGGGCACTCAATGTGGCACGCAGCTCGGGAGTGGGATCGGGCATAAGGTTGATGCCGCTGCACAGGGCATCGACATAAAGACCCGAACCGCCAACGGCGACCACGACGTCGTGGGCGCGGAACAGCCGCTGCAGGCATTCGAGGGCTTCGTGTTCGTAGGCGTAGACATTGTAGGGGTCGTCGACACTGCGGTTGGCGATGAAATGGTGGGGTACGGCGGTCAACTCGGTGGGCGTGGGACGCGCTACGCCGATGTTGAGCTGGCGGTAGAACTGCCGCGAGTCGCAGGAGATGATCTCGGTGCGGAAATGCTGAGCTACGGCAATGGCTGCCGCCGTCTTGCCGATGGCAGTGGGGCCGACGATGACAACGAGATGCTTCATGATTCGACGGGCTTTAGGCCCAGCTTGGCTCCCAATTCGAGCATCATCTGCCAGGCGGCATCGCGGTCGTTGGGGATGGTGCCGTCGAGGATGGCGTCCTTGATGCTGTCCTTGATGATGCCGATTTCGTGGCAGGGACCGATGGCGAAGGTTTGCATGATGTCGAGTCCGCTGACGGGCGGTTGGAAATTGCGGATGCGGTCTTTTTCTTCGAGCTCGACGAGTTTGCGGCGCACGAGCTGGTAGTTGTCGCGGAAGCGTTTCTTTTTTTCCTCTTTCTTGGAGGTGATGTCGGCTTCGCAGAGAATCATCAGGTCGTCGATGTCGTCGCCGGCTTCAAAAAGCAGGCGACGAACGGCGGAGTCGGTGACCACGTCTTCGGAGATGACGATGGGGCGGAGGTGGAGCAGCACCAGTTTTTCGACATATTTCATCTTGGCGTCGAGGGGGAGACGCAGACGACTGAAGATGCGTTTCACCATCTGAGCCCCCTTGGCCTCGTGGCCATGGAAGGTCCAGCCGGTCTTCTCATCGTAGCGCTTGGTGGCGGGTTTGCCTATGTCGTGCAGCAGGGCGGCCCAGCGTAGCCATAGGTCGTCGCTTTGCTGCGCCACGTTGTCGACCACCTCGAGGGTGTGGTAGAAATTGTCTTTGTGGCTGCGGCCGTTGATGGTCTCTACGCCTTTGAGCCGCGAGAATTCCGGAAAGAAAATCTGCATCAGACCTGCTTTCTGCAGCAGCTTGAGGCCCACCGACGGGCGCGGGGAGAGGAGGATCTTGTTCAGCTCGGCGGTGATGCGCTCCTGCGAGATGATTTTGAGCCTTTCGGCGTTCTGGCAGATGGCCTGAAAACAGTGCTCTTCGATGGTGAAGTTGAGCTGCGAGGCGAATCGAATGGCGCGCATCATGCGCAAGGGGTCGTCGCTGAAGGTGATGCCGGGTTCGAGGGGGGTGCGCAGGATGCCTTGGTCCAGGTCGCGTATGCCGCCGAAGGGGTCGACGAGCTCTCCGAAGCGATCGCGGTTCAGGCAAACGGCCATCGCGTTGATGGTGAAATCGCGGCGGTTTTGGTCGTCTTCGAGGGTGCCGTCTTCCACGATGGGTTTGCGGCTGTCGCGGTGGTAGGATTCGCGGCGGGCGCCTACGAATTCCACTTCCCAGTCGATGCCGTCATGATAATAGTGGAACTGTGCGGTGCCGAAATTCTTGTAGACGTGGACCTCCTTGTCGGGACTGATGCGGTGGGCCACCTCTTCGGCGAGGGCAATGCCGCTGCCAACGCAGACGATGTCGATGTCGGAACAGGGGCGCTGCAGGAAATAGTCGCGCACCACGCCGCCCACAGCATAGGCTTCGATGTGCATGCTGTCGGCCACGTCGCCAACGAGGCTGTAGATCGGATGGTTCAGTTGTACGTCCATTTCAGCTGGTAGCGGGGTCTATGGGTCTTTAGTGTTTGTCGTAGTCTTGACGGCCTGCCAGGTTGCCGGCTTC
>CAMNKG010000102.1 GCA_946542135.1 uncultured Bacteroidales bacterium
AGCCTTAGTGGTCTCGTTGGTCGTGACGGAGGTCTGCTTGTCGGATGCCGCCACCAATGTAGTGTCGGGCGTTCCGCTCTCGCCGGGCACAACTTCCACTTTGCCCCCCTGGCGGGCTGCACGGTAAGCGTCGCGCGACAAGGTACTGGGCGTAATGACATAGTCACGATTGACCGGACGGTTGGTGTCGGCCAAACTGTGGGCGAAAAGCCATTGGTAGGTCTCGGGCAGGTAGAAGGCGCGCGCCAGCGATCCGTGGTTCATTCCCTGCAGGCGCGTCCATATCAAGCGTTCGCTCTTACCACACGACTTCATGGCGTCGACAACTTTCTGCGAACAGCCCACACCGACAGCGCGGTCGGCCGTACCGTGCAGTATCCAGAGCGGCAGCTCGTTAAGGCCGCAATATTCCTTCAATGTTCCTCCGCCACACAACGCCATAGCAGCAGCCACCTTGTCGGGATAGGTACCGGCAAAATTGATGGTACCGTAGCCTCCCATGCTCATGCCCAGCACGTAGATACGGTTGGTGTCGACCGTATGGTGCTGCTTCACCCACTCCACGATATTCATCACCCGGTCGGGTTTCCAGCCGCCTCCCGGACACTGCGGTGCTATCACGATGGCGTCAAGTTTCAGACCCATCTCGATGGCAGCGATGGTACCATAGCGTTTTACGCGGTTGAGGTCGTGACCACTCAAACTTTTCCCGTGCAGGAACACCACCAAGGGCTTTGCCGTCTCTCCTTTCACATAGCCTTCAGGAGTGTAGAGCCAAAAATTATAACCATTGCCCACCGTGTTGCGGTGCGCCGACAAATGTTGTGCCTGCAGAACCTGCAGTGACATCACGAAACAAAAAAACAAAAAGACCAAACGTTTCATATCTAAAGTTTTTTTTTGACAATTGATGAAAATGTGCAATTATTATATGGAATAATACATTATTAAACACGGAGAGTGCGGGACATGCCAGGCATTGCTCGCGCACGCCATTGCGTTATGGATGTGACTGTTTTACGGTTAAGCGGTAGATCTTGCGACCACGAGAGCCAATGACCACATGGTTGTCGACCACGATGGGCGACGCCTCAAAATTCAGGCCCACCTGTTGGCAGAGTAGCGTCTCGCCGCGTTTGGCATCGTAAAGGTAGACACAACCCTGCACATCGGCGGTGAACACAAACATCTCGTTATTTTCATTAAGCAGCGCCACCGGCGAGGACCAGGCATAGCGTTTCTGCTGTATACGGTAGCACACGCTGCCGTCTTTGCGGTTCAGCGCCAAAAAGTCGCCTTTCATGCCCGGCTTGGCATTGGTGACCACATTGATAAACAGCATATCCTCACAATTACCCCTGCCCAGCAGAGGAGTGGCAAACAAACCGCCGTCGAATTTTTTCTCACCCATCATGCCGCGACCCGCATCAAAACGCTGCTCCCACACGAGAGCACCTGTCAGCGCATCCAGTTTCACCACATAGCAACAACCCGCGCCCTGCTTGTCGACCTCGCTGCCAGTGTACAGGAAAGGATGGCCATCCTCTATCGCCAACACCGGCGATGCGTCGCTGTCGTCATGGTTGTCGTAGCACCACACCGGCTGCATGGTGGCCAGATTAAAACAGAGCACATGGCCATGGTTGTCGCTGATATAGCCATAGTTGCGATAAGCCGCCAACGAAGCCTCCATACCGGCAGCATTACGACCTTTTGTCTTGAATTTCAAAGTGCTGTGAAGCTTCAACGTGTCGCCGACCACCCTGTATTTGTAGATAGTGCCGTTCTCGCCAGGACGGAACAGGAAATTGCCCACACGCAGCGGCGAAGAGTCGTAGGCACCCCATCCGCGCCACGCTTTGCGGTCTTGGGGGTAGAAATCTGTCACCTTATGCTGGAACAGATTGACAACCATTGCACCAAAAGGTCGGGAAGCTGGAATACCCTGCCCGACATACAGGTTGCCGTTGAGTGTAGGATCCAACGACACGGTACCCTTGATGGGATTATGCACCGCAATAGAATGACGCGAACTGTCGCCCGTTTCAAAATCGATGAAATAGACACGCGACGCCAGCGACCCGACAATCAATTCCTTGGAAGAAAAATGGCGTGTCAGGTGCGTTGACTCGGAGCGGAAACGCTCCATGCAACTGTCGGGCCAGCAGACATAGAGCGGCTGGCCGGTCCACCCGGTGCCACCACCCCAAACGCCATAGTCCGTCACACGGCCGTCGTAGCCCGTCGAGAAGCACCAGTCTACGCTGACAGTGTCCGGACGGCCCTGAACGTGCCCCACAAAAGGAGCATCGCGGAAGGCACCGCCGCGAAAGGTGAAAATACCTGGAGCAGCGCCATACAGGTCATCCAAATTAGTCGGCATGCCATCAGTCAGCGAATCGAAAAGATCCACCTGATAAACAATGATGCCCACAGAAGCATAAGAGGTGTCGGGGAAAAGCAGATTGCTGTCTGTCGGCACAGGCGACGGGACAGACTCGCTTTGCGTCGATCCGCATGCTGAGACAGAACCCGTTAGCATGACCATCAGGGCAAGCGACCAAAGCCTGGAGCAGCGCATGCGACGCCTATGTAGCGAACGACCGTTAGAGAATAATTTCATACATTATTAAGCGTGAAAAAGAAATGCAAAATTACGATTTTTTTGATTATCAGAGAAAAAAAGTTTGTCCAATAAGAAAAAAGATGTAATTTTGCCTTTCAGATTGTGGGACTACATACCTGCCAATGCAGTAAAACACAATCTGTTAACATATGTCAAACCGGCAGGCAGGGCCACAAAAACAAAAAAATAACATCCATATGGATTATAAAAATGTCAAACCGTTAGAGGATTTCGATTGGAGTGCCATCGACAACACGGCAGAAAAAACCAACCAGGCCGAAATCGACAGTCAAACCGCTGCTTACGAGAAAACCTTTAACCAATTCACCGAACAAGAAGTCATCGAAGGTACCATCGTCTCCATCAACGACCGCGAGGCCGTGGTGAACATCGGTTTCAAATCTGACGGCGTCATTCCCGCTTCCGAACTCCGCTACAACCCCGAGTTCAAAGCAGGTGACAAAATCGAAGTCTACGTTGAGAGCCAGGAAGATGCCAACGGCCAGTTGCTTCTTTCCCACAAAAAGGCCCGCATCCTCAAATCGTGGGAGCGCGTCAACGAAGCTTACGAAAACCAGGAAATCATCACCGGTTACGTAAAGAGCCGTACCAAAGGCGGCTTGATTGTTACCGTTTTCGACAATATCGAGGCCTTCCTTCCCGGCTCGCAGATCGATGTCAAACCCATCCGCGACTACGACGTATTTGTCGACAAGAACATGGAATTCAAGGTTGTCAAAATCAACCACGAATACAAGAATGTCGTCGTTTCGCACAAAGCCCTTATCGAGGACGAGATTGAAGCCCAGAAGGCCGAAATCATCAGCCATCTCGAAAAAGGCCAGGTGCTCGAAGGCACTGTCAAGAACATCACTCCCTACGGTGTCTTCATCGACCTGGGTGGTGTCGACGGTCTTATCCACATCACCGACCTCAGCTGGGGCCGCATCAGCCACCCCGAAGAGATCGTCCACCTCGACGAGAAAATCAATGTCGTCATCCTCGATTTCGACGAATCCAAGCGTCGTATCGCCCTCGGTCTCAAGCAGCTCACTCCTCATCCTTGGGATGCTCTCGACCCGAACCTCAAAGAGGGTGACCACGTCAAGGGTAAGGTGGTCGTCATTGCCGACTACGGTGCATTCGTCGAAATCGTTCCCGGCGTTGAAGGTCTCATCCACGTCAGCGAGATGAGCTGGAGCCAGCACCTGCGCAGCGCACAGGACTTCATGAAGGTCGGCGACGAAATCGAAGCCGTCATCCTGACCCTCAACCGCGAGGAGCGCAAGATGAGCCTCGGTATCAAACAGCTCATGCCCGACCCGTGGCTGGCTATCGCCGAGAAATATCCTGTGGGCAGCAAGCACACCGCTACGGTCCGCAACTTCACCAACTTCGGCATCTTTGTCGAACTTGAAGAAGGCGTCGATGGTCTTATCCACATCAGCGACCTGAGCTGGAGCAAGAAGATCAAGCACCCCGCCGAGTTCACCAAGATTGGCGACAAGATCGATGTCGTTGTTCTCGAAGTCGATGCCGAAAACCGTCGCCTCAGCCTCGGTCACAAGCAACTCGAAGAGAACCCCTGGGATGTCTATGAAAGCATCTTCACCGTCGGTTCCGTCCACCAAGGCACCATCAGCGCTATGAACGAGAAAGGCGCTACCGTCACACTGCCCTACGGCGTGGAAGGATTTGCCCCAATGCGTCATCTTGAGAAAGCTGACAAGAGCAAGGCTAAAATCGATGAAACCCTCGACTTCAAGGTGATCGAATTCTCCAAAGAGAACAAGAAAATCATCGTCTCCCACACCCGCGTCAACCAGGATAACGCTGCTGACGGCGAAACCCACGGCGACGACAGCGAGGCCAAGAAAGACCGCGCCACCAAGAAGACCGTCAAGAAAATCAACGACACCCTCGAGAAAACCACCCTCGGCGACCTCGACGTGCTCGTCAACCTCAAAGAGGAACTGGAGAAAGAAGCCAACGACGGCGAGAAATAATCTCCTCTCCTTACAACTCAAAAAACGGGACGCATTGGCGTCCCGTTTTTTTTAGTCCGACACCAGGCCCCCATAAATCTGTACTCTTCCGTCCATAATAAAACACAGGAGCCTTCACAATTTCATTGAATTGATAAATATTTAACATTTGTTAAGAAAACAATCCGCAACGTTTTGTCGTATTATATAGTACAAATAGACAAAATCATATACTATCATGAAAAAGTTTGTCATCATTTGCTGCGCTTTGGTGTTTGGAGCCTACGAGCTCATGGCACAAAGTGCTGACTGTATGGGACTGAAAAACCCCACATCATTCACATTCACAGGAGGTAACGCCAATTCGGCTTGGTCAGGAATGACAGGAACCAAACAGGCACGCGCAAGTACCTGCACCCTGTCAGGTTCCAACTTCACCACGACAGTGCCAGCTTCGAGCCTTACGACCATCTCAAGCGGTTCATCGTGCACCAGCAACAACGGAACCGATTATTTTGGCCAGCAGGACTATCAGCGCCGCTTTGTCATCAAAGGTGCCGGCACGGACCCGGCAACGGGCAACCATCTCTCCTATCTGCCACCAGACCCGTCGTTCACCACCTCAATACGATTGGGCAACTACTGCGGCGGAACGGAAGCCGAGATGCTGACCTACGAATTTGATGTCAATGCCAACAACTCGCTGGTAACCATCTGGTACGCACTATCGTTGCAAAATGGACAGCACGACAATGCCCAAAACCCCGAGTTCGTGATCACGGTGGAGAAACAGGTAGGAACCTCGTGGGTACCGGCAGGTGGCGATACGCTGTGCTACATACGACCCACCCCCGCCGGCTCCGGCAGCAACGTGGCTCCCTTCTATGTAGGCAGCACGGGCACACAGACAGGCGCCACCTATAGTTGCAACCTCTACCTGCCCTGGAACAAGGTCATGCTTAACCTGAGCCGACTCACATTCCAGCGTGTACGCATCAAGATAGCCGCTGGCGACTGTTCCCAAACAGCACACTATGCATGCTGTTTCATTGCTGGCGAATGTGCGCCCATGCGACTCAACGCCAACGGATGCGCTGCCGGCAACACCGATGCTGTTGCTACCATCGCCGCACCGAAAGGCGCCACTTTCTACCGCTGGTATCGCAGCCGTAACGGCAAGCTGACAGGTTCCGACCGTACGGACACGAATAACTACGTCTTCGTCGAAGGCGGTGCCAACGACTCTATACTGCAAGTCACCATGGAATATTTCCGCAACCTCACCACAAATGAGGTAGGTACACAGACCACCTTCATGTGCAAGATGAAGACCATGATGAACGAGACCTACGAGATTATCACCCCCATCTACACCGACGTGAACAACACCAAACCGCATCTGGGATATGACACCGTGCTGAACTGCAGCTCCGGCGTCAC
>CAMNKG010000103.1 GCA_946542135.1 uncultured Bacteroidales bacterium
ACGAGAACACCGACTACTTCCTGCGCCGCATGAAGGAAGAAGGTTTCGACTGCAAGCCCAGCGAAAGCGCCATCTGCGCCGTCATGATCTACGACGCCGCCAAGAGCCAGCAGTATGCCGCCAAGATGCAGGAAGAAGGCATCTTCGTCACCGGCTTCTACTACCCCGTCGTCCCCAAAGGCCAGGCCCGCATCCGCGTCCAGATCAGCGCCGCCCACAAGCACGAACACCTCGACAAGTGCATCGAAGCCTTCAAGAAAGTCCGCAAAGAAATCGAGGGCTAAATGCAAGGCTGAATGAGCGAGAGCAAATTCAAGCTTGCTTGAACTTTGCCGAGCAAAGAAAGCCTCGCGGAACGCAAGGCTAAGTTTGACCATCTATACTTTGGCAGCGGAGTGCCTTATCAAGCACTCCGCTGCTCGTTTTTTTTATGAATGGTCTACAGATAATCTTCCGCTTTCAACACTTGTATGCCGTCGTCATTCAGCAATGCTGCCATGGAATCCATGGTTACAACGTATTTGGGATAGTTGTCTTTTATACGTTTCAGGTTGCCGAACTCCCTTTCGTAGGTGTCGGCAGATGATATTTGCATAGACACTTGATAGTATGCAGTCTCATCTCCACGCTGGGCCACGAAGTCTATTTCCTTGCCGTCAAGTTGGCCTACGTACACGGTATAGCCTTCGTTGACAAGTTTTATATATACAGCATTTTCAAGAATTTTCTCCAAGTCTGCCTGCCGTTTGTCGCGACACAGATAGTTGCGTATGCCCAAATCCTCAAAGTAATATTTCTCCTGCTGCTCGAAGATACGCTTCCTTCGAATATCGTAACGTTGTACACGGTCAATCATATAAGTGGAGCAAAGCGTTTCCATATAGTCGGCAACGGTAATGGAGGACACCGCCATGTCCTCTTTTTTCATATACTTTGCAATACTGTTGGCCGAAAAAAGCTTTCCGCTGTTGTCTGCCACAAAGCGCGCCAGGTTGTCGATAAACGCCACGTTCCTCACCTGCTTGCGCTTGATGATGTCTTTGACGAATATGGTGTCGTAGATGCTGCCCAAGTAGTCGGTGCGCGTGCGCACATCAGCGGCAGGTATGTAGCTCAGGAACGGAAGTCCTCCCCATCGCAAGTAGGAAGACAACGATTCTGGCGAGGGTGACATACGATGGAACGTCAAGTACTCCCTATAGTTCAGACTCTGCACGTGTACCCTGATGTAGCGGCACGATTGCAATTCTGCCACAACGGAAACTGCCAAAAGTCTTGTCTATCGGCTCATCTTCATATTGCTTATGTATATTATACCGCATGGCATAATGCTAAATAGTATAATTATAACATGCTTATAATTAATTATTTATACATATATCGTATAAATAATTTTAATTATCGGATTATATTCCAAAGAATTAGTACTTTTAGCTTACTGCCTTTTTCATATTTTCGCAAGCTCTGTTTTTTTGAGAGCAACGATAATTCTCAAATTCACTATCCGTCCGGATTTTTTCACCGACAGGCCGGTGGCTGCTAAAGCAGCTATTAAGAGTTACTGCAATACAATATTTGCAAAGCAAGATCGTTGTATCTATAGATTTGTATCTATAAATTAATAACAATATGAAACGAGTAAATACCTATCTTCTGATCACCGCGCTGCTTATGATTGTTTTGGGCGTGGTATGCATCCTGAATCCTGTCGACATCTTCAATTCTATGGCCTGGCTTGTGGGGCTGCTGATACTCTGCACCGGCGTGACGTCGCTCTTCTTCGGCCTCCGCGCCCAGCGCTATCTGCCCAACGCCGGCTCCACCACCCTGCTGGCGGTGTTCCAGATACTGGTGGGCCTGATGATGCTCGGCAACAGCGTCTTGTCGGCTGTGGCCATCGTGGCCATATTTGCCATCTGGGTGATGTTTGAGGGCGTATCGCTCTCGGTGCTGTCGTTCGACTACAAGCGTTCGGGCTACGAGCGCTGGTGGATTATGCTGCTGCTGGGCGTCTGCAGCCTCGTGTTGGGTTTTTTGGCGCTGCGCAACCCCGAAAAGGTCGAGGCGCTGATGGGTATCCTGCTGGGCATCGGCATCTTCGCCAACGGCATAGAGCGTGTGGTAGCCTTCTCGGCGCTGAAACGCATCGGAAACACGCTGCGCGACATCCGCGAGAGCGCCACGGCATACAACATCGACGACAAACAATAATAACGACGCAGCCACCCATTCGGCGCCGGCACGCCGACAACCCCAAAGGCGGAGCGTCACATTCTCGCTCCGCTTTTGTTTGTGGCCGCATAGCCCTTCGGGTTGCAAACAACGACTAAGCCCGTGAACAAAGGTCTCAAAAAAACGCTTCTTCTGACAGCAACGACAGCTGCTATTGCCGCCGGCGTGCTGCTGGCCGTGTCGCGCACACGCCTCGTGGAACAGGTGAGGCGCGAGAGCGCCAGGCTGCTGGACCGCGAGTATATCCCCAACCAGCATGTAGACATCGACAGCTGCGCGGCAGCGGCGGCGGCCGACACGCTCTACAAAGACTTCCGCAAGAAATACCGCTACCACTACCAAACCCTGGCGATGGCCTCCTTTGCCGACAGCAGCCGCATGCTGCTGCTCAGCGACCTGCCGCCACATTTCGAGACCGACTCGGTAGGCGCCATCTGCCAGCGCTTCACCCACCGCACCGCCCTGCACAAGCACCCCATAGGCTACGACGGCTTCACCACCGATATGGTCATTCTGCTCGGCAACGCCACCCGGGAAAACTGCGACAACCTGATCCGTCAACTGTCACGCCAACTCTTTTTCAGCGACTACAAGCCCACCGCAGCCGCCCTCCCCATCCAGGAGCCGCGCCGCCATTTCGCCGCCGACAACATCGACTACCAGATTACCCTCGACGAGTTCAACACCTGGTTCATGGAAGAGCACGAAGGCTTCATCAGCCTCGACGACACCGCCAAGGTGATGGCCGTCGCCGACCTCATGGCCGCACATGCCAGAGGCGTCTTCTTCAGCCGCCAGCCGGGATTCGTGGCATGGGCTCTGGCGAAAAACGCCGACATCGACGCACAAAAGGGCGACATACGCCAGTTCACCCTCGACGCCGACCTGATACTGGGTGCCATCGCCGACAGCACCACGCTGGTGGTCATTGGCCGCGAACGCCAGTCGCCGCTATGCGAGCTGCCGCCGCTGCAGCCCGAAAGCATACTGCTGCTGGCATCGACCACAGAAAAAGAACTCTCGCAGAGCTTGGACGTCAACGACCTGATGGCCGGCAAGATGGTCAACGGACGCGACTGGTGCCCCACCTATCTGAGCCGCGAGCTGGAAAACACCGAGTTTGGCGACCTCATGACCCTCACCGACGTGCTGCTGAAAGACTGGTCCGAACACGGCACCATACAGGAAGCCTACTACCGCTACCCCGAACCGGGCTACTACCCCTTCGACAGACCGCTGTTCCGCAAGCTGGGCCTCAACGAGCTGGTATACAACTGGAACACCGCCGGCGCCATGTATGCCATCGACTGCGACGGCTACACCCTCTACACCTTGGGACGCACCGGCTCGCTGCCCGTCAGCTACTTCAACTCGCCAGAACGCAGCCAGTCGGTAGGCTACCGCTACGAGTGCCAGGCCTACCACTATTTCGCCACCCTGGGATGCACCGACCTGGCCCGCGTGGTGCAGTATGCGGCACTCTACCAGCTATTTATCGACAACGGCATCAGCTATTCCGGCAACACCTACCCCTCCTTCCCGAAAAACAAACCATTCCTGCTCTACCAACCCACCATCGAACTGCTCGACACGCTGCGCCACCTCGACAGCAAGACCATCGCCATTGTGGCCGACAGCCTGTCGCAGCGCACCTTCAGAGGCTTTCTGAAAGAACAGGTCGACAAACAGCTGCGCGACAACGAACAAAAACACCATTTCACCTACACCGCCGACAACATCGACGCCATCTACAGCAGCGTGCACCACGACACCCAGACGGGCATGGCACGCAGCATCCAAGAGGTCAGCACCATGCTGAACGCCCTCACCGCGAAGGATTACCAGAGCCTGGCGCGCTACCTCGCCTACCCCCGCGGCGTCGCCCTACGCGACCGCGAAGGCTACAACACCCTGTTGCGGGCCCGCAGAGTCAACCAGCTGATGCGCGAGATGGGCAAGAACAACCTCGACCTGCTCGGCATGGACCTCGCCAAGGTGAAGAACTTCTTCGCCGCCAACCTGAAAGGCAACAGCGGACGCTACCTAAAGACCTCGTCGCTCATCGTCACCTTCAACGACATGCTCACCACGGGCGGACACAACCTATCGTCGCGCATCAACAGGGTGCACTCCATGACCGGCTACAAGCAGCGGCGCGGCAACTACACCCCCACCGACTACCAGCGTCCCGCCAGAACCAACCCCGCCACGCAACCCGCCCAGGAAAACACCGCGCCCGCAGCCGACAAACCCACCACGACACGCAGCACCGCCAAAATGCAAAAGCAGCACTCAAAAAACACTACCACAACGAAAAACACCAACGCCAAGAAAGCCTCCACACAGCGCGCCACCACCGTGCGCCCCCGCAGCGCCGTCATCTCATCGGCACCACGGCGCACCAGAGGATTCTGACACACCCCATAAAACACCACAAGCCATGGCAGACAAAGCTACCAAGAAAACCAATGCGGCGAGACTACTCGACCAGATGAAGATACCCTACGACCTGATACCCTACGACGTCGACGAAAGCGACCTCGGCGCCCAGCATATCGCCGAGCAGTTAGGACAACCCATCGAACGGCTATTCAAGACGCTGGTGCTGAGAGGCGACAAACTGGGCCTCTTCGTGTGCGTCATTCCCGGCGCCGAAGAGGTGGACCTGAAGAAGGCCGCCAAAGTCACCGGCAACAAAAAAGTAGAGATGATCCACGTCAAGGAACTGCTGCCGCTGACGGGCTACATCCGTGGCGGATGCTCGCCAATAGGCATGAAGAAACCGCTGCCAACATGGTTCCACCAGTCGGTGATGGACCACGACAGCGTCTATTGCAGCGCCGGTCAGCGTGGGCTTCAGTTCTGCATAGCCCCCGCCGACCTTGTCGGCGCCGCCCATGGCCAACTGGCCGACCTGACGGTATCATAAGTTGTGCCGTCGTTGCACAGCAACAACGGCACGGCTCATCATCTAAACATTTGTCGATACGGCATCTACAATCTGCTCTCGACCACCTGCCAATCAACAATCTGCCACAAGGCAGAAAGATAGTCGGCGCGGCGGTTCTGGTAATCGAGATAGTAGGCATGCTCCCACACGTCGAAAGTCAGCAACGGCGTCAAGCCGTCGGTGACGGGATTGTCGGCGTTCTTCTGTTGGGTGACGACAAGCTTGCCGTCTTTGTCGGCGCTGAGCCACACCCAGCCGCTGCCAAAAAGGGTGGCACCCTTCTGCTCAAACTCTTTCTTGAAAGCCTCGACGGAGCCGAAATTACTCACTATCAATGCCGTCATTTTCTCGCTCATGGCGTGCGGAGTCGGAGCAAACTGTTCGAAATAGAGCGTGTGGTTCAGCACCTGTCCGGCGTTGTTGAAGATGCCGCCCTGGCTGCGGCGCACCACCTCCTGCAGCGCAAGGCCTTCCAGCCCGCTGCCCGGCAGCATCTTGTTGAGGTTGTCCACATAGGCTTTCAGGTGTTTCCCGTGGTGGAAAGCAAGAGTCTCCTTGCCAATGACGTCGCCCAGCGACTCGTAGGACAGCGCCGGCAGGGCAAATTGTCCTTCGATAGGAAGTATATCCTTCATAATCAGAAATGTTTTATAGGTTTGAATTTGCAAATATACACAAAAAATTTGATTCCGGCCCATCACAATGAAACAGGACACCGCGGCCGACCCGTCGCACCCCAAGCCACGAAAGCCTAAATTCCAGTTACAAGTGCAACACTAAGTAGAAAAAAAGAGTACCAAAAT
>CAMNKG010000104.1 GCA_946542135.1 uncultured Bacteroidales bacterium
TCGTTGCTCTTCGGTGGTGAGTTGTTCGAGTTGCTTTTTCAGTTGTGTATAGGTGTGGTAGTCGTTGCGGTAGTCGTGTAGGATGTCGGTCCCTTTGCCGTAGCTGTCGAGTAATGCTGTCTGGAAGTTGCTGTCGGCCAGCAACAGGGTGGCGTGCTGGGAGTGGATGTCGATGAGGCGTGCCCCAAGGTCGCGGAGGAAAGCCACGGTGACGGGTGTGTCGTTGACGAAGGCGCGCGATTTGCCGTTGGGCAGCAGTTCACGGCGCACGATGACGATGCCGTCGTCGGAATAGTCGACGTCGTTGTCGTCAAAGTCCTGCCGTAGGTCGATGTCGCCCAACAGAAACTGTGCTTCGACAATGCATTTGTGCTGTGGGTCGAAAAGCACCTTGGCATCGGCGCGCTGCCCCAGCAGCATGCCGAGAGCACCGAGCAGGATGGATTTGCCGGCGCCTGTTTCGCCTGTGATGGCCACAAATCCGGCATCGAAGTCGATGTCGGTGTGCCGTATGAGGGCATAGTTTTCTATGTGTAGTGACTTGAGCATGTCGTGTTGTTGTGTGGTTGGTGTGCCGTTGCTGGCTTTGCTGCTGTGGCCTTACATCAGCATGGGAACGATGCGACGAAGTGCGGCGATGAAGGTGTCGACCTCTTCGCGGGTATTGTAGATGGCAAAGGAGGCGCGGACGGTTCCGGGTATGCCGTATCGGTCCATGATGGGCTGTGTGCAGTGGTGCCCGGTGCGCACGGCGATGCCGAGTTTGTCAAGCAGGGTGCCTACATCGTAGGGATGTGCGTTGCCCACAAGGAAAGAGATTACGGAGGTCTTGTGGGGTGCTGTGCCGATGATGCGGAGTCCCTCGATTTCTTCCATCTTCATGGTGGCATAGTCGGTGAGGTCTTTCTCGTGCGCTGCTATGGTGTCGATGCCTGTCTCCCGCATGAAGTCGATGGCAGCGTGCAATCCGAGCACGTCGCCCACCGAGGGGGTGCCGGCTTCGAACCGGAAGGGCAGCTCGTTGTAGGTGGTGCGCTCGAAGGTGACGTCTTTTATCATCTCGCCGCCGCCCTGATAGGGGGGAAGTGTGTCGAGCAGCTCCTCGCGTCCATAGAGGACCCCGATGCCCATGGGGGCATACATCTTGTGGCCCGAAAAACAGTAGAAGTCGCAACCCAGGGCTTGCACGTCGACGACCATGTGCGAGATGGACTGGGCTCCGTCGACGAGGACGGGAACGCCATGGCTATGGGCGATGTTGACGATATCGACGATGGGGTTGACGGTGCCTAAGGTGTTGCTCACGTGATTGACGGCCACGATGCGGGTGTGCTCGTTGAGGAGGTTTTGAAATGCTTGAAGGTCAAGGATTCCCTGGTCGCTGAAGGGGATGGTGCGCAGCGTGGCGCCTTGGCGTTGACAAGCCAATTGCCAGGGCACGATGTTGGAGTGGTGTTCCATGGCCGAAACGATGACTTCGTCGCCCGGATGCAGGTATTGTTGTCCGAAAGAGCTGGCTACCAGGTTGATGCTTTCTGTCGTTCCGCGTGTGAAGACAATTTCGTGGGCGTGGCGAGCGTTGATGAAGGCCTGCACTTCACGGCGCGTCTCTTCGTAGGCTTCGGTGGCCTGGACGGCCAGATGGTGGGCACCGCGGTGTATGTTGCTGTTGAGCGAGGTATAGTAGTGGCAGAGGGTGTCGATGACCGATTGTGGCTTCTGCGTTGTGGCCGCATTGTCGAAATAGACTAAGGGCTTGCCGTAGACGGTCTGATTCAGTATGGGGAATTGGTCGCGAATAGACATGTTGGTTAGATGTTTTTGTATTGTATATAGCTGACAACGAGATAGGCGATAAGCAGCAGCAGGACTATGTAGAATGCCCAGCTGCATCCCCGTTTGGGCAGTGGACGGTCCTTGCGCAGCATCAGCCGGTGCCAGTCAATGCCTTCGGTGACTTTGTTGCTGTTGTCGTTGTCGGATTGGCTCATTGCTGTGTTGGCGTTTGGGCCTTGCGGCGTTTGCGTATGATGGCTCGGACCACAAAAAAGGCCACGGCGACCACAAAGATGATGAGGATGACTTTGGAGAGCAGGCCGCTGTATTCATAGATGAACTTCATGCCGCCGGCTTTGGCAGCAAGGTAGCCCAGCAGGCCGAGGATGCAGTTCCATATGCCGGCACCGATGAAGGTGTAGAGGCTGAAGACGCCAAAGTTCATGCGCGACAGACCGGCAGGGATAGAGATGAGCTGCCGTATGACGGGGATGAGGCGTCCGACAAGGGTGCTGACCACGCCGTGCTCATTGAAGTATTTCTCGGCGCGTTCCAGTTTCTCTGACGAGAGCGAGAGGGCGTGGCCCCATTTGCTGTCGGCAAACTTATATATGATGGGGCGCCCCAACCACAGCGAGAGGAAATAGTTGATATAGGCTCCCATCAGTGCTCCCAGTGTGCCGATAAGCACGATGAGCCACACCTTCATGGTGCTGCCGCCATCAGGTTCGGCGGCCACCAAGGCGGCGGGAGGTATGACGATTTCGGAAGGGAAGGGGATGAATGAGCTTTCCAGGGTCATCAGGGCACACACCAGTGTGTAGTTCATGTTGTCGATATATTTTTCGACAACCCAGCCCACCCACCCGTGGTAATGGCTTTTGGCATCGTCGAGTCCGTCGTCATGTTTCGTCGCGGACGGCTGCACGGCATCCTGACTCACCATGACGGCTTCGCTGTCGGTCATCTCTTGAGCAATGAAGGGCGCTTCCTCTTGCTCGAAGGCGGCAAGGGCGCTGTCGGTGGTCTGTGCTTGGAGGGCGGTGCTGCCGAGCGAGAGCATCATAAGGCTGCACAACGCCGTGGCTGTCAGCAGGGTCTTAATTGTTTTCATGGATTCTATGGGTTAGATTCTGTTGTGTCAGTTCGATAATGACTCTTGGCGGTGAGAGTCGATGATGTTCATCACATCGAGGTCGTCGCCCAGTTCGGGACAGTATTCCAGCAGCAGCTTCTCTCCGTTGGGGTCGTCGTAGATGCAGGCGCGTACGGCATTGTAGAGCATGTTGCGCATGCCGCAATGGTAATAGCAGAGCGCCAGCCTTTTGTTGAACTCTGTCACCATCTCGCAGTCGGGCAGCCCTTGCGAGAGGGCTTCGATGGCTTCCTGGTAGCGACCCTGCGATATGAGGAAATCGGCATAGGCTATCCATCCGTGTTCGAAGTCGCTGTAGTAGGGTATGGCGAGGTCGAAGATGCGTGATGCGTTGTCGGTGTCGCCGCTGTCGGCATAGATGAGGGCCAGTGTGGTGAGGTAGAGTGGCGACTCCATGTCGGTCTTGAGGGCTTTCTTGGCGGCGTCGATGGCGGCGCTATAGTCTTGCATCATGCTGTAGTTGAGCGAGAGGGCATGCCATGCTTCAGCATAGCAGGGGTCTTCTTTCAATGCCTTGAGGTAGTATATGTTGGAGACAACCAGGTTGTTGTCCTGCTTCATGATGTCGGCGATGCGGAACAAGACGTAGGCCTTGTCTTCGGCATAGTCGAGACTTTCTTGAAGAATGGACGAGGCTTTGTAGTATTGGCCTAAGGCACAGTAGCATACGGAGAGTTGCAGGTAGGCGAAATAGTAGGTTGTGTCGATGGCGAGGGCGTATTGGTAGGCATCGATGGCTTTTTCATAGAGCTGCACAGAGAGGTAGCCTTCGCCGAGGCAGAACCACGCCACCTTGGAGTAAGGATGTTCTTTTACGAAATGGTCGTAGAAGGATATCCAGCGGTCGTTGAGGCCGTCGTCTTCATAGCAGTTGGCCAGTTCGTAGAGTGCATGTTCGTCGTTGGGGTTCTCTTTGAGGGCTTTGCGGTAATAGTTGCGGGCTTGGGCAAACTGGCTCATGACGGCATATTCGTCGGCGATATTGCTGAAGATGAGGCCCAACTCGTAGCCGTCCTGGGCGGCCTGGAGGTAGCATTGTATGGCTTTGCGCGGTTGGTCGAGGGCGCTGTGCACGACGCCGAGGGCGTAGAGCACGTCGGTGTTGTCGGGCTCCATCTCTTCCAGCTGGTTGAGCAGCGCAAGGGCTTCTTTGTAGCGCTCTTTGAAGCAAAGCAGGTGCACGCGACGCAGTCGTATCTCGTTGGAGGCGGGAAAGAGCGACTCGCCGTAGCGAACCGATTTCTCGAGCATGTCGCCGTCGGCGGTGTCGAGGTAGAAATCGATGATGGTTTCCATCTGGTCGACATCAAAGTAGCGACTGTCACCATGGCGTTCCATGGATTCGAAGTCGAGCACCAGATGCTTCACGTCTTCTTGGTAGTTTTTGAAACGGTCTGAATTCATTGTTGTTATTGCAAAACAATATGTTCCACCGACTTAGGCGTTACCATGGCGGTGGGCTACAGATACAAAGGTACGATTATTTTCGTAAGTTGCAGTGCTATGCTACGATATTTTGTTAGGAGGGTTATCAACAAGTGTCGTTGGCGGTTTGGCGACCCAGGAGGGGCGGTCAGTCTTGCAGCAGGGCTTCTAAGGCCAGCGCATAGCCTTCCAGGCCGAAACCGGCGATGATGCCTCTGCAGGCTGGTGTAATGAGGGAGTGGTGCCGGTAGTCTTCGCGTGCGAAGATGTTGCTGATGTGTACCTCGACGGCAGGACATGTGACGGCCTTGAGGGCGTCGTGGATGGCCACGGAAGTGTGGCTGTAGCCGCCGGCATTGAGGATGATGCCGTCGGCCGAGAACCCTACGGCTTGGATGCGGTTGATGAGCTCTCCCTCGACGTTGCTTTGGTAGAATCCAATATGCACTTCGGGGTAGCGACGGCGCAGCTTGTCAAGGTACTGGTCAAAGGTCGTCGAGCCATAGATGTCTTGCTCGCGCCGGCCTGTGAGGTTGAGGTTGGGTCCGTTGATGATTTCTATCTGTTTAGCCATGTTTTTTTGTGATGCAATTATTTTGCAAATTTACACAAAAATACCCAATGAGAGGTTTTTATTGTGCCAAGTTTGTAATAGGGCGGGGTGTTCTTGTTGACAATCAGCGGGGTGTGCGCTTTGCGCATCGCTGTGTGGCGGTGCTTGTGTTGTGGCGAAAAGAAAAGCCGTCCCGATGAGGGGCGGCTTTTTCTTTTGTCGCGATTGCTGTGGTTGCGGAGCAACGGTGGCAATCGGCTGTGGATGTCAGATTAGATGATACCCTGAGCGAGCATAGCTTTGGCAACGCGCATGAAACCGGCGATGTTGGCACCCTTGACGTAGTTGATGCTACCGTCAGCCTGTTTGCCGTATTCGACGCACATGTCATAGATGTCGTTCATGATCTTGTGCAGTTTCTGGTCAACCTCAGGAGCGGTCCAGTTGATGTGACCAGCGTTCTGGCAGATTTCGAGGCCAGAGGTGGCGACACCACCAGCGTTGACAGCCTTACCGGGGCCGAAGGGGATCTTGGCACCCTGGATGGCAGCGATAGCGCCGGGCTGGCAGCCCATGTTGGAGACTTCAGCGACGTATTTCACGCCGTTAGCGATAAGTTCTTTGGCATCCTCTTCAGCCATTTCGTTCTGGAAGGCGCAGGGGCATGCGATGTCGCACTTGACGCTCCAAGCTTTCTTACCAGCGGTGAATTTGGCTTTGCCGGGGAATTTGTCGGCCATATCCTGAACCTTGTTGCGGTTGGAGGCACGCATTTCGAGCATGTAGTCGATCATCTCTTTGGTGATGCCGTCAGCGATTTCGCAGACACCGTCGGGACCGGAGATGGCGACGACCTTAGCGCCGAGCTCGGTAGCCTTGGTGGCAGCACCCCAAGCCACGTTGCCGAAGCCAGAGAGGGCGATACGTTTGCCTTCGAGTTTGTCGCCTTTTTCTTTCACCATGCGCTCGACATAGTAGATAGCGCCGAAACCGGTAGCTTCGGGACGGATGAGGGAACCACCCCAGCCGTAGCTCTTGCCGGTGAGAGCACCAGTGGAGTGCTC
>CAMNKG010000105.1 GCA_946542135.1 uncultured Bacteroidales bacterium
CCACACACATCAAGTACGATATCGTCGGCAGCCACTTGGCCAACTACGATTTCATGATTAACCTGGCTCACTTCAAGGGTCACGCCATGGGTGGCTACGGTGGAGTCCTCAAGAACCAGAGCATCGGCGTAGCCTCCACTGCCGGCAAACTCTACATCCACAGCGCCGGACGCAGCACCACCGAATGGATTGACGACAACCAGGACGGCTTCTTGGAGAGCATGGCCGCCGCCGCACAAGGCGTGCACAACTACTTCAAACAGCCCGGACGCAACATCATCTACATCAATGTTATGAATAACATCAGCATTGACTGCGACTGCGACGGCAACCCCTCCGCTCCCGAGCTCAAAGACATGGGCATCCTTGCCTCCACCGACCCCGTAGCCCTCGACCAAGCCTGCCTTGACCTCGTCTACAAGCACCAGAACACACCTGGCGACGACAACACCAAGCTGATAGAGCGCATCGAGAAGCAGCACGGCGTGCACACCATCGAGCACGCCGAGAAGATCGGCCTCGGTACCCGCAAATACCACATCGTCAATATCGACAAATAAAAAAGACATAGTCCGTACAGACCACACGGAACGGCCGCACTCTATGGCGCGGCCGTTTCGTTTGTGATGCGCAATACCCAACATATGGCACTAATCAAAGCATACAAAGGACAGCAGCCCCGATGGGGCAAAGCGTGCTATTTCAGCGAGAACGCCACCTTGGTCGGCGACGTGAGCCTGGGCGACCAGTGCTCCGTGTGGTTCAATGCCGTGGTGCGTGGCGATGTGGCGCCCATCCGCATCGGCGACCGCACCAACATCCAAGACGGCAGCTGCGTCCACGTGACCCACGAGACAGGGCCCACCACCATCGGCAGCGACGTCACCATAGGCCACAACGTCACCGTGCATGCCTGCACCATCCACGACGGTGCCCTTATCGGCATGGGAGCCACCCTCCTCGACGACTGTGAGATTGGCGAAGGCGCCATTGTTGCCGCCGGTGCCCTCGTGCTGCAAGGCACGCACATACCGCCGCACGAGATCTGGGGCGGCGTGCCAGCACGCTACATCAAGCCCACGCGACCCGGCCAGACCGACAACGCAGCCCACTATGTGGCTTACGCCCAAGAATATATGAAGGAAGACAACCTTCATCAACCCATCCAAACCGACGTCAGATGATAGACCAGATTATAGCCTACAACAAAAAATTCGTAGCCGAGAAAGGCTACGAGCGCTACGTCACCGACAAATACCCCGACAAGCGCCTTGCCGTGCTGTCGTGCATGGACACGCGCCTCACCGAGCTGCTGCCCGCCGCGTTGGGGCTGCGCAACGGCGACGCCAAAATCATCAAGAATGCCGGAGGGCTTGTCATCACCCCCTTCGACTCCGCCATCCGCAGCCTCGTGGTAGCCATCTACGAACTCGGAGTGGACAGCATCATGGTAGTAGCCCATTCGCATTGCGGCGCCTGCCACATGAGCTATGACCACTTCCACGACCAGATGCTGGCGCGAGGCGTCACCGACCAGACCCTCGACACCATCCGGAAGTGCGGCATCGACCTGAACCACTGGCTTGAAGGCTTCCGCGACACTGAAGAGAGCGTGCGCCGCACCGTGGAGACCATCCGCACCCACCCGCTGGTGCCCAAAGATGTCACGGTGCGCGGATTCATCATCGACAGCGAGACAGGGCTGCTGCAGGAGATCCAATAGTCCCTGACGGCATCGCCCAACCAGGGAAGGCATGATCTAATAAATATTTTGAACGGCGAATTTAGCGATTTTTTTTGGGGGTCAACCATGAAATTGTCTTGCAAGCTTTTGCAAGCCAAACGCGAATTGAACAATTTTTTGAGGTGACCCTAATTATCCAACCATCCAACAGCTCCAAATGAAAAAAATCCTCCTTCTCAGCGCCATCCTCATAGCCGCCAGCAGCGCCGCGATGGCATGTACCAACCTCATCGTAGGCAAGCGCGCCTCGGCCGACGGCAGCGTGATGTGCACCTACAACTGCGACGGTTTCGGCTTCGCAGGGTCGCTATTCCACACCCCTGCGGGCCGCCACACCCCCGGCGAAGCCATCGCCATCAACGGCTGGGGGCCGCGCCACGAAGGGCAGTTCGTAGCCCAGGTGGAGTATACCCACAACGTCGTAGGCTTCATGAACGACTGCCAAGTCACCATCGTTGAAAGCACCTTCGACGGGCGCCTTGAGATGCAGAACGGCGAGGGTCTGCTCGACTATTTCAGCCTGATGCGCTTAGCGCTGCAACGTGCCACGACGGCCCGCGAAGCCATACGCTGCATGGCCGAGCTGGTGGAGCAATACGGATACAACAGCACCGGCGAGAGCATCACCGTGTGCGACCCCAACGAGGCGTGGATCATGGAGATGATCGGCAAGGGCGCCGGGCGCAAAGGAGCCGTGTGGGTAGCCCTGCGCATCCCCGACGACTGCATCTCGGCGCATGCCAACCTGAGCCGCATCCGCCAGTTTCCCCTCGAGAATGCCAAGGCTCGCAAAGGTCAGCGCAAGTCCATCAGCAGCAAGCACCTGCAGTATATCAACAGTCCCGAAGTGGAATGCGTCTATGCCGCCGACGTCATCAGCGTGGCCCGCGAGAAAGGTTTCTTCAGCGGTCGCGACGAGGAGTTCTCGTTCCGCGACGCCTATTGTCCCATCGACTTCGAGAACGTGCGCTATGCCGACGCCCGCGTGTGGAGCTTTTTCCGCCATCACCGCAGCGACATGGATGCCTACCTGCCCTACATCAACGGCCAGTTCACGCAACGCGGTGCCAACGGCGAGACGATGGACGCGCTGCCCCTCTGGGTAAAGCCCGACAAGCTCCTCAGTCTCAGCGACCTCATGCGCGACATGCGCGACCATTTTGAAGGCACCCCGTTAGACATGACCGCCGATGCCAGCGCCGGCCCGTGGGGCATGCCCATCCGACCGCTGCCCATGCACTTTATGACCAGCGACAGCGTCAACCTGTTCCGCGAGCGCCCCATAGCCACGCAGCAGAGCGGCTTCACCATGGTCTGCCAGATGCGCTCGTGGCTGCCCGACGACGTGGGCGGCGTCACCTGGTTCAACTGCGACGACGCCGACATGGTGGCCTACGTACCCCTCTACTGCTGCCTGACGCAAGTGCCCGACCCCTTCCGGCCCGAGAACAACCAGCGCAACGAGTTCAGTTTCCATTCAGCCTTCTGGATGAACAACTGGGTAGCCAACATGATCTATCCCCGTTATTCCATGATGATTGGCGACCTGCGGGCGGCCCAGCGCGAGCTGGAGGATTACTACATCGCCGACCAGGACAGCCTGCTTGCCGCCTTAGGCTCGCTCACCGCCGACGAACGGCGCAACATCCTCAACGCACGGTCGGCCGACTATGCCGCACGCATGATGCAGCGCTGGGACCGCCTGGCGCGATACCTCATCGTCAAATACAACGACCAGGTTGTTAAACGCGTCGACGCCGATGGCAACTTCCAGCGATGGGGCTACGACACCCCCGGCTACGGGCAGCCCTTCATCGATGCCCTTCCCGCCGCCACCGGCGACCGCTACCGGCTGAAGGAAGTCATAGAGCGCCGCGAACGATAGATGGCGCCTGACATCTGCCACCATAAGAAAAAAAATATCCATTTTTACGCAATATTTGTCCCATTTTCACGTAATTAGTTCATACCTTCTGTTTCGCACAAAGTGTATGAACATTTCTTTACGACCCTGGACCCCCGACGACGCAGAGCTCTACGCCCAGATAATGCGCCAAGTCGACTTCACCTATGAAGACGAAAGCGTGCGCTGCGCCAACGGAGACGAGGCGCTGCAGCGGCTCCGGCGCCAGATACAATGCGAACACAGCGACGGCGACTTCTATCGGGCCATCACCGTCGACGGCGACGTGGTGGGCCACATCCAGATCGTGCACCAGCAGGGCGAGCCGCGCAGCATCGGCCATGTCGGCTGCCTCCTTGTGCGTCGCGCCACCGGCCACGGCGTCGGCACAGAAGCGCTGCGCCAGACGATACGCGCCGCCTTTGCGCGCCCCGCCTTCGAACGCCTCACCGCCATCATCTTCGGCCCCAACCGCGCTTCGCAGCGCATTGTCGAGAAAGCAGGTTTCATCCTCGAAACCACCATCCATCATGCCGTATGGAAAAAGGGCCACTTCTACGACGCCCTCGTCTACTACCTCACCAACCCCCAACCAACCGACTAAACAGCACACTCATGTTCACACCCATCCACACCTGTCCCGAGCTTATAGACCTCATTCAAACCATAGGTTTCCTTCCGTTGCTTGAGAGCAGCATACCCGGCTTCAACGCCGAAGCCATCATGGCGCCCGAGTGCCGCTACCGACCCCTTCCCGACGGCGGCTGGGAATGGCCCCTATGGAAATGGAAAGGGTCCGTCGTCAACGAAGGCAATTGCGTGTATGGCAAGTTCTTCGACAAGAAAGCCGGCTTCGTCAGCCTGCAGTGGTGGCCCCACTTCCTCAACTGGCGGCGAGCCGCCTATCCCCTACCCTCCGACGACAGCGCCGATGGCACCATCGAGCACATCATCCTCGACACGCTGCGCCAAAACGGCAGCATGGTCAGCCGCGAGCTGCGTGCCGCCTGCGGCATGGTGGGGCCGCGGATGCGCAGCCGCTTCGATGCCTACATCACCCGCCTGCAGATGGGCTGCTACATCGTGACCGAAGACTTCGTGCAGCCCACCGACAAGCACGGCCGCCCCTACGGCTGGGGCCTGTCGCTGCTCACCACCCCCGAGCACCTGCTGCACCACACCGCCCCCGCCGGCGACACCCCCCAGGCGTCGCGCGAGCTCATGGCGCAACACCTCAGCGCCCTCATACCCACAGCCACCCCGGCCCAGATTGACAGAATCCTCAAATAGCATTTCCTTTTTTCAACTTTCAGCGCCGCAGGAAGCGAGGGCTGCGTTTTTTTCTCGTTGAAAGACAACGCTGGACAATAATTTTTGCCACACTGTTTTGAATTCAATATTTTTATGTAAATTTGCAACGCAATTAGCAAACGTTAAAAAAAAGTAATTAATTATAAGTCAATGAAAAAAGTATTTGCAATCCTTGGCGCCATAGCTATCAGCGCCACCGTTTTCGCTCAGAAAACCGAAGAGAACAAAGACGACGAAGGCTACAAGTTCACCGTAACGAAAGAGCTGCCCGTCACCTCCGTCAAGAACCAGAACAAGGCAGGCACGTGCTGGTGCTACAGTGGTCTTGCCTTCATCGAAGCCGAGCTGCTCCGCATGGGCAAAGGCGAGTACGACTTCAGCGAGATGTACATCGTCAGCAACACCTACCGTGACCGTGCCATGGCCGCCATCCGCACCCACGGTGACGTCAGCTTCAGCCAGGGCGGCGCCTTCAACGACGTTATCTACGGTATGAAGACCTTCGGTCTCGTTCCTGAGAGCGAGATGCGTCCCGGTGCCACCTACGGCGACACCCTCAGCGACCACAGCGAGCTTAGCGCCCTTACCGACGTGATGGTTGAAGCCATCGCCAAAGGCAAGCTCGGCAAGCTGCAGCGTGGCAGCGACGGCCAGCTTCTGGCCCTCAAAGCCATCCAGTCGGTGCACGACATCTACCTCGGCACCTGCCCCAAAGAGTTCACCTACAACGGCAAGAAATACACTCCCAAGAGCTTCTACGAGAGCACCGGTCTGAATGCCGACGACTACGTGTCGCTCACCAGCTTCACGCACCATCCCTTCTACGAGAAGTTCGTCCTCGAGATCCAGGACAACTGGCGTTGGGGACAGAGCTACAACCTGCCCCTCGACGAGTTCATGGAAGTCTTCGACTATGCCATCGACAACGGCTACACCATCGCTTGGGGTAGCGACGTCAGCGAGAAAGGTTTCCGCATGGGTGTCCGCAAAGGTTTCTGCGT
>CAMNKG010000106.1 GCA_946542135.1 uncultured Bacteroidales bacterium
TTCCTGGCCATCGCCGTTGCCGAACTCGGCGCCATCAGCGAACGCCGCACCTACCAGCTCATCGACGCCAAACGCGGCCTGCCGAGCTTCCTCGTTGCCAAGCCGGGTCTGAACAGCGGCTTCATGATTCCGCAGTATACCGCTGCCGCCATCGTCAGCCAGACCAAACAACTGTGCACGCCTTGCAGCGTCGACAGCATCCCCAGCAGCCAGAACCAGGAAGACCTCGTCAGCATGGGCGGCAACGCCGCCACCAAGTGCTACCGCGTGATGGAGAACGTGGAGCGCGTGCTGGCCATCGAGCTCTTCAACGCGGCACAGGCCCTCGATTTCCGCCATCAGGAAGGCCTCAAGAGCAGCCCCTTCATCGAAAAGATGTTTGCCGATTTCCGCAAGGTGGTCAATTTCGTCGACATCGACGAGGTGATGTACAAGCACATCCACAGCAGCGTGAAGTTCCTGCAAGAGATGACGATTTAAATGGAATCGCTGTGTCGATATTTCGTTATAACGTTATAACGAGATAACGATATAACGGAAAATCGATATAACGAGATAACGGAATAACGTTATAACGACAAAAAAACAACGCGTAGGCGTTGTTTTTTTTATTTAATCAATATTTCTTGTTCCGTTGCATTCTGGATAGCTGCTGCAACTCCAGAACTGTTTTCCTGAATTGATGCCTTTTCGGACCATCTTCTTAATCATCGGCCTCCCGCATTTGGGACATTGCGGCGCGCCGTCGGCGACACTTTGTTGTGCCCGCGATGCAAGTCTTTCGGCCGTAAGGGCCTCTGTGAAACCTCCCTCTTTGCGGAAAACGTCCAATTGAATCTCTATCTGCTTACTGAGCATCATTACCAGCCTGTTGCACAGGATAAGGATGCAATTGGCTACCGTCAGCGAGTCGTCGCTCTTCAGCCACTTGTCGAATTTTTGTCTCTGCTTCAGGATGTGGATACCACTTTGGTGCTGCACATCGGCGGTATAGTCAGCGCGGTCGAGGTTTGTGGCACTCACCTCGCGGTATTCAGCAGAGTAGATTGACCAGGGGACCTCGCCAAGGTGCAGGAGCCAATTGACAAAGTCATTGGCTAATTCGGCCAAACTGGCACGAGCCACATCGGTGAGTTTCATTTCGGTTTCTATTGATGTGGAATGTCGAGAATTGCCTTCGGCTATGTTGGCAGGAACCGAACGGGCAGCCTGGGTCATCTGGTCAAACTGGCGTCCGCAAGGGTCGTTAGTACGGTTCAGGAAGCGGAGGCAAAAGTCTTGAGTGGCCAGCTGAACGACATTAGCCAACACCCAAGTGTCGAGCCAAAAATAGCCGAAATTCCTGATTTGCATAGCGATGTTGTTTTTTTATGAAACGGATTTAAAGAAGAAATATTGCGTTGAGAGGGGATTTTTTTTCGAAATGGAGTTATAATTAATGAAATGGCGTTATAATGATATGGCGTTATAACGTTCTAACGACATTATGTTATAACGGCATTACGTTATTTCGATATAACGATATTTCGATATAACGATATTTCGATATAACGATATTTCGATATTTCGTTATATCGTTATAACGTTTTAACGATATTACGGAAAATACATCAGGCTGCCATAAGGGCTGCCAGGTGATAAAAAATTGATTATTTTCATCTAATAACCATCAACTTATGGGATGGATGGTTGCTGGTCTTTGTCTGAATTTCTATTTTTTTACAAACCAAAAGGCCAATCTTAATAAATAGTTTTCAGAATGCAATAAAAACATTCTGCAACAGATAGTTACAAAACAAACATTCACCCACAAAACACAATAGGCAGCCCCATAAACAGACACTCCCCTTACCATGCGGGCAAGAGAATTATGAGAAGATAATTTTAGCCTTTCTCTATATAAGGATTTCTTGAATCACGCTTTGGGTTTCGGGACTCGGGTGCCGAGGGCAGAGACATACTCCATATCGGGGCTGCCCTCGATGGTGTCGCTCTTGGCCGAGAGGTTGTCGAGGAAATGGACCAGCATAGCCTCTTGCGAGCAGGGAACCACTGGCGAGCCCCACTCCTTCTGGCCGTGGTGCGAGAGGACAATATGGACGATACGCTGCACTTCGTCCTGCGGCACCGAGCGGCGTTCCAGCTCACGCTGCAGTGCCACAGCGGAGATGTAGATATGGCCCAGCAAGACATCCTCTGGCTGCGCCTCGCCGTCGCGACTGTAGGTCTGCACCTTGCCATAGTCGTGGAAAAGAATGGCCAATGCACAGTGGTCGACGCGGATGGGGTAAGGCATACAAGGCGCTATGCCTTCAAGCATATGCAGCATCTGATAGACGTGGTTGAGCAGTCCGCCACGGAAAGCGTGATGGATACTGCTGGCAGCAGGATATTGTGAATAGGGATAATATAGCTTGTCGGCCACGTCAATGATGGTCTCTTTGAGGGGCGAATCGGCGCACATCTGCACAAGGTGGGCGACAGTCGCATCCCACACGCCGCGATCCACTGGCCGCGGCAGCAAGTCATAGAGTGGATGCGAGGCGTCGGGCATCGTGCCGGGCAGCATATCGTTGCGCCGCGCTGACCTCTTGCCGTCATTGTTCTGCATCGTGACGAAGCTGACCAGCTGACCAACAGCGGGTGCGTCGTTGGGGGCAACATCCCAGACGGCCAAAGAGAATTCCTCATCCAAGTTTTTAAGCTTCAAATTGCAATATGGCGAACCTAAACGAGTAGTGCCATTGGATCGGGCCACAACAATGAATTCTGTCATAAATAAAAATCACTTATGATTTATAATATTAAAATTCAACAAACAAGCATAGCTTAATATGTTTCAATTCCCTAACGGATTACTTCGACGGCACTCTTGTGCTCGACTATCTGGCCGTTGGCACGGCCAAAGAAACGGTAGAAATAGGTGCCATCAGGGGTATTGGTGGCGTTGGGGTCCCAGAAGTCGGACTCTTGGTTGATGTATTCTTTTTTATAGATGAGACGTCCCCAGCGGTCGTAGATCCACAGGCAGGTGTAGTCGAAGATGGTGGCCTCGAGCAGGTTGACGATAGCGAGGCGTTCGTTGATGCCGTCGCCGTTGGGGGTCACCGCGTTGGGGAAGCGCAGCAGGATGACGGTGAGGTCGAGATTCTTGACGCTGTCGCAGCCGTTGACGTCGACGTAGACATTTTCATAGAAGCCCGACTGGGTTTCCTCGAAGCCGTTGCCCACGTAGGTGTTGCCGTAGAGCATCTCGTAGACGATGGTGTCGCGCCAGAGGGGGAAACGGACAAAGTCGAGATGGTAGATGCTGTCGCAGCCCCACTGGGAGACGAAGGGCTGGGTGTAGAAGCCGGTGGTGTCGACATTGAAAAGGCTGTCGGCGTAGCTTTCGTCGCAGGTGGTGACACGCAGGGTGTCGTAGAAGGAGGGGTGGACGGTGAGGTGGAGCGTGAAAAGAGAGTCGCAGCCAAAGGTGCTGCTGCCGTTGTGGGTGTAGAGGCCCGACTGCGACACTTGGAATCCGATCGTGTCGAGCATACCGGGGCAGGCGTCGATGGCCAAGGTGTCGTCGAAGAGCGGATGGATGGCGATGGAATGGCGGACGGTGTCAATGCAGGAGAAGTATTTCGACACGAGATAGACGGAGGTGTCGGAGGAGGCCACGATGTAGCGTTCGGACGAATGCGAGGCGTTGTCCCAGGTGAAGCGGATATTGGCGTGGTCCTGAGGATAATACACCAGCAGGAGGGTGTCGCCGACGCAGGCGGAGGTGTCGCCCAGGATGGGGCTGCGATGCACGAAATCCGTTGTCAGGGTGACGGCGACGGAATCCCAGCATAGGGAGCCGCTGAGATGGCAGAAGAGCGCGACCTGGTGTTCTGCCACGGAGTCGAAGGTTCGCACGATGGTGTCGCCGTAAAGCGTTTCGCCATCGATATTCCACCATACGCGGTCGAGCGTCTGGTGGACATAGGGCAGGAATGCGGAGTCGATGTTGACGCGCGACGTGTTGACGAAAGTGACGGCCTGGTTGCAGGTGTCGACGGTGAAGGTGAAGGCAGCATGTGCTTTGGGCAGGACGGCAAGGGAATGGATGGTGAAGTTGCATTCCGGTTTGCCGATGAAGGAGGCATGGCAGAAGTACGCCGTGGAGTCGGCGGGGACGAGGATCTCGTAGTTTGTTGAGAGCACCGTGGTGTCGTCGCCGTGCGTCCAGCGGTAATCGAAGCCCAGCGGTGCGCAGAGCCTGACGGAGTCGTTGTTGTCGCACAAGTTGACGAGGTCGATGCGTTTGCTGTCGCAGTGGATGGTGAAATAAGCATATCCATAATGGCCGCCGTCGGAGCAGTCCTTGGTGGTGAAACGTATCCTGATGCGCTGCCCGTGGTAGGGGGCGATATCGATGCCCACGGTGGTCCAATCCTTCCAGATGATGTTGGTGCCGGGGACGCTGTTCCAGCCCATGTCGCCGGCGGCGTAGAAGTCGGCGTAGCAGCACGTTGTGTCGAGGATAGCGCCGGCCGAGTCGAGTATTTCCATCGTGAAATGCGGCTGGTTGACGGCGGTGTGGTTGGAGTTCTGCATCACCACGGCGTATTTGAGCACGATCATGTCCTTGTCGAGGCTGTCGACATCGTAATCGAAGGCCACCGACTCGGCCTGAGCGCCGATATTATCGTCGCCGAGACGGAAAGAGGCCCCTTCGCCCGGGGGAATGCAGCGCAGCATGTTGTTGGTGTTGGCATCGAAGGCCATGGTGTCGACGATGGGCAGGTGGCGGCCGCCCGACCAATAGGCGTATTGGTACGGGTTGGCGTAAGAGCCGTAGGTGCATCTGACCTTGTCGCTGTTGAAATTGATGAAATCGATGCAGTTGTCGAGCGTTGTCTGGAAGGTGGCGTTAGACCTGTAGCAGCCCACGCTGCCGTCGGGGCAGATGAGGCGCATCTCGAAATAGTAGCTCGTATGGGGTTGAAGGCCAACGACCTCGCAAGCTCTGGTGCCGTAGGCGAAGGTGTCGACGACCACCAAAGACGCCGACGGGTTGTCGGCACGGCGGTAGAGGAGGACATAGCGCGACCCCTCCTGGTAGTCGCTCCAGCGCAGCGAGACCGAATGGCCCGTGGTGGCCACGAGCTGCAGGCCACCCACCGAGCCCATACAGCCGCGTGTGGGCAGCGAGAGATACGACATGTTGCAGAAGACATCCGAACAGTTGCCATTGACGGAGAGGACGCCCGGGGTGCAGCCGTAGATGTAGGGTAAGGTTATCTCGGCGGGCGAGCCCGGAATGATGGTGTCGAGGCTGTTGCTGCCGCCGCTCAGCAAGACATGCCAGGATGTTGCTGCAGGGTTGGGTGTCCAGGTAACCCTGATGCTGTCGTCCAGCTCCGTTATCTGGAAGTTGAAGGCCATAAGGCAGGGGCACACGAAAGGGGTGGAATAGACAGGGCCCTCGCCGACATAGTCTCTGTAGCAGGGCGCGCCGAGGGAGGAATAGTCGGAATAGATGCGGTAGACGAGGTGGTAGCCCACGGGGATATCGGTGAAAACCAGGTTGGTGCTGTCGGTGACGATGGTGTGGAAATTGGCGCTGTCGGAGAAGACCATGCTCGATGTCGAGTCGGCCGGCACGATGGCGTAGTCGATGATCCATGTCAGCGGCGGAGTGGTCTGAGACCATTGGAGTGAGAAGGTGTTGCTGTCGAGGAACTCCTGGTGGAGGTTTTCGGGGATCCGGTTGGCATATTCGCAGAGAATCACCTTGAAGCCGTCGGTAGGCATGTCGTCGTCGGCCGTGAAGAGGATGGTGACGCTGTTGGAGCTGCTGAAGAAGACGCCGCCGGAGCCGTAGGGGGAGGGGCAGATGGGGGTACCGG
>CAMNKG010000107.1 GCA_946542135.1 uncultured Bacteroidales bacterium
GTCGTAGAATTCCCAGATGTTGGCGCGCTGGTCGTTGATGTAGAAGCCCCGGAAGTAGGGTATGCCGTTCTCGCGGTAGCTGTTGTAGGCGCCATTGCGGAGGTCGTGAGAGTAGACGGCTTCCATGCGCAGCGTGCCATCGGCGTAGTAGAACTCCCAGCGGCCCTCTTTGGCTCCGCCTTTCACCATGCCTTTGGTGTTGAGCGTGAAGTTGTCGTTGAACTGGAAGCGCATCTCCTCGTCGCCTTTGTAGTAGGCCACAGAGAGGGGACGATGGTCGGCGGTGAAGTCCAGCACGCGCATCGAGTCGTAGTCCTCCTGGTAGAAGTCTTCGCCTTTGTCGTTGTAGAATTTCCAGTCGGTGCCCATCGTGTCGTTGGTGTTGAAGGTCCCTTTGGCGTGCATTTTGCCGTTGGCGTAGTAGAATGTCCATTCGCCCGAGGGACGCCCTTCTTTGAAGTGCTTCTCGTACCTCAGCTGACCGTCTTCGTAGTAGCTTTTCTCGCCGATGCGGTCGGGGTTGCCGTCGCGGTTGTCGACGAGGGTGAAGACGAGCTTGGGATTGCCGTTGTCGTAGGTAGCGTATACCTTTTCGTAGGGTCTGTTGCAGGCGCCGACAAGAAGCAGCGCAGCAACCAGAAAGGGGAGGCTGTATTGTTTGCTGAGTTTTTTCATTTTTTTATTGTTGATATGTTGGATGTTGATATGTTGATATGTTGGATGTTGATATGTTTTCCGTTTTCCGTTTTCCGTTTTCCGCTTTCCGTTTTCCGCTTTCCGCTTTTTCAAATGATGCTTTCTGTCGGGTTGTAGACTTCGTCGATGAGGTGTTCGGCGGCGGTGTAGGCACTCACCTTGTTGTCCAAGATATCTTGACGCACTTTGGCGATGCGTTGCTCCATACCGGGACTGTTGTAGAAACGTTCCTTCAGGGTGTTTTCGATGGTCTCGTCGAGGATGCGGAGGTTCTGCTGCTGCCGTTTGTGGTAGAAATAGCCGTTCTTTTTGGTGAAAGCCACGTATTCCATCACTTTGTTCCATATCTCTTGGATGCCCAGCTTGCTGTACGCCGAACAGAGAATGACGGGTACGGACCACTGCGAGTCGGGCATGGGGAAGAGGTGCAGCGCGTTGCGGTATTGCTGCGCGGAAAGCTTGGATTTCTCAATGTCGATGTCGCTTTTGTTGATGGCTATCATGTCGGCCATCTCCATGATGCCGCGTTTGATGCCTTGCAGCTCGTCGCCGGTGTTGGCTAACTGGAGCAGCAGGAAGAAGTCGACCATGCCGTGTGCCGCCACCTCCGACTGGCCCACGCCAACGGTTTCGACGATGACGGTGTCGAATCCGGCGGCTTCGCACAAGAGGATGATTTCGCGCGTTTTACGCGCCACTCCGCCCAGCGACCCCGCCGACGGGGAAGGACGGATGAAGGCATTGGGGTCGGTGGAGAGCTCTTCCATGCGCGTTTTGTCGCCAAGAATGCTGCCTTTGGAACGTTCGCTGCTGGGGTCGATGGCCAGCACGGCAAGCTTGTGGTTCAGCGCCGTCAGCATCTTGCCCAAAGCTTCGATGGTGGTGCTTTTGCCAGCACCAGGCACTCCGGTGATACCGAGTCGCACGGATTTGCCGGTGTAGGGCAGGCATTGCTCGATGACCTGCTGTGCTTTCTTCTGGTGGTCGAACCGGGAACTCTCAACTAAAGTGATGGCGCGCGACAACATGACGCGGTCGCCGTGAACGATGCCGTCGACGAGTTGCTCCACGGTGGGCTCCTGACGCTGTTTTTTTCGCATGTTTTCGAGGTAAAAATTGCTGATTTGCTCAGGCTGTTTTACTCCTTCAACCACGTTTAGCGCGCTGTCGTATTCAAAATTTGAGTATGTTTTTTTGTCCTGTTCGTCCATCATAGCATCTTGAGTTATAGTGGCTTGTTTGTTTTTTTGATTGTCGTTAGCAGGTACAAAGATAAGATTATTTTGAAAAAAATTTTGTCACATATCAAAAAATGTGTACTTTTGCACCCGATTTCACGGCGGGGTAGCTCAGCTGGTTAGAGCGTCGGATTCATAACCCGGAGGTCATGAGTTCAATTCTCATCCCCGCTACCATGTAAGGCGGTTTCCAAACAGAAACCGCCTTCTTTAATTTCCTCCTCAATGCCGTCAACATTCTGTATGTCGTCCCCGTCGCTCCGATCAACGTATCCCGTTGCCCCTATGCTCTATCTGCACATCCCTTTCTGCCATCATAAATGCACCTACTGCGGCTTCTATTCCGTGGCGGGCTCGCGCGATCGCGATGCTTATGTCGGCGCCCTCTGCGACGAACTCCGCATGCGCTCATCGCAGCAGCAGCTGAAGACCGTCTATTTTGGCGGCGGGACACCCTCGATACTATCCCTGCAGCAACTGCAGCGTATCGTCGACACCATCCGCGACAACTATGACACATCGGCGTTGCAGGAGGTGACGCTTGAAGCTAATCCTGAGAATTTGACGCCCAGTTATTTGGATGGGTTGGCGGCAATGCATTTCGTGAACCGGCTGAGCATCGGCATCCAGTCGTTTCGCGATGACGAACTGCACAGGATCAACAGGGTGCATTCTGCCCAGCAGGCCCGCGAGGCTATTCACAATGCTGCCGCTTCGGGTTTCGAGAATGTGTCGATTGACTTGATTATGGGGCTTCCGGGACAGACCTGCGACGACTTTCAGACGAACCTCGACGCTTTGGCCTCCTTGCCCGACGTCGAGGTGGTGAAGCATCTCTCTTGCTATGAGTTGACTGTCGAAGAGGGTTCGATCTTGGAGCGTCAGCTTCGTATGGGACGTTTGGCGCTGCCCGCCGAACAGACCCTTGTTGAGGAGTATGGTAAGCTATATGATTGGTGCGAAGTGCATGGTTTTGAGCAGTATGAGGTGTCCAATTTCTGCCGGCCGGGATACGCTTCGCGGCACAACAGTGGCTATTGGATGCGTACGCCCTATTTGGGCGTCGGCGCTGCCGCCCATTCCTTCGACGGCACTTGCCGACGTTGGAATGTGGCTGACATACAGTGCTATGTGGACGGAACCGCTCAGGGAACGGTGCCCTTCGAGGAGGAACAACTCAGCGAACGCGATGCCTACAACGAATACCTGATGACGGCTCTGCGGACGGTGGACGGCATCGATTTGGAACGGGTGCCTCCATCTTTGCGCGAGCGACTTGCGATGGCGGTGAAACCTTTTGTGAGACAAGGTCTTCTGACGGAGACACCACAAGGCTATAAGCCTACCCGCGGGGGGCTACTCCATGCCGACGGGATGGCTGCAACGCTGTTTGAGGTGTAGGTCGTCTATCCGCAGATGACGCCTCCGCTGCTGTCGCGCGAGGCTCCGGTTACGGTGGCCAGCGTGTTGACTTTCTTGTCGATACGCAGATAGGCGAGAAGGGCGAAGATGATGGCTTCCTTGAAGTCGACAATGCGGTTGTCGATGCTCTCGATGTCGACGGAACCTATTTTTTCTTTCACCAACTCCAGCAGGTACTGGTTGTTGGCGCCGCCTCCGGTGACCAGCACGCGGTGTACGTCCGTGCCGCTCGTCTTGATGGCTGCAGCCAGCCGCAGCGCTATGTGTTCAGCCACGGTGTGTATCAGGTTTTCGACGGGTTGCGACATGTAGGGGGCCAGATAGGGGAGGAAATGCTTCTCGAACCATTCTTTGCCGAGCGTTTTGGGTGCGGGGAGCTTGTAGTATTCCAAGGTCTCGAGACGTGCCAAAAGGGGTGTGATCAGTTTGCCCTCGCGTGCCATTGCGCCGCCGGCATCGTAGGTTACGCCCGTCAGACCGGCCAGGTGGTTGAGGGCCATGTTGCAGGGCGCAATGTCGTAGGCTATGCGGCCGTTCTCGGATTCGTACGAGATGTTGGCAATGCCGCCCAGGTTGATGCAGCAGTCGTATTCGCCAAACAGGAGCCTGTCGCCTACTGGCACGAGCGGGGCACCTTGACCGCCCAATGCCACATCGAGACGGCGGAAGTCATAGACCACGGGAATGCCCGTGACGGCATGTATGGCGTTGCCGTCGCCAATCTGTGCCGTGAATCCGCGGTCGGGTTGGTGGAAGATGGTGTGGCCATGTGACGCTATGTAGTCCACTCGTCCGGGGTGCTTCTCGCGGAAATGGACTATGCATTCCCCGAAGAAGTGACCCAGCTCGGCATCGGCACAGACATACTCTTCGGCAGAGGCTTTGTGCAGCGTGGACAGACGCTCTTGCCAGATGAATGGATAATTGTAGGTTTCGGCGGCAAGCAGTTGGAAATGCTGCTCGTCGGTGAATTCGCAGTAGGCGAGGTCAATACCGTCGAGCGACGTGCCCGACATAAGTCCTATAATATGCATTGTATGATGTATTTAGTCAATATTGTGGCACCTTTTTGGTTGAGGTGGTCGTCGTCGAAAAAGCAGGTGGAATCGTCGAGTTGCGACATCAGTTGCCGGTTGTCGTTGAGGTTGAGATATTCCTCGTCGCGATCGACGAGGGAACGTATTTTCTGTTCAAAATCATTGTGGTTGGTGTACGATTGGTAGCGTGCGCGCGTAGAGGGCACCTCGACGAGCAGATAGGGGGTGCTGTGGCTGTCGAGCAGCCGCAGGCACCTCTGGAGCCACTGAAGTTGGTCGTTGCGAACGATTATTGTTTTGGGTTTCAGAGGGATTGATTTGTAGCAGTAGGGCGTCAATTCGACGAAGCCGCCCTTGATGTAGGTGAAATCGACGTTGACGGTGGTGTCGCCGGTAGTGGTGCTGACGTGGACGATGCTGTCGGCTGTGAGCCTTTCGGCGAGGGCTTTGTTGCCGCGAAGCAGCCGGTCAATGCTGCTGCAGCATAGGGTGTTGAAAACCTGTAGACTGTGCTGACGCAGCGCCATGCTGAGCATGGGTCGGTCGATGTAGGTGTTGGAAAGAATGTCGATGGCCGATTCGTTGCCGCTGTTTTCCATGATGTCGGGGTGCACTTCGATAACAACAAGCTGAGGATGAATGTGGTAATTGTTGAAGTAGCGGTCGAGCAGGGCGTAGGTCTGTCGTGGTGTCTGGTTGCTGCTGCCGAGGTTGAAACAGCGAATGCCGGCACTGTCGATCAGACGGGAGTCGAACGAACGGTAGCAATGGGACGAACCGGCAAACAGCACATCCGGACCGCCTTGCAAGGCCTGATGGGAAGCCTCCTCCAAGCGCATACCCATCAGCCCGTAGTTGGCTGGTATATAGCGCACGTTGGACTGCACCGGCAACAGGCCTGCCGCCCACACCAAGGGCAGGTAGAGCAGCATGATGCCGATGACGAAACGGGCTGTTATGAGGCAGAATCTCTTCAAACGATGTGTTTTTTCTCTGGTCGATTGGGATGCAAAAATACACAAAAAAAAGCGAATGCGATGAAAAAATGACAAAAAAAAACGCCAATTCAAAAAAAAACATTATCTTTGCAAACTCAAATTATGTTAAAAGAATAAATATAAAATATATTAATACAATTAAAAATGAAGAAGATAATCAACACCCCCAAGGCTCCCGCAGCCATCGGACCCTACAGCCAAGCTGTGCTGGCTGGCAACACGCTCTACATCTCCGGCCAGATTCCCATCAACCCTGCTACCAAAGAAGTGCCTGAAGGCATTACGGCACAAACTGAGCAGGTGATGCAGAACATCAAGGCCATCCTCGACGAGGCCGGTTTCACCTTCCAGGATGTCGTGAAAAGCACCTGCCTGTTGGCCGACATGGAGTATTTCAAACCCATGAACGAGGTCTACG
>CAMNKG010000108.1 GCA_946542135.1 uncultured Bacteroidales bacterium
CGCTCTCCGCTCTCCGCTCTCCGCTTTCCGCTTTCCGCTCTCTCGCTTTCCGCTCAAAGAATATTTCCCAGCTGCTCTTTTATCTTCTCCAATTCATCCTTCATAGCCACCACGATACGCTGTATCTCCACATGGTTGGCTTTCGAGCCCGTGGTGTTGATCTCTCGCCCCATCTCCTGAGCTATGAATCCTAACTTCTTGCCGCTGCCTTCCTCTTTGGCCATGACCTCTCGGAAATAGTTCAGATGTTTGGCCAGTCGAACCTTCTCTTCCGTGATGTCCAGCTTCTCTAAATAATAGATAAGTTCCTGCTCAAAGCGGTTCTCGTCAACATCTTTGATATTGGCATCGTTCAGATAGCTTCTGATGCGCTCTTTGGCTGTCTCTATGCGCTCCTGCTCATAGCGCGGTATCTGCCCCAGCAGCGTCTCTATGCAGTCTATGTGTTTCTCAAAGTCTTTCTCCAGTATGGCGCCCTCATGGCTCCGGGTGGCGTCAACATCATCGATGGCGGCCTTCACGTTAGCCATAAAGGCCTCTCGTTCGCCTTCGCTCAACTCGGTCTCCACGGCAACACTCCACACATCGTCGTGCTTCAAAATGGCGTCAAGCAACGTGTCGTCGCTCACGCTGGTACCCAGCTCCCGCGTCAAAGACTTCAGGTCTTCATAGCGCTGCTTCACGAGGCTTCCGTTCAGCGTCGTCGGGTTATCCTTGCTCTGTTCCTCACTGACGCCGACGTCGATCTTGCCGCGCTCCAGTTGGTTCAAGAGGCCACGGATGGCAAGCTCCTGCTCCTTGTAGCGGTTCGGTAGTTTGACGTTGGCATCCATCTGTTTGCTGTTGAGGGTCTTGATCTCTATGATGATATTCTTGCCCTCATAGGTGTATTGCTTCTTTGCGAAGCCGGTCATTGATTTCATATATATATAGTATAATATTTGTTACATTCCTTTTATATTGCGCGTAGCGCATAGTGACATTTTTGACTTCATCCTTCTGCCGTCTCATGTCTCATCGCCTTCTTTTTCCTGCCATCTCATGCCTCATCGCCTTCTTTTTCCTGCCATCTCATGACTCATCTCCTTTTTTTCATGCCGTCGCATTAGGCGCTTCATCTTTTACCGGATGCTGGCAACCAGTTTCTTGAACCCATCGGTCATATGGACCCTGTTTGTCCCCTTGTCGTCATAGATGAAGCAGACGGCTTGCGTGCCGCTGTCGTCAGGGTGCTGCGCTATGAACTCCAGCGACCGCTCCATTCCCATCACCATGAAGGCGGTGGCCAAGGCGTCGGCTCGCCAGGCACAGCTGTCTATCACCGACACGCTCAGCAGCGTATGTTCTACGGGACGTCCTGTCCGGGGGTCTATGGTGTGCGAATAGCGGACGCCGTCCTTTTCATAGTATTTCCTGTAGCTCCCAGAAGTGACTACTGAACAGTCTTTCAACACGATGCTCAGCGCCACCTCGGGCTCGCTGTCTTTCGTCTCGGCGGGCCGTTCTATTCCCACCTTCCATTCACTCCCGTCGGGCTTGCTGCCCTTGGCATAAACTTCGCCGCCTATGTCCACAAGGTAGTTGTCTATGCCGTGCTGCTCCAAAAAGCGACTCACCAAGTCGGTGGCATAACCCTGCGCTATGGCGTTGAAGTCGAAGGTCACCTCCGCTTGGGGCTTGCGGACTATGTAGCGCCCCTCGGCTATGCTGTCTATCGTCGGCTGCTGTCCGGTGTATTGCCGCAGGCTGTCGATGAGGGCGTCGGTCATCTCCTCTCGTTTCGAAAACCCAAAGCCCCACGCATTGACGAGCTTGCCTACCGTGCAGTCAAAGGCTCCTTCGGTGAAGCTGTTCATCTCTATGGAGTGCCGCAAAAGGGTGGCGAAATAGTCGCCGACGATGCTGTCGCGGTTCTCGTTGACTCTGCGCAGCTGCGATTCGGCCACCCACAGCGACGCCGTCATGTCGAAGTCGTCGAGCAGCGAGTCGATGGACCTCTTCATGTCGCGTCCTTCCTTGTCGTAGTATATGATGGAATAGTAGGTGCCCTGCGCTTTGCCTTGCAGCTCCATGCGCTTCCCTTTGGCGCTCTCCGGCGCACACGCTGTCAGCATGATGGCTGCCGCCACACAGATGACACCAATGACGCCAATGCCGCTGCCAATGCCGTCAATGCTGCCAATGACCCTGCCAATGACCCTGCCGCTGACGCCGCCGCCAATGCTTTTGCTTCTCTTCATAAAATTCGCTCTTTGGGGGTTGTCGCTATTTCTTCTCTTTGTGCTCCGCCACAAAAAAAGCGTTCGGGTTTCTCCGAACGCCTTTTATATTGGAGTATTGCTGTCTTATTTCTTGAGGACAACAGTGCGGGTGTTGACGCTACCGTTGGCAAGCTCCACGCGCAGGATGTAGGTGCCGTTGCTCAGGGTGCCAAGGTCGATGACGGTGCCGTTGCCGCCATTCATCACCTGCTGTCCCATCAGGTTGTACACGCTGACATTCTTTACCGTCGCCGTAGCTTCAATGTTGACGATGGAGCTTGTGGGGTTCGGGTACACTTTCAGCATCTCGTTGTCGACATCGTCGATGCCTACATTGGCCAGAATGGTGGCGTAGGCTGTGTGGCTGCATCCCGTGGTGTTGTTGGTGCCTCTCAGCCAGATGTCGGTGTTCTGGTTCACTTCATCTAAGGTGAGATGATCTTCGGTGCTTCCGTTGTACCACAAATAGCTGACGCTCTGGTTGCAGTTGGCATACAACGTGGCGCCCGTACCGGGGGTAACACGCAAGTCTCCGCTGATGCTTACCTGAGGCGATTTGTAGATGGTCAGGTTCAACACGAGCATGCTGTCGCATCCGTTGACGGTCTTGCCGATGCTCAGCGAGTCAACAACGCTCGATGTGTAGTTCATAGTGTTGTTATTGACAGTAACACTGTAGTTGTCGCAGGCTCTGTCGGTGATGGTGGTGTATTGAGTCTTGTTGATGGTGATGTGATAGGTCACTGTGCTGTCAAAGCATTTGGCTACCGTGCGCGGGTGGAACACGTTGATGTTTTCCGGCTTGGTGTCAAAACCGTTCAGCTCTGTGGTGAATGTACGGCTCTCTCTGATCCAGAATGCCTGCTCGTTGTTGGAAAAACGGAAACGCAGCTCGTTGCAGGCTGCGATGGTGGAATCGTAGCTTTTCTCTTCGGGCTGGATGATGGTCAGATTCAGCGTCAACAACGAGTCGCAATGGGGGTTGGAATTGATGTCTTCATAGTTGTAGGTGCCGCTTGTAGTGTAGGCCGTCCCTTTCCAAGTATACGATTCGCAGGCTGTCTCGGTGTAGCTCTTCACGGCGATGGTGTCAAGCTGCAGGTTGATGGTCACTATACTGTCGCATCCGTCAACGCTCGTGAAGGTATGGGTATGATAACCATCGCTTACGAATGTCTCGTTGGCCCAATTGTACGAACATCCTCCGTGGATGATGCCCGGAATGGTATCGTTGTATGTAGCATGGATGCTCAGGTCGAGGATGTAAAGGGTGTCACCAACAAAAGCGGTATGCACCCCACTGGTGGTAAAGGTCTCGCCGGTGATGGACCATGTGTAGCTCGTGCAGGCATTGACGGTGTTGTCAATGTGCACCGATGCATTCACTTGTGCTTTCATCGCAAAAGGCATCATCAATGCTGCCATGAACAGAAAGAATACTCTTTTTTTCATCTTCTAGATTGGATTATTTTTGTTATACTACTATATTATTTATTTTCTTAACCGTTTGTCATTTAACAGAATGGGTGCCATACCATCCTCGTTGCTGACAAATTATCAACATGCAAAGATAGTAAAAATTTTGAAAGTGGCCGTTTTTTTTTATTTTTTTATCTTCTCGTCGCCACTTCACATCTCTTATCAACGGGGGGTAGGGGAGTGGCTCCCCCTATCTGCGCAACAACTCTATGACGTTCTCCACATGCTGCGTGTGCGGAAACATGTCGACGGGCTGTATCCGCCCCACAGTGTAGGCGTCAACCATCATCGCCACATCACGCGCCTGCGTCGCAGGATTGCAACTCACATACACGATGCGCTCGGGCCGCACGGCAAGCAGCTGCTGCACCACCTTCTCATGCATCCCGGCGCGCGGCGGGTCGGTGATGACGACGTCGGGTCGACCGTTGGCGGCAATGAACTCGTCGGTGAGCACCTTGGCCATGTCGCCGGCATAAAAACTGCAGTTCTCTATATGGTTCATCGCTGCATTGGCCTTGGCGTCGGCAATGGCTTCCTCTACATATTCTATGCCTACTACTTTCTTGCACATGCCTGCCACAAACTGCGCTATCGTGCCGGCCCCGGTATACAGGTCGTATACGGTCTCGCTACCTCGCAGGTCGGCAAATTGCGCCACGAAACTGTATAGCCGGTAGGCTTGCTCGGAATTGGTCTGGTAGAACGACTTGGCGTTGATGCGGTACCGCAGCGGGGCGCCACCTTCATAGCGGGGCATCTCTTCGGTGATGTGGTCGATGCCGTGGTACGTGACTACGTCAAGGTCGGTGTAGCTGTCGTTGTATTTGCTGTTGACGATGTATTGTAGCGAGGTGACCTCGGGAAAAAGCGTTTTCAGATGCTCCATCAGCGGCACTAACCATTCGCGCCGCTCCTCGGCAACAATGACGATCACCATCCACTCCCCGGTGCTGCTGCATCGCACCACGATGTTGCGCAAAAAACCGCTGTGGTTGCGTATGTCGTACAGCGGCAACCCATGCGAAAAGGCATAGTCGCGCACCGCTATCCTTATCTGGTTCGACGGGTCGCGTTGCAACGCACAATGCTCGATGGGGATGGCTTTGTCGAACACCGTGGGCGCATGAAAACCGATGGCACCGGGATCGTCGTCGGCCAAAACCTCGCCGTCGTTGCGCCACCGCTTGTTGCTGCAGGTAAACTCCAGCTTGTTGCGGTAGTAGTAGATCTTCTCCGAACCGCAGATGGGCTGCATGCCGCTGGTGTCCAAATGCCCCAGCCGCTCCAGATTGTCTCTCACCTGCTGCTCCTTGAACTGCAGCTGGCTCTCGTAGCGCGTGGTCTGCCATTTGCAGCCTCCACATACGCCGAAATGCGGACACACGGGGTCGACTCGTAGCGGCGAGGGCTCCTTGACGGTCACCACTCGCCCCTCGGCATAGCTCTTCTTTTTCTTGATGATCTTCAGGTCTATCACATCGCCAGGCACCACGTGGGGCACAAAAATGACCATGCCTTCGTCGCGCACTATCGCCATGCCCTCGGCACCGGCATCGCTGACTCGCACATCGTGCATTATGATTTCCTGCTTGGTCTTGCTCATTTTCATCGGTTGCTTGTTTTCTTGATGTTTGCTTCTCTCGCCGCTTTTTCGCCGCTTTTTCGTTGCTTCTCTCGTCGCTTTTTCGTTGCTTCTCTCGCCGCAGGCACCGCTTCTCACGGCACCGCTTCTGCCTAAAAAAAAAGAAGTATTGTCCTCAATACTTCTTCCTCTCTGTTCAGCACAGCTATCCTCCCGGATAGCCGGCACGGTATCTTAACGCTCGTCAGATACGGTCAGTTTTTTTCTGCCTTTGCGACGACGGGCCGACAAGACTTTTCTGCCATTTGCCGTCGACATTCTCTGACGGAATCCGTGCTTATTTGCTCTTTTTCTGCGTGATGGTTGGAATGTTCTCTTCATTTTTTCTCG
>CAMNKG010000109.1 GCA_946542135.1 uncultured Bacteroidales bacterium
CGACGACCTTGACGGTGGTGTCGATGCCCTTGGCGTTCTCGATGGTGATGACGCCATCCTTGGTCACTTTTTCCATAGCCTCAGCGATGATGTCGCCGATGGTGCTGTCGTTGTTGGCGCTGATGGTAGCCACTTGGCGGATCTTGGCGATGTCGCCGCCCACCTCTTTCGACTGGGCTTTAATGTCCTTCACGATAGCGGCAACAGCCTTGTCAATACCGCGTTTCAGGTCCATGGGGTTGGCACCGGCGGTAACATTCTTGAGGCCGGTGTTGACGATAGCCTGAGCCAGAACAGTAGCGGTGGTGGTACCGTCGCCAGCCTGGTCGTTGGTTTTGGAAGCCACTTCCTTAACCATCTGAGCGCCCATGTTCTCGACGCCATTTTCAAGTTCAATTTCTTTAGCTACGGTGACACCGTCCTTGGTAACCTGAGGAGCACCGAACTTCTTGTCGATAACCACATTACGGCCTTTAGGACCAAGGGTAACTTTAACTGCGTTAGCCAGAGCGTCGACGCCTTTGCGCAACTGCTCACGAGCATCATTATTGAAAATTATTTCTTTAGCCATTTTCTTTTTTTTGTGATTTGTGACCAGTGAACTGTGATACGACAGCTGACCGGTCGTGTTGTTTTTTATAGTTAAACTTTAATTTTGCGTGACAAGCCACCAGTATCGTTTCACTGGTCACAGGTCACCATTCACTCAAATTAAATGATAGCGTAGATGTCGCTCTCTTTCATAATCATATAGTCGGTGCCGTCGATGTTGATTTCGGTGCCGCTGTATTTGCCATACAGTACGTTGTCGCCGACTTTGACTGTCATTTCGTGATCCTTCGTGCCTTTACCAACGGCAACGACCTTGCCGCGTTGCGGTTTTTCCTTTGCGGTGTCAGGGATAATGATTCCAGAAGCTGTTTTCTGCTCAGCCTCAGCGGGTTCGATAAGAACTCTGTCTGCTAACGGTTTAATCTTCATAATTCTATAGTTTTTTTATTTTTAATTTTTCGTTTCATTTGCCCCGGCTATCCAACCGGAGACGTAACCTCTACCATCCAAAAATATGCCAAACTTGCTTCCTGTCGCAAAAAATGACAAAATGTCATGACTGATACTTGTCGCAAGCCACAAGTTTCTTTGCTATGACAGTGAATAAATACATTTTTGCCAAATGAAAAAAAGTGCGTATTTTTGCAAAATATTTTTTCAAAGAAAAACCATGAAAAAATTCATTGCCTACATCATCTCACATCTGAAAATCATCTATCTCATCTCCATACTTGCCGTCTCTGTGGCGCTGATACTCATCATGTTTCCCGACGACTACCAGCGCGTGCACTATGACTATTCGATAGGGTCCACCTGGCACGGCGACGACCTGTATGCCCCCTACGATTTTTCCGTAACTTCGACGCTCGACGACGATGCCGTGGAGATAGAAGCCATGAAATCCCACTCTTCGCTCTATTTTACCGTCGACAGTGCCGCACAACGCGAAGCCAAACAGCGCCTTGAGCGGCAACACATAGACCCCACCCTCCGCGGCTTGGCCCGTCAGACGCTGAGCATCGCCTACAATGCCAAGGGCTACACCGACATCGACGTCGAACCCTCTCACCCCGTGGTCATCATGCAAGGCAACATCGGCTACGAAGTAGACCTCGCCACCATCATGACGCCCCAACAGATAGCAACCATCATCCGTCAGAGCCTCAGCGACAGCGTCAAAGCCGAAAGTCTGGCACGACTGATGATCGACAGCGTTCTCGTACCCTCGCTGTGTCTGGACGAGAACCGCACCCATCTTGAGCTCGACTCGCGACTCTCGCAGCGCCGCTTTGCGTCGCGCATGGTGCAGCAAGACGAACTGATAGTGGCCAAAGGCCAGCGCGTCGACACCGAGACCGCCGCCACCATCGCCGCCTTCGAGCAAGAAGAGTCCCGCCGGCATTCGTCCGAGTTCAACATCACGCTCCATTACCTTGGCCAAGCCCTGCTCTGCATCATCGCCTTCGTGGCGCTCTACATCTTCCTCAAAAACATACGCCACCCCATGCTCGACGACATCAAGAAAGTGACCTTCGCCTTCTTCATCGTCATCTTCATTGCCGCCGTGGTGGCCCTGCTGGTTCGCACACACCCCGACTTGGTGCTGCTGGCGCCCATCTGCATTGTGCCCATCCTCATGCGCATCTTCTTCGACATGCGCGTGGCACTCTACATCCATATCGTCGCCGTCATCATCATCGGCAACATGGTGCCCAACAACTATGAATTCATCTTCTACCAGCTCATCTCCGGCATGATGTCCATCATCTCCGTACGCAATTTCGAGCGGCGGAGCAATTTCTTCTCCGTGGCGCTGGTCATCTTCTTCACCTATTCCATCATCTACGTCGCCGGCGTGCTCAGCACCGAGACCACCTTCAGCAGCATCCACCCCGAGCGCTTCCTCATCTTCTTCATCAACGCCCTGCTCACCCTGCTCTCCTACCCCCTCATCTTCCTCTTCGAACGCATGTTCGGCATGACCACCAACCTCACCCTCATGGAAATCAGCAGCACCAACACCCCCGCGCTCCGCGAACTCTCGCAGAAAGCCCCCGGCACTTTCCAGCACAGCATCCAGGTGGCCAACATTGCCGAAGACATCATCAACGAGATTGGCGGCAACTCGCTGCTTGCCAAAGTCGGCGCCCTCTACCACGACATCGGCAAAATCATGGCGCCCCTCTACTTTACCGAAAACCAGAACAATGGTTTCAACCCCCACGACAACCTCGACTATGAAGAAAGCGCCCGCATCATCACCCAGCATGTCCGCGACGGCATCATGCTCGCCAAGAAATACCGCCTCCCCGCCGAAATTTCCGACTTCATCCGTACCCACCACGGCACCACGGTGACCGGCTACTTCTACGCCCAAGCCAAACTCCACCATCCCGAAGACGAAATCAACATCGCCAACTTCCGCTATCTCGGCCCTACGCCCTTCTCGCGCGAAACCGCCGTCGTCATGATGGTCGACTCGGTTGAGGCCGCCTGCAAAAGCCTCAAAGACCACGACAAGGAAAGCATCGACCGCATGGTCGACAACATCATCAACGACAAAATCAGCCACAACCAGCTCAACAACTGCCCACTGACGCTCAACGACATCAACCATATCCGCACACGCCTCAAGGAACGCATGATGAGCATCTACCACGTCCGCATCGCCTATCCTGTCGTCGACAAGGACAAATAACACACCTCTGAAAACAACCCATTCTATTGTCAATAACGTCAATATTCAATGAAACCGCAAGTTAAAAAAACTCTCACCCACATTGCCGCTGTCATCATCATGCTCATAGCGGCATGCCTTTATTTCGCCCCCGCCCTGTCGGGCGACATCATTTATCAGGGCGACTCCTTGAAAGCCGACGAGATGGCCTACCGCCAGCGCGCCGTCGCCGATTCCACCGGCAGCATCCCCAACTGGAACCCCAGCATGTTCGGCGGCATGCCCGGCTATCAGATTGCCGTCGAAGCACCCAAATCGGTCTTCACGCCCCTCAAATCATTGCTTATCATGCGCCCCTTAGGGCTCGAGCGCAACATCGGCATCCTCTGGCTCTACCTGCTGGGTTTCTATATCGCCATGATAGCCTTCGGCTGCAACCCCTGGCTCTCACTCTTCGGCGCCGTAGCCTTCGGTTTGGGCAGCTACAACATTATCATCATCGAAGCCGGTCACATCACCAAGGCCTGGGCCATGTCGATGATGGCCCCCGTCATAGGCGGCATGATGCTCTGTCTGCGCGCCGTCATGAAGGATGAAGGCCAGCGTCGACGCCTCCTCTGGCGGCGCCTCGTGTGGGGGCTCATTCTCTTCACCCTCGCTCTTGGCCTGCAAATCACCTTCAACCACATACAAATCACCTTCTACACCGCCATCGGATGCGTCGTCATGGGACTCACCTACGCTGTCTATGCCCTCCGTCAGAAATGGTTCAAGCCCTTCCTGGCCGTGGTAGGCCTGCTGGTGGTAGGATGTCTTTTCGCCGTCGGCGCCAACTACCGTCACCTCACCGTCAACCAAGAATATGCCAAAGCCACTATGCGCGGTGGCAGCGAAATCAGCGTCAAGCCCCACGACATCGGTTCCACCGATGCCGCCCAGGAGCAAGCCACCCAGAGCGGCGGCCTCGACATCAACTACGCCTTCAGTTGGAGCTACGGCATCGGCGAAACCTACACCATCCTCGTACCCCGCAGCATGGGCGGTTCCTCACACGAAACCCTCGGCGACGACAGCGAGTGGACGCAGCAGACCCGACAGCCGCAAGCCCCCCTCTACTGGGGCGACCAGCCTTTCACGTCCGGTCCCGTCTATTTCGGCGCCATCGTCGTCTTCCTCTTCATCCTGGGTTGCATCGTCGTCAAAGGTCCCGACCGCTGGTGGCTCATCATCACTACCCTCATAGCCATCATCCTGGCTTGGGGTCGCCACTGCATGCCCATCAACGAGTTACTGTTCAACCACTTGCCCCTCTACAACAAATTCCGCACACCCTCCATGGGTCTCGTCCTCGCCAATGTCACCATGGTCATCATGGCAACGCTGACCCTCAAGCATATAGTCGACGCCATCAGTGCCAAAGCCGCTGCCAAAAACATCCTCAAATCCAAGAAAACACCCGATGCTGCAACGTCGGCCAACGCCGACGCACCCGCCTTCAGCAACAAGCAGCTCTACACTGCCAGCGCCATCACTGCCGGCATCCTCCTCATCGGCATCATCTACGCCTCCACAAGCCTGAAATTCACCTCTGTCGACAACGACGAAGGCATCAAGAACCAATACCTCAACGCCATCATGATGCAGGGCGCCACCCCCGAGCAGGCCGCACAATGGGAAGCCACCGTATGGTCGCAGTGGCAGCAAGCCCTGGTCCACGAACGCAAGTCAGCCTTTATGGCCGATTCCTGGCGCTCCATGGCCTTCGTGGTGCTGGCCTTCGCCCTGTTGTGGCTCTACACCAACGGCAAGCTGAAAAAGCCCACCCTGCTCGTCGTGCTGATGACGCTGCTCACCACCATCGACCTCTGGGCCGTAGACCGACGCTACCTCAACAAAGACAATTTCATAGAACCCGAACGTGTCAAGATACACCGTTCTGAGAGCGACCTGCTCCTCGACCAAGTCGCCGCCATGAACGGCGACCAGGACTATCGCGTCTACGACCTCACCGTCAACACCTTCAACGATTCCCGCCCCAGCGCCTTCCACGACCAGATCGGCGGATACAGCCCCGCCAAGCTCCGCCGCTACCAGGACCTCATCGACTTCTATATTGGCAGCGACAAATTCTCCAAATACTTCCAGCAGGCCATCAGCTCCGCATCCCTCATTCAGACTCCTGCCGGCATGGCCACCATCCTCCCCTACCCTGTGCTCGACATGCTCAACACGCGCTATCTGATGATCAACACCCAAGGCAACCAAGCCACACCGCTGCGCCGCACCTCAGCACTCGGCAGCTGCTGGTTCGTCCAGGGCATCAGAACTGTCGACAACGCCAACGCTGAGATATTGGCGCTCAACAGCTTCAACCCCTACGACACCGCCATTGTCGACCAATCGCAGTGGGCCGACCGCGTCGCTGGCCTCACCTTCGCCCCTCGCGACAGCAGCGAGAGCATCCAGCGCATCCACACCTATCCCCA
>CAMNKG010000110.1 GCA_946542135.1 uncultured Bacteroidales bacterium
TCGGCTTCCCCGTTTTCCCGCTCGACTGGCACGACCCCAAGAGCGGCGAACTCAGCAGCGGCTACCGCGAACGCGGCTACTTCCCCGAGGCAGTGGTCAACATACTGGCTCTGCTGGGCTGGAACCCCGGCACCGAACAGGAGATTCTGTCGATGGACGACCTCATCAAGCTCTTCAACATCAGCCATATCAGCAAGAGCGGCGCCAAGTTCAACGTCGAGAAGGCCAAGTGGTTTAACCACGAATATATGCAGATGCACAGTGACGAAGAGGTGGCCGCTATGTTCCAGCCTTTCCTCGACGAACACGGCATCAAAGCTGACCACGACTACGTCGTCAAGGTCTGCGGCATGATGAAGGAACGTATCAATTTCATCAGCGAGATGTGGGACACAACCTCCTACTTCTTTGTTGCCCCCACCGAATACGACCCCGCCGCCATCAAGAAACGCTGGAAGCCGGGCATGACCACCCATATGGCCAAAGTCATCGAGATTCTCAACAGCGTCCCCTTCGAGTACGACGCCATCCATAAGGCGCTGCTCGACGACTACATCGTCGGCAACCAGCTGAATATGGGACAGGTGATGAACTCGCTGCGCCTCGCCGTGGTCGGCAAAACCGTAGGTCCCGACATGCTGACCCTCGTCATGATGCTCGGCAAGGAAGAGACCATCCGCCGTGTGCAACGCGCCATCGACACCATCGGCGAAGTTGAAATGTAAATCCATCAAAGCATTATTTCTTTAAATCCCACAATAACAATGGAAGAAAACATCACAAACCAAGAGGAACAAATCGTCAACACTGTACAAGAATTCAATAACGCCGAGCAACCTTCGGCCGAGAAATGCGGCTGCCATGAGGGCAAGAAATGCAAATGCCTCCCCATCGTCAACTGCATCCTGCTCGTAGGCCTTGTCTTGCTTTACATTTTCCATTTCACCGGTATCGGTGCCAAAGACGGCAAGAACCTTGTCAACGCTGAAGCCAAGCAGCCCGTGGCTACCGGCGAGGGCGGCCTGACTATCGCTTACATCAACACCGATACGCTGATGGCCAAATACCAGTATGCCCTCGACCTCCAGAAACAGCTCAAAGACTTTCAGTCCGCCAAGGAGAACAACTACAAGTCGCAGGCCGCCCAGTTCCAGAAGGACTATGAGGCCTATATCAAGAATGGTGGCGAAAACATGACGCTGAGCCAGCAGCAGGCCAAGGAAAAAGAACTGCAGGATCGTGCCCAGCGCCTGTCAACGCTCGAAGGACAGTATTCGCAGGAGGTGGCTGAAAAAACCATCGCCGAAAGCGAAAAAATGACCCGCGCCGTCTACAACTTTATCCGCGAATATAACGCTCAGAACCAGAAATTCACCCTCATCCTGGCTCGCTCTTTCAGCAGCAGCCCTATCCTCTACGGCGATGAGGGCATGGACATCACCGACGAAATCGTCAAAGGCCTCAACGAGGAATACGCCAAAGTGAAGGCCGACGAGAAATAATCAGTAACACGGTGGAATTATTTGAAAGCCGTTAGGCTTTCTTGCTACAAGTCCCGGATAGGCAATGCCTTTCCGGGACTTGTTGTATCAGTACAGTCGCTATCGATTGCGATTATCCCCAATTGGTCGACAGAGCTTGATGCCAAATGTTAATATAGAACTTAATGCAAAATACTGATTATGCGGTTCTTGTGGCAGCCTCTGTCTTAGGCGCAGGTCGTCTATCGGTTGATGGGAAGCTGGTAGCCAATGCCCAGCATGATGGCTTGGTTGGTGCCGGTATAGGCGTTGCGGTCGTCGTTGGTCGTGGTCTCAGAATTTTCATTGCCGTATACCACGCCGTTCAGCACGTCGTCTTTTTTCATCAGCGCCACGAATCCGTGGTCAAGGTAGAGGTCGAAGGTGAAGTTATGCCACTGGTAGGCCACGCCAAGCACCACGCCGACGTCGATGCGACGCATGTTCTGGAAGGAACGGCGGTCGTTCTTGTCGCCGGTGATGAAGGTGTCGTAGTTGTGCGAACTCTGTGGCATGCCCGGGGTCACCTTACGGTCCCACAACTTGCCGAAGAGGCCCACATTGAATGTCGGACCTACATAAAAACTTACGAAGTTACCCGCCGGCAACTGCGGTATCTCCCATTTGAAACCGGCCAGGACGGGGATTTGGGCATACCAGTTGTGGTAGAAGCCTTGACGGATGGAGCGCATGTTCACCCATACTTGCTGAAAATTGGTACCGCGGCGCACGATGTTCAACCCCACCTCTAAGTAGACGTTCTCAGCCCACGGGTTCTTCCAGTCGGTGAACATATAGTCGGCATAGCCACCGATGCTGAAACCAAAAATAGGGGAGTGTGTGAGAAGGTCGTCGGACACATATGAGGCTCCGTTACCCAGGCGCGCACCATAGCGCACAAACTGTGCCTGAGCTGAAACATGTAGCAGGATGGCAAAAGCCAAAAGCGTCAATAACTTCTTCATCTGATATTGCTATTTGTTCTTTAGTTAACTAATAAACAATATTTTGGGTTGTATTTAGCCCAACATATTGAACTACAAAGATACAAAAAATCCCGATTAGTTCGGGATTTTTGTAAAAAATGTTTTGCAAAAAGCCACTCGCATTCCCGCTCCCCGCTTTCCGCTTTCCGCTTTCCGCTTTCCGCTTTCCGCTTTCCGCTTTCCGCTCTCCGCTCTCCGCTCCCCGCTCTTTAAAGTTTTCGTTCAATAAAGTCGGTCATCAGCTTGTAGAGGTTCAGTCGCGTGTTGCCGCCATAGATGCTGTGGTTCTTGTTGGGGTATACGCGGAACTCGAATTGCTTGTCGGCTTTTTCGAGGGCGGTAACCAAGTCGAGAGCATTCTGGAAGTGGACATTGTCGTCGCCGGTGCCGTGCACCAGCAGGTAGTTGCCTTTCAGGCGGTCGGCGAAGTTGATGGGCGAGTTGTTGTCGTAGCCGTCGGCGTTCTCTTGCGGACGTTGCAGGAAGCGCTCGGTGTAGATGTTGTCGTAGTAGCGCCAGGTGGTGACGGGAGCCACGGCGATGGCGCTCTTGAAGACGTCGTTGCCTTTGAGGATGCACAGCGACGAGAGGTATCCGCCAAAGCTCCATCCGAAGATGCCGATGCGGTTCTCGTCGATCCAGGGCTTGCGGCCAAACCACTTGGCAGTGGCTATGGCGTCGATGCACTCATAGTGACCCAGGTTGCGGTAGGTCATCTTTTTGAAGTCGGCGCCGCGGCCACCCGTGCCGCGACCGTCGAAGCATGCCACCACGTAGCCTTTCTGGGCCAGCATGCGGAACCAGTTGTAGTCGCTCCAGCCATAGCTGTTGGTCACCTGCTGGTTGCCGGGACCGCCATAGACGTAGAAGAAGAGGGGATACTGTTTGCTTTCGTCGAAGTTGGCGGGCTTGATGATGTAGTAGTTCAGCTCTACGCCTTCGTCGGTGGTCAGCGTGCCGAATTCCTTCTGCTCGCGTCCGTAGGAAGCCAGCCGCTGCTGCAGCTCTGCGTTGTCTTGCAGCACTTTGATGAGCTTGCCTTTGGCGTCGTGGAGGGTGTAGATGGGGGCGGTGTTGGCATCGCTGAAGATGCAGATATAGTATTTGCATCCTTCGCTGAAGTTGGCGCTATAGGATCCCAGCAGCACCTTGTCGGTGGTGAGATGGCGCGAGGCGAGTGCGTTGACCGACTTGGCCACGGCGCCGTCGAGGGCGTGGTTCAGGCACACTTTCTTCTTGCCTTTGAAGTCGATGGCATAAAGGTCGGTATTGATGGGGCTGCTTTCGTGGCTGCGGTAGTAGATTTTCTGGCCCTTCTCGTCGATGCCGCAGATGTCCACCACCTCATAGTTGCCCGAGGTGATCTGGCGGATGAGCGTGCCATTCATGTCGTAGAGGTAGATGTGGTTGTAGCCGTCCTTCTCGCTGGTGATGATGAAGCTTTTGCCGTCGCTGAGAAACTGCCATGTGCCGGGGACGTCGACGTAAGTGCTGCTCTGTTCGGTGTAAAGGGGCCGTATTTTGCCTGTGGTGGCGTCGGCGGTGAGCAGCTCCATGGTGTTCTGCAGACGGTTCATGCGCATAAATGCCAGAACGTTAGGGTCCTTTGTCCACTGCATGCGGGGCAGGTACTGGTCGTTTTCGCTGCCCGTGTTGAGGCGCATGCTTTTGTTCTCGTCGAGGCTGTAGATGTAGATGTCCACCACCGAGTTGTCCTCGCCGGCTTTGGGGTACTTGTAGTTGTAGTTTTCCGGATAGAGGCCGCCCCAGGTCTGCATGGTGAACTCGCGCACGCGGCTCTCGTCGAAGCGGTAGTAGGCGATGCGTTTCGAGTCGGGGCTCCAGTAGAATCCCTGCGTGATGGCGAATTCTTCCTCATAGACCCAGTCGGTGGTGCCGTTGATGATGGCGTTGAGGCGTCCGTCGGTAGTGATCTGGTGCTCTGTCTCGGTGGCGATGTCCATGTAGTAAAGGTTGTTGTCGCGCACATAGGCCACCTTGGTGCCGTCGGGCGAGAGGGTCGTCAGACGCTGCTTGCCTGCTTTGGACAGCTTGGTGAATTTGCCGTCGGCGATGGTGTAGATGTAGTAGTCCGACACGCCACTGTGGCGGTAGATGGGCTCGAAACCGCTGCTGAGCAGTATCTTCTGTTCGTCGGCCGAGAACTCATAGTCTTCGATGGGAGGCAGCGGGGCGGCTTTGCGGCTCATCTCGGGAGCGTTGAAGGCGCAGAGTGTCGCCACCTTCTCGCCGGTCTTGTAGGCGTATTTTTCGATGCCGGTCCGGGTCAGCACGCAGTAGTGCTCTCCGTCCTGCATCGAGCGGATGCTTTGTATGCCGCGCGGCGCGAAGGTGCCCTTGGCCCAGATGTCCTCGAGGGTGATGTGTTTGGTGGGTTGTGCTACAGCACAGTTCATAGCTGTAATCAAGGTAATTAAGAGTGCTAATTGTTTCATAAATATATGTTTATTTTTTTGTCAGCGTTATTGTCGGTCAACGGTGATGGTAATGTGGCTGTATGGGTAAAGATTAGGTGTGTAATCCCTCCAAGTCGCTGAATCGTTTCTTTCCGCGCAGATGGTAGTCGACCAGCAGCTTGCCGCCATAGATGCAGCTCACCTCCTTGGGGTCGAGCAGTGCACGTTTGGCTTTCAGGGATGGTTTCCATTGGCGGTATTGGCGGTGGGCTTTGAAAACGGCGCGGAACTCGCCCGCGTGGCCTTTGGCCAGAAAAGACAGTGCCGCCACCCAGTCCAGCATGATGCGTAGCGCCAGTACGCGACGTCGACGGCTCTCTGGCAGGTTCTTGTAAAGCATCGACAGGTTGTTGCGGAAGTTCAGCTGTGTCTTGAAAGGCGAGCTTTTGGGCAGCGTGCCGCCACCCACGTGGTATACCACGGCGTCGGGACAGTACATCACTTTGTAGCCTTTGTTCTTGCAGCGCCAGCAGAAGTCTATCTCTTCCATGTGCGCGAAGAAGTCGCCGTCCAAGCCGCCCATGTCGCGCCATACCGAGGCTTTGACAAACATGGCGGCTCCCGATGCCCAGAAAATCTCGCGGACATCGTCATACTGTCCATGGTCCTGCTCCAGCGTCGAGAAGATGCGTCCGCGGCAGAAGGGGTAGCCGTAGCTGTCGATGAAGCCTCCGGCGCCGCCGGCATATTCAAAGGTGTCGCGTTGGTCGTACATCAGCAGTTTG
>CAMNKG010000111.1 GCA_946542135.1 uncultured Bacteroidales bacterium
CGTGGCGAGATACAGGAGATGGTGAAAAAATATCGCTAAATGTCGATTGAGTGAACGTTTTAAGGTTTTATTTCTCCGTCCGGCGAGACAGGAACATTCCCGCCAGTATGAACCAAGCGGCACCGACAGCGACGAGCAGGGGAAACCACAGCAGTACGCCGGCGGGCAGCAGCATCGGCACCACTTCGATGGCCAGCGCGGGGGCGAAGGGCTTCAGGCGACGGAAAAGCAGCAGCATCAGCGCAACGGCCACCAGCGTGGCGACAGCCATCGGAAGGTCGCAGAGACCGCTCAGCAGATAGCGCGAAACGGCACCCAGCACGGCGGCTGCCACCAGAAGTCCCCATATCGTCCATGGGCGCTCGCGGAAGCCGCTGCGACGTCCCGAAAACTCAATCATCGTCACAACCAAAGGCGGGACAACGAGGAAGTTGAGGGTCGGAATATCAACGAACAGTGTTATAGCCAACGGAACGGCGAGGGCAAGAGCAAGCAGAGCGAAGTGCTGAAGGCCGAAAGGATGGTACTCGATGCGCTGCTCCTGCTGCAGCAGCCGTTGTCCGGCGACAAGCACAAGGGCAATAACCAACACGCTCAGCGGGTAGACCCACGACGTGGTGTCCACCAGCACAGGCAACATGGCGGCCGAGACAGCGGGATACATATTGCAGCGCACCACCCGCAGCAACGCCATAGCAAGCAGGAACGCCAATAGGAACCGAACCTCGAAGCCGACGGGCAACAGCAGATTGACGGCCAGACCTATCATCGCCGCCGCCACCAGCAGCAGCGGCACCTGCCACCAGCGCACACGCCACACCGCCTTGGGCATCAGCCACAGCCCTACTCCCAGCGCCGCAGCCTCGGGGAAGACAACCTCGCACTGGCCGGTAACCTCAGCCACCGCCACCATCGCCGTCAGCAGCAGCGCGACGGCGACAGCACGAAACGATGAGGATGAGCAACACAACAATACTTTTTTGAGCATGAGTTGTATGAATATCACAAATCACTCGAATTCTGTCGTTTATCGCAGGCGAGGCGCCTGCGTACCAGACAATCGGGCGAATTTATAGGTATATACGGGCTAATTACATTCCTTTATACGGGCTAATTACTTTCCCTGACGCCTCCAGGCGCCGAGCACTTCGCCGATGTAGACGGTGTGGATACCAGCATCGAAGCCGTTGTACCACTTGCGGGGCGTCGCGTTGCGGAAGTCGCGCTCCGTCTGGTGCCAGGCGGTCATGGTCTCGCACTCGATGACGAGGCTGGCCTCCTCGTAGTAGGGCGTGCCGTTGGCGGTGTAGGCCACATGCAGGCCCATCGCGGCGGCCTTGGGGTCGGCGACGCTGCTGTCGGCGAACTCGCGTCCGCTGCGCTTGCCGAAGAACTGCCACACCTCAGGGTCGTCGAACTCCATGATGGTGAAGCGATTGTGCCGCTCCATAAACTCGTAGGTGTAGCGCCCCGGCGCCACGTAGACCGTCACCGCCGGACGCTCGTGGCCCAGGTAGTTGCCTATCCCACCCCACCCTATGGTCATTGCGTTGCTCTCCGTCGTGTCGCCCACGCAGAGCACGAGGTTCTTGGTGAAAAAAGTGAAGCCGTTGTCGGCGAAGTCCTTCTGCACGTCGAAGGGGCGCAGATCGCCAGCAAGGGCGGCGTTTGTCGTGGTGTCCATAGTTGTGTCGTTGTTTGGGTTACTGTTGCCACCGCAGCCGGCCATCACGGCCAGCAACAAGGCGGCAACCATCAATTTGCAGTATATTCTTTTCATTGGTATAAACGGTTGTCGATAGTTAATCAATATATTGTTTATCAGAATAGTATCACTTGATACGACGCATCATAACAGATGCAAAAATAAACAAAAAGTACCTATGGAAACATAATAAATACTGTTGGCATGCGTTAATAAATCTAAATAACTATTCAAGCATACAAAAAAAGGACAGAATGAAGAAAATCGTCATTACAATAAACAGGGAATGCGGAAGCGGTGGCGGCACCATAGCCACCCTTCTCGGACAAAAACTGAATATGAAGGTCTATGGCCGCCATCTGCTTGAGGCCGTGGCCAAAGAATACGGCATAACGATGGAGGAAATGGATGGCATCAAAGCACAAAAGACCTCGTGGTGGGACGATTTCTGCCGTTTCTACCAGCAGTTTGGCGCAGCCTCGCACACCATCGGTTCCGACAAACCCACACCGATGAGCATCTACTACGCAGAGTCGAGACTGCTGCGCGACCTTGCCGAAAAGGAGAGCTGCATCATCGTGGGCCGCGCCGGATTCCACATCTTTCGCGACAATCCCAATGCCTACCATATCCTCATCACCGCGCGCCGCGACAAACGCATTGCCCGGATTTCGGAAAAATACCATATGTCGCCCGAGGAGGCAGCCCTGACCATCGACCGTGTGGATGGCGAACGCGACACCTACATACAAACCGTCGCCCAGACCTCGCGCTACGATGCCCGCAACTATAACCTCTGCCTCAATGTCTCAGACCTCGACATCGACCTTTTGGTCGACTATCTGGCCGAGAATATCAAAAAGGCCCTCAGCTAATGGAAAGTTTTTAAACGGCTAATTACTCGTATTTGCGAAAATATATCCATGAATTCGTTTTGCAAGCAAAATACGAATTGAACGAATTTTTAGCCAACTATTCCATCCGTATACTTCACCACCGGTTGTAAAAGACAAAACAAAATTTCAAACTTTGGTGATGTAATCGTTTTTTTTGTATATTTGCCGTCGAAAAAAGAGGCCTGTACAAGGCATCTAACCTCTTGTTTTCTTGCTTGGTAGAGCAGACAACTCCACAATGTTTTATTAATCAAAATCTGAAAAAATGAAGAAAAACATGCGTGGGGTACAAGCCCCTGCGGGGCGCGTAGAGAAGCCTTGTGCGTTGACCGCCGCCATTCTTTCCATCAGCCTGCTCACCGTTATGGCAGGCGCCGCTATGGCTCCGGCGTTGGGAGCCATCAAAGAACATTTCATTTCGTGCAGCCCCTTGACGGTGCAGTTCATCGTCAGCCTGCCGGCGCTGTTCATCATCGTCACCACTTTCTTTTTCCGTTCGCTGTGCCGCCTGATGCCGACGCGGACGCTGGCCTTGATAGGGCTGACGCTCTATGTGGCTGCCGGTGCCGGTGCCTTCTTCGTCGACGAGATCGGAATGCTTTTGGTGCTGCGTGCCCTGCTGGGCGTGAGCGTGGGCATGATCATGCCATTGTCGACAGGCCTGCTGTCGTTCTTTTTCCCGCCCGAAGAGCAGAGCCGCCTGATGGGCCTTTCAGCCGCCATGAACCAGCTGGGCGGCGTGGTGGCCACATTGCTGGCCGGCGTGCTGGCCACCGTGGAGTGGCGCTACGCCTTCCTGGTCTATCTGGCTGGACTGCTGGCCATCATCTTGGTTGCCGCCAAATTGCCCAACGAACGCCTCGCTTCGCGCGGCAGCCGGATAGAGCTGAAGACCCTGCTGCGTTTCCACCCTTCGGTGACGGCCATGTTGCTGATTATGCTGCTCTTCTTTGTCTACCCCACCAATTTCGCGCTCACCAGCGGCGAGCAGGGCGTGGGTACCATTGCCACCACCGTCATCATGATGGGTCTCGATGTCGTGGCCTTCTTTGTGGGACTGATGTTCGACTGGCTGATGCACCATTTCCGCCAAACGATGAAATATGCCGCTCCGCTGTTCTTCCTTGGCGGATATGCCGTGCTGGCTTACTGGCCTGGTGTGGCAGGAATGCTTGTCGGCTCAGCACTTATAGGCATCGCCAATGGTGCGGGCGTGCCTTACGTCAACACCATCGCCAGTATCAAAGGTGGCCGCGATGCCGCCATCACCGTGATGCCACTCATCTCCGCCGCTCTCTACCTCGGCCAGTTCCTGTCGCCCCTTATCGTGTCGCCTATTGCTGGAGCCATAGGCACAGCGAATGCGCCATATGTCGTGGCCATGTGCATAGCCGTCGTCTTCCTCGTGCAGGTATACCTTACACGCAATCATCATGCTCTGCCGCCAGCGTAAGCAGACTCAAAATATCCAGCGTAACCTAAAGTTAAGGCTATAAAAATTCGCCGTTAAAAACCTGCGTAGCTTCGAGTAATTAGCAAAATTCGCCGTTGAAAAGCTGCGTAGCAATTCGCAAAATTAGCAAAATTCGCCGTTTAAAAAAAAATCGCCGTTTGAAAAAAACTACAGCGTATTGCCTTTTTCGTAGTTTTCGCGGTCGGTGATGATGGCGTGGAGGTTGTGGTAGGCCCAGTCCATGAGCTGCTGCATGACGGGCATAAACGAACGTCCGCGGTCGGTGAGCTCGTACTCCACGCGCGGCGGCATCTCGGGATAGACTTTGCGGCTGATGAGGCCGTCGGCTTCGAGGCCGCGGAGGGTCTGCGTCAGCATCTTCTGCGAGCAGTCGGGGTTAGCGGTGGCGATGTCGCGAAAGCGCATGGGTGCCGCCTCCTTGTTGAGGGTGTAGAGCGCCGCGAGGGTCCACTTATTGCCTATGCGTGCCAGCACGTTGCGGATGGGGCACTCGGGGAATATGGGGTCTTGGATAAAGTCTTTTTGCATGAAGATGATGTTGATTGTTGATATGTTGATATGTTGATATGTTGATATGTTGATATGTTGATAGGTTTATATGTTGATAGGTTGATAGGTTGATAGGTTGATTGTTGATAGGTTAACTTGTAAAGACTTTTGTACTCGTGTCACAGGTCACTGGTCACAATTCACTGGTCACAATTCACTGGTCACAATTCACAGCTCACAATTCAAAGCTCACAAATCACTGGTCACAAATCACTGGTCACCGAAGACAAAACCGCCGATCTCGGTCACCGTGTCGGGGATGCTGACCGAGCGAATTTCGCCGTGGCCCTTGAAGAGGTCGTCGAAGAGTATGGTCACCGGCTTGCCCCAATGCATGGACGGCACGACGACGTCGGCCACGTCGCCCTGATAGTGTATGGCGCAGAAACTGTCGGTCTCTTCAACGTATTTGAACAGAAATTCTTGCATGATTACGGGGTGCTTATATCGTTCAGTATTCGATTGATGTCTTCGGTAAAGGGGACGAAGCGGGGCAGGTCCTGAAGGTAGGGTTCGGGGTCGCCAGGGTTGAAGCGGACCAAGGTGGTGTGTGGGAACTTCTGGGCAAACTGTTCGAAAGGCAGGCGGATGATGCCGGGGGTGTTGTAGCCGATGCCGAACTCGAGCAGCAGCAGTCGCCCTTGCGAGGCGTCGCCGACGAAGTCGGTGTAGCGGTGCGCCTGTTGCTGCCAGCGGAAGTCCTCGACGAAGGTGTCGTCCACGCGCAGGTTCATCGACGCGGGTTGCCCGTCGGGCATGGTGGGAATCATATCCGTCGGGATACGGCAGTCGTTGATGAGGGGCAGCACCCGTTCCACCCATTCGCGGTTGCTTATCAGCCGCTTGGGCGAACCGCTGGCAGGCTGAAAACAGCCATAGTCGCCCTGTGTGGCGAAGATGTTCCCTAACGGGAATCCTGCCAGTTCGAACTGGGCGTCGACATTGGTGGTGACGACGAAGGCCTGGGGGAACAGCGCCAGCAGCCGGCGGTAAAGCGGCAGCGCGCCCATGCGGTAGCGGCAG
>CAMNKG010000112.1 GCA_946542135.1 uncultured Bacteroidales bacterium
AGTATGATTTTTGACAAATATCATAATACATTGCAAATATAAAAAAAATATTTAATACAACAAAAAAACATTAGCTGCCTACAAAAAAGACATAATAGACCAAAAAGCAATAAAGACGGACTGGTAACGTTATGCAATAACATTGACAGTTTTGTATAACCATCAAAGACATCTGACAAATCTTCAGTTCTGGAACCGCAACAACATCAATCTACCGTGAAACAGATACTCCTTATCAACGACGTGGTAGGCCACAGCCACGTGGGCATGGTGGCCATGATGCCTATCCTTACCTACTTGGGCCACGCCACCTACAACCTACCCACAGCACTCGTATCCAACACCTTGAATTACGGGCACTTTAACATCATGGAAACCACCGACTATATGCAGGGCACCATTCCGGTATGGAAAAAGCTGGGGGTTCATTTCGATGCCGCCTGCACCGGACTGATGTTCAGCGAAGCGCAGGCACGGATAGTGTCCGACTACTGCAGCCAGCTGCGAGATGAAGGCACCACGATTTTCGTAGACCCCATTATGGGTGATGCCGGACGGCTGTACAACGGCGTGGGAGAGCGCCAGGTGGAGCTGATGCGCGAGATGGTGGGCATGGCAGACCTGACATTTCCGAACTATACGGAAGCCTGCTACCTGACGGGTACCCCCTTCAACGACATAGGCTGCACATGGCACGAAGCCTGCAAGCTGGTAGACGGCATCCTGAGCCTCGGTGCCAAGTCGGCACTCATCACCAGTGCACGCGTCGACGGACACAGCTGCGTGGTGGGTCGCCGCAGCGACAGTCCCCTTGCCGGGTTCCAGCAGGTGCATGACGAGGGGCCCTATTTCCGCATCGACTACGACGAAATCCCCGTGGCATTCCACGGCACTGGCGACATCTTCTCGGCAGTGCTTATCGGCCACCTTATGAACGGTGAGACACTGAAAGACAGCACTCAGACAGCCATGAACGTGGTGAGCAGCCTCATCGACCGCAACCGCAACCAGGCCGACAAATGCTTAGGTATTCCCATCGAGAAATGCCTCGACTTGCTATAAACCCCAATCGGTCAAAATCCTAACGACCGATTGGGAATAAAAAGGCAGCCCAACGGACCCATGCGAACGCCGCCGCTACTTGTTGCGCAGCGTGATGAAAGGAATCAGGATCTCCTCCATCGAGATGCCACCGTGCTGGAAGGTGTTCATATAGTACTGCACGTACTGGTTGTAGTTGTTGGGATAGGCGAAGAAATCGTTATTGTGGGCAAAGATGTAGGGCGAGGTGACGTAGCGTTTGGGCAGGAAGATCTTGCGCGGTTCCTTGACTTCGAAGACCAGCTTGGGGTTGTAGTCCAGCAGTCGTCCTTGCTTGTATCGCAGATTCACCGATATGTCGCGGTCGCCTTTGACGCGGACGGGATTGTCGATACGCACCGAGCCATGATCGGTGGTGATGACCACATTAACGTCTTGATTGGACAAATATTTGATGACGTCGAGCAGCGGAGAATACTCCATCCATGACAGCGTCACAGAACGGTAGGCGCGCTCATCCTCAGCCAGTTCACGGACAATATTGCTGTCGGTGCGAGCATGCGAGAGCATGTCGATAAAGTTGTAGATGATCACGTTCAGCTTGTTGTGCATCAGGTTAGGCAGACCGTCCACCAAGCGTTTGCCATGTTGGGCGTTGAGCACCTTGTTGTAGCTCGTCTTGATGTTGAAGCCCTGACGCTTCAGGTTTTCGCCCAGCAGCTCGTTCTCATACTGGTTTTTGAAGCCTTCCTCGTCCTCGTTGACCCAATACTGCGGATATTTGCGTTCTATCTCGGCGGGCATCAGTCCCGAGAACATGCTGTTGCGGGCAAACTGCGTCGTGGTGGGGATGATGCTATAGTAGATGTCGTCGCTGTCGGTGCGCAGATACTGTTCGATGAGGGGCTGTATGTATTTCCATTGGTCGTAGCGGAAGTTGTCGATGACGATCATAAAGGTCGGGCGGTCCTCGTCGAGCAGGGGGAACAGCTTGTCGCGAAGCACCGTGGGCGACATCAACGGCTTCTCCTTCATGCCGTTCACCCAGTCGATATAGTTGCGTTCGTAGTATTTGCAGAACAGCTGGTTGGCCTCCGACTTCTGCGACAGGAAGATGTCGTGAATGTTTTCGTCCTGCGTATTGGCCAGTTCCAGATCCCAGTAGACCAATTTCTTGTATATCTCAATCCATTCGTTCGCATCGAGCGAGCCCGAGAGCTGCATGCTGATGTCGCGAAATTGCTGCTGGTAGCTGAACGTGGATTTTTCGCTCACCAGGCGGCGCGCCTCGGTGTGCTTCTTCACCGACAGCAGGATCTGGTTGGGGTTGACAGGCTTGATGAGGTAGTCCGAAATTTTGCCGCCTAAAGCTTCATCCATGATATGTTCCTCTTCGCTCTTGGTAATCATGATGACCGGCACCTGCGGGAAGCGGCTTTTGATCTCGGTGAGGGTGGCCAATCCGCTGAGGCCCGGCATGTTCTCATCCAAAAAAACCAGGTCGATATCGCCACCGGCCAATTCGTCGAGAGCCTCGGAGCCCGACGTCACCGGTATCACCCTATACCCTTTTTCTTCAAGAAAGAGAATGTGCGGTTTGAGGAGGTCTATCTCGTCGTCGGCCCAAAGAATGTTTATTCTATCCATTGTTCTTCTGTAATTTATTCAACAAAATAATGCCGCCCGGGCAGCAGGTTTTTTATCCAATAACGCAATTTCCTTTTTTTTCGTATATTTGGCTTTTCCCAAAGAAGCGTACCATTCACGTTATCACTCTGAACGACAAAAGGATAAAAGAATAATGTTGTTGACCGAACTCTATAAAAACGCAAAACTCACCCAGCAATTAAGCCAAGCGCTGGCCCCCAACCAGGCGCGCATCCACATCGAAGGGCTCACCGGCAGCCTGCCGGCCGCCATCGGCGCCGCCTTAGCACAGACACTCAACCAGAACAACTTCTTCTTCATCCTCGGCAACAAGGAAGACGCCTACTATCTGCAAAACGACCTGGAGACCCTGATGGGCGAGGTGGGGATGGACATGGACAAGAAAAGGGTGCTCCTTTTCCCCACCACCTATCGCAAAGCCTACCAGACCGAGGAGACCGACAATGCCAACGTGCTGATGCGGTCGGAGGTGGTGCGCCAGCTCAACGCCGGCAACCGCCTGCTGGTAGTCACCTACCCCGAGGCGCTGGCCGAGAAGGTCATCTCGTCGAAGACGCTGACCCGCAACACCCTGCAGATTGTTCGCAACGCGCACCTCGACATGGACTTCGTCATGGACGTGCTGCAAGACTACAACTTCGAGCGCGTCGACTTCGTCGTCCAGCCCGGCCAATATGCCGTCCGCGGCGGCATCGTCGACGTCTTCTCTTTCGCCAACGAGCACCCCTTCCGCATCGAGTTTTTCGACGACACCATCGACTCGCTGCGCAGCTTCGACCCCGTCACGCAGCTCTCCATACGCCAGTACGACCAAGTCAACATCATCCCCAACCTCGAGACGCCGCCCGACGCCACCGTCACCGTCGACGAGAAAGTCAACCTGCTACAATACCTTGGCAGCAACGACGTCGTCTGGACCCAGAGCCTCATGTATGCCAGCGAGACCATCGAAAGCTGCTTCGCCAAGGCCTGCAACGAATACAAAGCCATCTGCGACGACAAGGACAAGGGACTTGTTCGCATGCACAACGCCAAGCCCGAAGAGTTGTTCTCGTCGGCCAACGAATTCCTCAAGGCGCTGCTCAACTGCAAGGTCATCGAATCCGGCAACTCCAACTTCTTCTCGAAAGCCCACCGCATCGAGGCCCACAGCGACCGCCAGCCCACATTCAACAAGCAGTTCGACCTGCTCAAGCAGACACTCTCCGACTATAGCGACCGCAGCTACCAGCTCTGCATCAGTGTGGGCAGCGAACAGCAACACAAGCGGTTAGACAAAATATTCGTCGAAAGCCACATGGAAGAGGTGGCGGCACAGATCACCTATCTCGACTACTCGCTGCGCTACGGCTTCATAGACCACGACGAGAAAATACTCTGCTTCACCGACCACGAGATCTTTGAGCGCTACCATAAATACACCGTGCGCGACATGCAGCAAAACCGCGAGGCGCTGACCCTCAAAGAGCTCTTCGAACTCAAGCCCGGCGACTACGTCACCCACATCGACTACGGCGTGGGGCGCTTCAGCGGACTCGAAAAAATCGAGACCAACGGCAAGCAGCAGGAAGTCATACGCCTGGTGTACAAAAACAACGACACGCTCTACATCAGCATCCACGGCCTCCACAAAATCAGCCGCTACGTCGGCAAGGAAGGCACCACACCCACCCTCAACCGGCTGGGCAGCAACACCTGGCAGGTGCTGAAGCAGAAAACCAAGAAGCAGGTCAAGGACATCGCCAAAGACCTCATCCAGCTCTACGCCAAGCGCAAAGCCTCGCACGGCTTTGCCTTCAGCGCCGACAGCTACCTGCAGAACGAGCTGGAAGCCAGCTTCATGTATGAAGACACACCCGACCAGCTCAAAGCCACCCTCGACGTGAAAAGCGACATGGAGTCACCGTCGCCCATGGACCGCCTCGTGTGCGGCGACGTGGGCTTCGGCAAGACGGAGGTGGCCATACGCGCTGCCTTCAAGGCCGTGTGCGACTCCAAGCAGGTGGCCGTCCTCGTCCCCTCCACCATCCTCGCTTTCCAGCACTACAACACCTTCACCGAGCGCCTCAAGGGCATGCCCGTCAACATCGACTACCTCAACCGCTTCCGCACCACCAAAGAGAAAAACCAGATCATACGCGACGTGGAAAGCGGCAAGATAGACATCCTCATAGGCACCCACGCCATCACCAACAGCAAGCTGAAGTTCAAGGATCTCGGCCTGCTCATCATCGACGAAGAGCAGAAATTCGGCGTCAGCGTGAAAGAGAAGATCAAACAGATGCGCGCCAACGTCGACGTGCTCACCCTCACCGCCACGCCCATACCGCGCACCCTCCAGTTCTCGCTCATGGGCGCCCGCGACCTCAGCATCATACAGACGCCGCCGCCCAACCGGCAGCCCATACAGACCGAGCTGGCACCCTTCAACGAAGAACTGATACGCGACGCCATCAGCTACGAACTGTCGCGCAGCGGCCAGGTCTTCTTCATCAGCAACCGCGTCGAGAACCTGCCCGAGATGGCCGGCCTCGTCAACCGCCTCGTGCCCGACGCCCACGTAGCCATAGCCCATGGCCAGATGGACGGCAAAGAGGTGGAAGACACCATGATGCGCTTCATTGAAGGCGAAGTCGACGTCCTCGTGGCCACCGCCATCATCGAGAACGGCCTCGACATCCCCAACGCCAACACCATGATCATCAACAACGCGCAGCAGTTCGGCCTCAGCGACCTGCACCAGATGCGCGGCCGCGTGGGACGCAGCAACCGCAAAGCCTTCTGCTACATGCTCATCCCCTCGTTCAGCGTCCTCACCGACGACGCCCAGAAGCGCCTCCGCGCCATCGAGGAGTTCGCCTCCGTAGGCAGCGGCTTCAA
>CAMNKG010000113.1 GCA_946542135.1 uncultured Bacteroidales bacterium
GGTTGCCGGGGGTGTGGAGCGGAGCCAGGTGTTCGAGGCTCTTGATTTGCTCGATAACCTTATCGGTGACCAGGGCGCTGTCTTTGAAGATTTCGCCGCCATGGGCCACACGGTTACCCACCGCGCCTATCTCTTTAAGGTCTTTGATGACGCCCAGCGTAGGATCCGTAAGCGCCTTCAGCACTATCTTGATGCCTTCGGTATGGTTGGGGATAGGAAGCTGCTCGTAGTGTTTCTGACCGTTGTATTTGTGAGTGAACTCACCCATTTCCAGTCCAATACGTTCCAAAAGACCCTTTGCCATCACTTGGGCATTATTGGCCATGTCTATCAACTGGTATTTGATAGATGAACTGCCGCAATTTAAAACTAATATCTTCATCGTTATTTATTGAATTTTATGATTATTTAACTATTAATCCGATAATTACAGTCAAACGACGTCTGTCGTTCAGCCTTCAAAAATACGAAAAAAAACGAGACTGGCAAGTTTTTTTTGACCGAAATAGGAGTGACGGCGGAAAAAAGCACACAATAAAACCGGCACGCCTGCGTTGTATTGACGTTCCAAAACATCTTGAACATGAAAGCCACACTCAAGCAAAACACGCTGACTTTAACGCTCATCGGCATCGTCATGGTGTCGCAGATTTTCATTTTCGCCACCCGTAGCGGCGGCACCCAAAGCTCCGACGACAGCGCTGCGCGCAAGGTCTACTCCCTGCCGCGCATCTACGCACCCGTGCTGCCCGACAGCATCTCGTTCGCCGGCGAAAAAGCACCCATGGAGCTGTACTACGTGCGCGAGTCGCTGGACCGCGAAATCATCGCCAACACCTATGGCCACACCAGCATGATGCTCTACATGAAACGCGCCAACCGCTACTTCCCCATCATCGAACCCATCCTCAAGCGCAACGGCGTCCCCGCCGACTTCAAATACCTCTGCGTGGCCGAAAGCGGCCTGACCAACGCCACGTCGCCAGCCAAAGCGCAGGGCTTCTGGCAGTTCATGAAAACCACCGGACAAGGCTTCGGTCTCGAAGTCAACGACGAAATCGATATGCGCAACGACTTGGAGGCCTCGACCGAGGCAGCCTGCAAATTCCTCAAGCAGCTGCGCAATTCCCTGGGCAGCTGGACGGCGGCAGCGGCGGCCTACAACTGCGGCGAGGGTGGGCTGTCGCGCAACCTCTCAAAGCAAAGCATCAAGTCGTACTACGACACCCGTCTCAATGCCGAGACCTCGCGCTACGTATACCGCATTCTGGCCATCAAGCAGATCATGCAACATCCTCAGGACTACGGCTTCTATCTGCGCCATTGCGACCTCTATCCCTCCCTGCCCTATCGCACCGTGTCGCTCTCGGGCCAGAACGTGGACCTCTATGACTTTGCCAAAAGCAACGGCACCTCCTACAAGATGCTGCGCGACATGAACCCCTGGATCACAACCGACAAGCTGACCAACCGCAGCAACAAGACCTACAGCGTCAAGCTGCCCACCGAGCGCGGCACCCTGCTGAGCCAGATCCGCACAGAAAAAGACAAAAACACCGAATTCGTAACCACTTTCTAACCCGGAAATAGCCGTTAAAAAAGAAAAGAAAAAGGAAAAAAGAACTTTCCAAAAACGTCAAAGTTAACGTTATCGTTAAAGTTAAAGTTACCGTTAAAGTTAAAGTTAACGTTAAAGTCAAAGTTAAAGTTAAAGTTAACGTTAAAGTTAACGTTAACGTTAAAGTTAAAACCCACCCCCCGTGACCGACAAATTAGAAATACTGGGTGCCCGCGAGCACAACCTGCAAAATATTGACATCGACCTGCCCCGCAACCAGCTGGTGGTATTCACCGGTCTGAGCGGCAGCGGCAAGTCCTCGCTGGCCTTCGACACCATCTACGCCGAGGGCCAGCGCCGCTACATGGAGACCTTCTCTGCCTATGCCCGCCACTTCATAGGCAACATGGAACGCCCCGACGTCGACAGCATCAACGGGCTCAGCCCCGTCATCTCGATCGAACAGAAAACCACCAACAAGAACCCCCGCTCGACGGTAGGCACCGTGACCGAAATCTACGACTTTGTGCGTCTGCTTTTTGCCCGCGCCGCCGACGCCTACTCGCACGTCAGCGGCAAAAAGATGATTAAATACAGCGACAGCCAGATACTGAGCATCATCCGCGACGAATACGGCGACCACGACATTCTGGTGCTCTCGCCCCTCGTGCGCAGCCGCAAGGGCCACTACCGCGACCTCTTCCAGCAGGTGGCCAAGAAGGGCTACCTGCGCGTGCGCGTCGACGGCGAAATCCGCGAGCTGACCTACAACATGCAGGTGGACCGCTACAAAACCCACGACATCGAACTGGTGATCGACCGTGTCCGCGTCAACGAGAAAAACAGTCGCCGCCTCGAGGAGGCCGTCAAGACCGCTTTCCGCCAGGGCAAAGGCATGCTGATGATTATCGACAACGACGACGACAACGCCAAGCCGCGCTATTTCAGCCGCATGCTGATGGACCCCGACACGGGCATCTCCTACCCCGAACCCGAGCCCAACACCTTCTCCTTCAATTCGCCCTACGGTGCCTGCCCCCGATGCAACGGCTTGGGCGAAATCACCGAGATCGACCTCAAGAAGATCATTCCCGACCCCAGCAAAAGCATCCGCGACGGCGCGCTCGACGTGCTGGGCAAATATTCTCCCACCAACTACCTCTACCGGCAGCTGGAGAACCTGGGCCGCATCTACCATTTCAGCATCGACGACCCCGTCGCCAACCTCAGCGACGAGGTCATGAACATCATCCTCTATGGCACCAGCGACTACATGGGCATCGACATGGGCTCCGAAAGCGGCTACCACAGCGGCTTCCCCGGCATCGTAAACTATATCAACGAGATGACCCTCGACGACCAGCCGGCATCGCTGCAGAAATGGGCCAACAGCTTCATGAACAACGTGACGTGCCCCGAATGCCACGGTCGCCGGCTGAAGAAAGAGTCGCTCTGCTTCCTCATCGACGGCAAAAACATCGGCGAGGTGGCCGAAATGAACCTCACGGAGCTCTACGAATGGACGCAAGGCCTGGAAGAACGCTTGGAGCCCAACCGCCGCGAGGTGGCGCACGAAATACTGCGCGAAATCAACTCGCGCACCAAGTTCCTGCTCGATGTCGGCGTGGGCTACCTGTCGCTCAACCGCAGCTCCAAGACCCTCAGCGGCGGCGAAAGCCAACGCATCCGTCTGGCCACTCAGATTGGCGCCCGCCTGGTCAACGTGCTCTATATCCTCGACGAGCCCTCCATCGGGCTGCACCAGCGCGACAACCGCAAGCTCATCGACGCCCTCAAGTCGCTGCGCGACCTGGGCAACTCCGTCATCGTGGTGGAACATGACCGCGACATGATCCTCAGCGCCGACTATGTCGTCGACATCGGCCCCGGCGCCGGCGTCCGCGGCGGCAAAGTGGTGGCCGCCGGTCCTCAAAAGGAGTTCCTGAAACATCGCACCCTGACCTGCGACTACCTGAACCGCGTGCGCGACATCGCGCTGCCCCAACGGCGCAGCGTCAAGGGCCGCAAGCACCTTGTGCTGGAAGGCGCCACGGGCAACAACCTGAAGGACGCCACCCTCGACATTCCCCTGGGCCTCTTCGTCTGCGTCACCGGCGTCAGCGGCAGCGGCAAGTCCTCGCTTGTCAACGAGACGCTACACCCCATTCTGAACCAGCATTTCTACCATGCCCAGAAGCGCCCCCTGCCCTACCGTTCCATCCGCGGCATCGACCTCATCGACAAAGTCATCGAAATCGACCAAAGCCCCATAGGGCGCACCCCGCGCTCCAACCCCGCCACCTACGTCGGCATCTTCGACGACATACGCCAGCTCTTCGCCCAGCTGCCCAGCGCCAAAATCAGGGGCTACAAGCCCGGCCGCTTCTCCTTCAACGTCAGCGGCGGCCGCTGCGACACCTGCAAAGGCGCCGGCGTGCGCACCATCGAGATGAACTTCCTGCCCGACGTCTACATCAACTGCGAGGTCTGCAACGGCAAGCGCTACAACCGCGAAACCCTCGAGATTCGCTACAAAGGCAAAAGCATCGCCGACGTGCTGGACATGACCATCAACGAAGCCGTGGAATTCTTCGACCCCTATCCCAAGATAGCGCGCAAGCTGCAAGCCGTCAAAGACGTAGGCTTGGGCTACATCACCCTGGGGCAGTCGTCCACCACCCTGAGCGGCGGCGAGGCGCAGCGCATCAAGCTGGCCACCGAGCTGTCGAAGGTCGACACCGGCAACACGCTCTACATCCTCGACGAGCCCACCACAGGTCTGCATTTCGAGGACATCCGCGTGCTGCTCGAGGTGCTCCAGAAGCTGGTCGACAAGGGCAATACCATCCTTGTCATCGAGCACAATATGGACGTCATCAAAGTGGCCGACTGGATCATCGACATCGGTCCCGACGGGGGCGTCAAAGGCGGCGAGGTGGTCTTCAACGGCACCCCCGAGCAGCTGGCCCGCCAAAAGGACAACTTCACGGGCATCTACCTCAAGGAGGAACTCGACGCCATGAACCACAAGCAACAATAATCGCGCCCAAAAGCATTCAAGCCGTGAATACCGCAATCACCGTCATCTATCTGCTGGCCGTTCCGTTAGCCGTCATGTTGCTGGCCAAGCGCTGGAGCTGGATTGAAAAAGTGAGCCCCATGACCGTGCTCTACCTCATCGGGCTCGCCGTTGCCAACATCATTCCCGCCGACAACGGCATCTTCAACATCGACACCGCCACCAACACGCTCTTCAGCAACATCGCCGTTCCCCTGGCCATCCCGCTGATGCTTATGGGCTGCGACACCGGCCATTGGCAGATAGGCAAAGCCTTCAAGGTCTTCCTCTCCGGACTCCTCGCGGTGCTCATAGTCACCATCGCGGGATTCTTCATTTTCCAGCCCCCCGGGCACAGCGCCGACAGCTACAAGGGTTTCGCCCAGGTGTGCGCCGTCGCCACCGGCATCTACACCGGCGGCATACCCAACATGGGCGCCATCAAGCAAGCCGTCGGCATGCCCCACCAGACCTACCTCTACATCACCAGCTACGACCTCATCGTCACGGGCGCCTATCTCGTTTTCATCATCCTGTTTGGTAAGACGGTGTTCCGCCGCCTGCTGCCGCCAGTGGCTGCGGCCACCGCCGCGGCACCGCACCCCGACAAGGAAGCCGCCACCGCCGCCGACGCCAAGGTGAACCCCTTCGACCGCCAGCATCGCAAAGCCACCCTCATCGCCATCGCCCTGACGCTGGCCATCGCCGCCATCTCCTATCTCGTGTCGTTATGGTCGTCCCGCGACGGCGAGCCCAACATGACCGTGCTGATACTGCTGCTCACCACCCTGGCCATCGGAGCCTCCTTCCTGCCCCCCATCAAGAGCCAGCAGCAGTCCTTCGACCTGGGACTTTACTGCGTCTACGTCTTCTGTCTTTCCATAGCCACAGCCTGCAACATCCGCGAGATGGACAT
>CAMNKG010000114.1 GCA_946542135.1 uncultured Bacteroidales bacterium
ATCGGTTCCGAAGTGGACCTCATCAACTACGACATCTTCAACAAAAAAGCACGCAACATCATCGAGCTCATCAGCACCACTCGCCGCAACGTCATCCTCCTCAACACCTCCTTTAAACCCCAGCTCCGCGTCCTCCACATGTTCGAAAGCGGCGGCATCAAAGGCTTCGCCGACCCCGAAGTGCTCGACATGGAAGACTACTGGGGCGACATCCTGGACCAATACCAGAAAATGTACGACCTCGTTGAAGACTACGGAGAATTGACCGAAGGCCTCTCGCAAACCTTCGACTCCCTACAGACCAACCGCACCAACGACATCATGCGCGTGCTGACCTATTTCAGCACCATCATGCTCCCCCTGACCGTGGTGGCCAGCCTCTTTGGCATGAACGTCGATTTCCCCTTCATCACCAGCACCACCTCCTTCTGGATCATCCTCCTCGTGATGGCCGTCATCACGACAATACTGATGATCTATTTCAAAAGGATGACGAACCGCTGATCACCTTGTCCATCGGCACATCAAAGGGTTCGACGGGGATCTCATCAAAAATCTGGAAAGAAAAAGCCACACCGACCTTGACAGCATGGGGCGTCGACTTAAGCAAACGGTCGTAGAATCCCCTTCCCCGCCCCATCCGGTTGTTGTGCCTGTCGAAAGCCACGCCAGGAACGACTATCATCTCGACTGCGTCAAGGTCAGTAAAGACCGGCCCCATGGGCTCCAAAATGCCAAACTGTGGTCCGGGACGCATACTTTCCATCCCCCCATACTGGCGCAGCAGCAAATCGTCGCCTTCAACACAGGGCAGTAGCACACATTTCTCACGATACCAACGGTTGACAAAATCGTGTGTATAGACCTCATCGTCCATAGACCAGTACATCAGTACAGTCTGCGCATTGCGGAATTCCTCGAGGGCTTCGACGCCCTCCATGATAGGTTTCGACAACTGTATCTTGTTTTCCAAAGGCACTTCGCGCTTGGCAGCACGGACCTTCTTCCTTAATTCCGATTTCTCGATCATTGCATTCTTGGTTTCGTTAATGTAAAGGTTAAAGGTTAAAGGTTAAAGGTTAAAGATTAAAGAAATTTGTTTTCGTTAATGTAAAGGTTAAAGAAATTTGTATTCGTTAATGTATAGGTAAAAGGTTAAAGAAAATTGTTTTCGTTTTCGGCTTCGTTTTCGTTAACGTCAAGGTTATCACCGCGGCGCTTTCGTAAACAAAAAAGGGGTGAAACTGTTCACCCCTTAATGTGTCAATAACAAAGATGTCAGAAGGGCAAGTCGTCGTCAGACCCTGCCGGCTGCGATGCAAATGCCGGAGCGGCAGGTGCTGCGGGAGCTGCAGCCGGAGCAGCCGGTTGTGCCTGGGCTGCAACAGCAGCGTTGACCACGGGCTGGCCTGCACCTACGGGAACCACACGTATGCAGCGCAGATCGGTGTACCAACGTTCGTTGAACTCTCGCGATTCCGGAGAGAACGTCACCACAACCTGAGCATTCATCACCAACGACTGCACCATCGCCAAACGGTCCTCACCAAAGGTGGTGAAGGCAACCTGACGGGGATAGGTGTCATCGGTCTCAATAACAAAGCCGCCTCGCACCCAAGGACCACGCTGCGACTCGCCGCGCTGTTCGGGCAAAATCTTTATTAATCTTCCTGTAATGTCCATATTATATATTTTTTATTTTATTAATTATCACCTAAATGCACTTCATTACCCACCATAACTCCCGCTCATTTAGACCTACAAAGATACGTAGAAAAAAAGTATATACACACACTATCCATAAAAAAAGTTATAAACAAAAAAGGCACTGTCGCCATCGTTGTCGCCATCGTTGTCGCCATCGCTGTAGCCATCGCTGTAGCCATCGCTGTAGCCAACGTTTGCAGTCTTCGTCAATTAAAGAATTTCCACACCACGCCCCAATACACACCCAAGTCCTCCATCGGATAATGGGGCAGGCTGAAATAGGAAGGATGGCGCTCGAGCGGAGCGTTGAAATGGCTCACCTTGGCGTAGATGGTGGCACGTTTGATCTGGAGGGTCAGCCAGAAATCGGCCACAATATAGTTACCCACCTCCACATTGTCCTGACGATAGAAAGCGCCCAGCACAGGATTCCATCCGTCGGCGTAGTAGCGGGTATGGTAGCGCAGATCGAAGCCCGTCTGCATTCGCAGCGAACGGCGGAAGAGGTGGATGTCGGCATAGAAACTGTTTTTGGTGGCAAAAAGAGGCACGCGTACCACGTCAGGATCGCTGCTGTGTTGCACCATGTGCTGCATGCGGACATTGAACCATCCGAAGCGGAGCCGCGTCTCGACGGTGGCCTGCAGCAAGAGGCCCGAGGCGTTGCCCTGCACGGGTGTCATGGTCGAATCGAACCACACCCTGTCGCCCAGCAGCGTCGCGCTGGTACGGGTGGTGAGCATCCTAAGGTGCCCGGTGGCACTGTCGGGCAACGACAGGGCGTACCCTATGGCCACCTGCTGGCGTTTTTCTTTGTTGAAGCTGCCGTGGCTCCACGCGTAGCATCCTTCATTGTAGTAGTACATCAAAGCCGGAGCCTGTGCCTCGCTGAGGACGGCAGCGCTGAAACGCGAATGCTTACCGACATGCAGTTCGGCAGTGGCGTCAATCCTGTAGTCGCCTGTCCGTTCGCCGCCGTTCACCTCTTCAGCATCTGCCGAAAGGGCAAAACGTCCAAGGTGGAATCGCGAGCGGGCAAATAGCGAAGTGGAGAAATAGTCCTTGCTGCTCACGGCATAGCGCAGGGTGTTGTGTTCGGGACGTACACCTACGGTGAGCACTATGGGATTGCGCCAGCGGTGCGACATGTACGCATCGTTGGTCCAATAGAGTTCGGCCGACAACTGGTAATGTGACGTTGAGTCATAGTAGAAAGTAGTGTCAATAGCGCCATAGTCGTAGAACCAGCTGTTGCTCTGGTTGTCGCTGAAGATGCGGCGGTGTTTGGCAAAATCGACATCGAGAGCGAAGACGCCCGTGTTGAAAGTCCGTGGACTGTGTATGGACAAGGTGTCATAGCCCACTATGGTGTCGCGCATGGTGGAGTCGGCCGACAGCTTTTCCACGATGGGACGTATTTCCTGGAATTGGCGCACCGTATTGAAACTCTGATGAAGATGGAGTTCCAGATCGCGCCACTGGTTCTGGGCGCTGTACATATTCACCGGCACACCGGCCCTGCGGCCATTGTCCCAGCAAGTTTCGTCGTCGGCCACGCCACCGTTTTCCTGCTGCCGCAAGCGGTTGAACGTCACCAGTGCCTGCAGCTGGTAGCGGGCATCAGAGGAGTAGTAGTTGGTGGAGAAGTCCAGACTGTGGTTGGTCAGTTCGCTGTTGGTGTAGAGTCCGTCGCGGCTCACCAGGTCATAGAAGAAAGCAAAGTTCCAACGGGGTTTGATGTTCTGGCTGTGCACCACACGAATCTGGTAGTCTTTGTTGATAGAACTGCCATACTGCAGATGCGTGAAAGGTCGTAGCGTCTGCATAAACGGCTGCGGATGCATCAGTTGCCGATAGATGGGACTGGCATTCATCGTCCACTGCTGACGCAGAGCCGCGTTGCCAAGGTTGCCATCAAGAAGTTGTCTCGTGTCGAGAGCGTAAGGATAGAGGCTGCGATGCGACTGACCCAGAGCGCCTAAGTCGGTGTAAAAATCGCCATCAAAGCGGTGCACGGGGTTGTGCATCTCCACGCCGTCGGGTGACAGCAAGGGGTGCTGCATCGCCGTGATCTTGACCGCACGCAGCGTCGGCGCAAAGCCATAGACGTAGCCCGGCATCAGCGAATCGGGCTCTTCGCCGGTATCGTACACTATGCCTTCCGGCTCCTGACTCTGCACCGTGTCGAAGGGATCGACGTTGTTGTTGATCAGGTCGTGCGGATTGTTTTGGGCAACAAGGGTGGCTGGCAGCATCAGCAACAATGCCACTGCCAGAAGCAGAGCCATCACTGGCGCGCTGTTCCGCTCCGACTGTTTATGTGTTCTTTGCTTCAAGGTGAGGGTTAGGCGTGCAAGAAACGTTCCACATCAATGCCGGCCACGCAGCCTTTGGCGGCTGCCACACAGGCCTGACGATAGTTGGGGTCGCAGACATCGCCAGCGGCAAAGACGCCGGGGACATTGGTGGCGCTGGAAGGATTTTGGACCTTGATGTAGCCAGCGTCGTCGAGTTCTATCTGGCCGTCGAGGAAGGCGGTGTTGGGCTGGTGTCCGATGGCGACAAAGAAGCCTGCAATGTCGAGGCGCTTCACTTCGCCGGTTTTGACATTCTTGATGTCGGCGCCAATCACGCCGTCCATGTCGTTGCCGACAATCTCCTGTGTGACGCTGTTCCACAGCACCTCAATCTTGGGGTTGTTGAGCACGCGATGTTGCATGGCTTTGGAAGCACGTAGTTCGTCGCGACGCACAATCTGATAGACCTTGCGGCACAGCGTGGCGAGATAGGAAGCCTCCTCGCAGGCAGTGTCGCCACCACCCACCACGGCAACGTCGAGGTTCTTGTAGAAGAATCCGTCGCATGTGGCACATGCCGATACCCCCTGACCATAATATTTCTTCTCGCTCTCCAGTCCCAGCCAGCGTGCCGAAGCGCCGGTGGCTATGATAACCGTCTCGGCCTCAACCTCGTTGCCTTTATCGTCGACAGCGATGAAAGGACGTTTGGAGAGGTCGATTTTCTCGATGGTACCCTGACGCATCTCGGTGCCGAAGCGGAGTGCCTGCTGACGCAGGTCGTCCATCATGGCTGTACCGGAGATGCCTTCGGGATAGCCCGGGAAGTTCTCGATTTCGGTGGTGATAGTCAACTGTCCACCAGGCTGCAAGCCTTCGTATAGCAGCGGTTTCAGGTCGGCACGACCAGTATAGATGCCTGCCGTATAGCCAGCAGGACCGGAACCAATTATCAAACAACGAGTGTGGGTCATAGGATATGTTTTTTATTGGGTTGAAAAGGATTTTTATTGTTGATTTTATTTCATGACATATGAATTGTGGCGCCTCTTCAGGCATCGTGTATCTTCGCCGCCGCGCCTTGATGTTGCGCTCAGAACGAGACTGTCACGCCAGCCTGAATCAGACGGCTGAACTGTCCCTTGTTGCTACGGAAGATGCGGTAAGTGCCGCTGCCGTTCTCTTCGGCGATGTTGAGCATCGAGTTATACCAGCGCACGTCCACACCCACATGGTCGGTGATGCGATAACGCAGGCTCACGCATATGGGCAACTTGTCCATACGTTTGTAATTGTCCGACTGCAGGGCATCGTGGGCACCGTCGGTGGTGACGTTGGCTTTGGCCAAGATGGCCGGGGCTATGCCGGCGGCGAGGCGCAGCTGCCTGTTGTCCCAAAAGTCGTAGGCCACCATGAGTGGCACCTCGACATAGAACAGCGATATGGTACGTTCCATGCCACTGTTCTTGATATTGGAACCT
>CAMNKG010000115.1 GCA_946542135.1 uncultured Bacteroidales bacterium
CCCATCAAGACCTTCAACGACTCAGCCTCCTACGCCATTGCACGCGACCTTGCCAACAGCTGGCAGCAACAGCAGCTGGGCATCAATCTGGAAATCGTCGCCCAATCGCTGCAAGACCTGAGCCACGGACGCAACAATTGGAACAACACCGTCATCCAGTCGCTGCTGCGTCGCTTCCAGAGCCAATTCGAACAACGCGAGCGCAAAAAACACGAGGAAATGATGGCCTCGAAAGACAAAAACAAGGCCGAAGGCGCCAAATTCATGAAGGAAATAAGCAATAACAAGTCGGTATACACCACACCGAGCGGCCTGAAATACAAGGTTGTGAAACGCGGATCGGGCAAGAAGCCCAATAAAAATAGCGTGGTCAAGGTGAACTACACCGGCACCTTCATCGACGGCACCAAGTTCGACAGCAGCTACGACCGTAACCAGCCGGCAGAATTTCCTGTCAACCAGGTCATCCCCGGATGGACCGAAGGTCTGCAGCTGATGGAGGTAGGCTCCACATACATCTTCTACATCCCCTCCGAGCTGGGCTATGGCGACCAACTGCGTGGCAACATTCCTCCGGGATCAACGCTGATTTTCGAAGTGGAGCTTTTAGACATCGTCAAATAGCACCACTACCGTGAGCAATAGCATAGGCACCTGTTTCCGGCTGACCAGCTTCGGCGAGTCGCACGGACCTGCTTTGGGCGGTGTCATTGACGGATGCCCCGCAGGACTGGCGTTCGACCATGCCCTGATCGACCGCGACATGCAGCGGCGCCATCTCGGCACACACGCCACCACACGTCGCGAAGCCGACAAAGTGGAACTGCTATCGGGGGTTTTCGAAGGAAAAACCTTGGGAACCCCCATTGCTTTTCTGATTCGCAACAGCGACACGCGGAGCGACGACTATGAAGCGCTGAAGGCGCTCTACCGTCCCGGACATGCCGACTACGCCTGGCAACAACGCTACGGGATACGCGACTGGCGGGGCGGCGGACGTGCCTCGGGACGCGAGACAGCAGTACGCGTTGCCGCTGGCGCGGTAGCCAAGATGGTGTTGCAACAAAAAGGCATCACGCTTCATGCCACACTGGTCGAAGCCCCACAACCTGCCGAAAACGACAGCGCCGGCGGCATCATAGCCTGCCGTATCGACGGCGTGCCTGCAGGCATAGGCGAACCCGTCTTCGGCAAGCTCAACAGCCTGATAGCGGCCGCCATGATGAGCATTCCTTCGGCTATAGGCATCGAGTTCGGCGCAGGCTTTGAGGCCGCCCGCATGAGTGGCAGCGAATACAGGGACAACTGGCGCGACGACTTCACGACACAGACCAATCACTGCGGCGGCATACAGGGTGGCATCAGCAACGGCATGCCCATCGAATTCCGCACCGCTTTCCACCCTCCTGTCACCATTCCACAGCCCACGACATGTATCGGCGCCGACGGCCACCTGACGACATTGACGCCGCAAGGGCGACACGACAGCAGCCATGTGGCCCGCACCGTGGTGGTGGTCGAGGCCATGGCAGCCATGGTGCTTGCCGACCTCGTGCTGCAACAGCAGCATTCACCCTTACATTAAAAATTCCAACCAACAAACAAAAACATCCTTCTTTAATATCGCTCTATGAAATTCAAGCTGACGACATTAGCCATACTGTTTCTGGCCCTGTTGGCCACCGCCTGCAAAGATGAGAAAGGCGGCGCCATGCAGTTCACCCTGGAAGGCACCCTCAACGGTGCCGCTGGCAAGACCCTCTATATCGAGGAGATGACCCCCGACAACGGAGCCCTGTTTCTCGACTCGCTGGTGTGCGACCAGAAAGGGCATTTCAGCTATAAAGGCACCATGAACTACCAGACATTCTACAACCTCCATACCAGCCAATACGAATACATCGTCCTGCTGCCCGACGACAAAGAGCATATCGTCATCAGCGGCGACTTCGTCCAGATGGGCGAGCACTACCAAGTTAGCGGCAGCAAAGGGTCGCAGCAGATGTGGGAAATACAGAACCACATCAACAATGCCAATCATGTCATCGCCGACATCGCTCAGCGCGACCAGTACAACAAAGCCAACCTCAATGCCGCCGACTACGAGCGCGCCCATCAGGAGACCGACTCTATCTTCATAGCCGAACGCCAACTGATATATGTCACCTTCTACAACTTCATAGAAGACCACCGCGGCTCGTTGAGTACCCTTTACGCCATCGATGCCCCTTTCAACCACACCGGACGCGTGTTCTATGCCGAACCAGATTTTGAGGTTTTTGAGATGGTGCTGTCAGGCTTGCTGGACTCCGTGGCCGACAACCCGCACACACAATACTACAAAACCCGCGTGGAACGTGCCCGTAGCGCCCGCATGATGGCACAGCAGCAACAACAACCCGGACAGGAAATAATCATCAAATAGTCACCCTGCCGTCACAGACAGCAGCCCATAGCAGACACACCGTCACCATATCCTCAATCCATTGCACAACAACAAACCACCGTCATGCGCACCAAGACCTATTTCATCACCGATGCCCACCTGGGCAGTGGCAACGACAGCCGACAACGCGAACAAGACCTCGTAATGTGGTTGCGCAGCATAGCCCCCGAAGCGCGCAGCGTGATGATGCTCGGCGACATCTTCGACTTCTGGTTCACCTACAAACATGCCGTGCCGCGCGGTTTCGTCCGTCTGCTGGGCCAGATGGCTACGATGGCCGACGACGGCGTTGAGTTCCATTTCTTTATCGGCAACCACGACATGTGGCTCTTCGACTATCTGGAGCAGGAGATGGGTGTGGTGATGCACTCCGAACCCGAAGAGATGGTCATTGACGGGAAACGTTTCCTGCTGGGCCATGGCGACGGTATGGGCAACCAGGACCGGAACTACAACTTTCTGAAGCACGTGTTCCGGAGCCGTTTCAACCAATGGCTCTTCGCCGGAATACATCCCAACATCGGATTTCCCTTAGCCCACCGCTGGTCGTGCAACAGTCGTCGCCGTCACAGCCTGGCCGACAACGGATACCTTGGCGACGACCGTGAAGCCATCTACCGCTACTGCTCCAACCGCCAGCTGGAGCGCACCGCCAATGGGGATGCGACCTTTGACTATTTCCTCTTCGGCCATCGGCACACACCCATCTGCCGTCCTATCGGCAACGCCACCTACATCAATGTGGGCAATTGGATCGAGAACCGCGACTATGCCGTTTTCGATGGTGAGAAGTGCGAGTTGCGCTCCTTTCGGCCCGACACGTCATCAGCCGACAGCCTGAGCAACAGCTGAATTACTGTAGTTTCCCAATGCGACTGTTTTGAACGCCCACTCGATATACAGCCCCAGCAACAGCTGAATTACTGTAGTTCCTGCACCATCACGGCAGAATGGCCATAACCGTTCAGGGAGCACGGAGGAGGGAGACCGAGGAACGACAGTCATACCAAAATTTAACCCCAATCGCTCTGACGACCGATTGGGGTTAAATTTTGTATGCGTTCCGTTATCTGAGCCAGGCTCTGGGGTTTTGGCTTTCGCGGCCCTTCCAGAGCTGGAAGCTGAATTCGCCATGTCCGTTGCCATCAGATGCCACCTTGCCGATTACGGCACGTGTGGCCACCTGCTGGCCCGTCTTGACCGACACCGACGCCAGGTTGCAATAGACCGTCATAAAGTCGCCGTGGCGGATGATGACGCCCAGGGTGCCGTTGGGGCAGGTGAAGGTGCGCGACACGGTGCCTTTGAAGACCGCATAGACATTGGTACCCTGGACGGTGAGAAGATCGATGCCGTTGTTCATGTTCTGTCCGCCCGACTCGTGGGTGTAGACGCCATAGTTGCGGGAAATAGAGGTGTAAGCGACTGGCCATGCCAAACGTCCGCGATTGGAGGCGAAGTCGTTGGAGAGGGCAGTCTCGGCGGCCGAAGTCTTGTCTGTGACGGTTGTTGAAGTATTGGTTTTCTTGGATTCCGATGAAGACTTGGAAGTAGAAGACTTGCTGCCGGAAGCATTGGTCGTAGCCGACTTGGCAGCTTCAGATGCGGCCTTCTTGGCAGCGGCACGGGCCTCGGCGGCCTTGCGGACTTCCTCGTCGATGATACGTTGGATTTGCTGCTGGAGCTTGCGTTTCTGCTGTTCCTTCTTGTTCAACTGCGACGAGAGTTTCTTTTCGTCGTCTTTGGATTTCTTTACGGAAGCCTCTTTCTGGCGCTGCTCTTTGGCGAGTTGTTCGCGGTGGCGGGTTTCCTGCGTGAGCAGGGAGTTCTGTTCCTCTTTTTGTCGCTGCAGTTCGGCATTGGCATCCTGCAGTTCTTTCTCGTTTTGGCGAATGGCTTGCGACTGTGCCAAGCGCAACTCGTTGTATTTCTTGAAATATTTGGTTCGCAACAACGCTTTGTTGTAAGATGGCGTATCAAAGAGGAGTACCCATTTGTCGACATTGTTGTATTCACGATAGAGCGAGCGCACTATGGCTGCATATTTCTCTTGGAGCGACTTGCGACGATTCTGCACATTGGAGATACTGTCGTTCATCTGCGAAATGCGGCTGTCGAGCTGCGACAGCTGTCCGTTGATATTGTCGATAAGACGGTTACGTTCTTGAATTTTCTTGTTGAGGGCTGCCAGCTGATTGGAATTCAGTTTCGTGTTTTTCTTGGCCTTGGCGAGGTCGGCGTTAAGTTTTTTGATTTCGCCTTCCAGCTGAGTCTTTTCCTTCTCCAGCTGTTTTTTCGATTTCGACTGTGCCGCTGCCGGCGCCGACAGGCAGAGAGCCATCAGTAGCAGTAATGGTATGAATAAGTTCTTGATGTGCATGCTTACTTAAACGTATTTTTGGTACTGATAACGCTCGAAGTGCAAACTTATTGCATAACAAAAAGAAAAAAAAGAGGTCCGGACGACACCGGACCTCTTTTAGGGAACAATTATCTTTGACTACCAGTTGAGGATGCGTTTGAAGTCGTAGGCTTCCGGGTTGGGGAGGTACTTCTTGGCGGCCTCATAGTCGGCGGGAGTGATATAGTCCATAATATCATTGACATAGGACATCACCTTGTTGCTGTTGACGTTGACCAGACGCGGAGGAATCTTGCCAGTAACGGGATCCTGGAGGTCTTTGAGGTAGAGCGGGGAGACGGTGCCCTGATGGTCGCAATAGACCATGCAGCCCGTGCAGCCTTGATTGAAGAGGGTGTGGACACCCATACCCATGAGGGAGCAGTAGGTGAGGTCGAAAGCAATAGGCGTATGGCAACGAATCTCATAGCCGATTTCGACGGGGCGCGATTTCACCTTCAGACCCAGTTCCTTGACCTTGCGTTCGAGGAGGTCGTTGAAGATGTGAGCCTTGGAGACCTTGCCGAGTTCCGGATGGCCATGTTCATCATAGCTGAAATGAATGCCCGATTTGGCTATTTCCTCGTCGCTGAGGCTGTGGAATACG
>CAMNKG010000116.1 GCA_946542135.1 uncultured Bacteroidales bacterium
CCTCGACCACAACTATCGCCTCGGTGCATGGGTAGGCGACTGGTATGACGACTGGAGCAGCGCAACGGCTGTGTCCTACTACCACAGTGTTGGCTACCTGCAGCAGCCTGGTCGCAACTATATGTTCCGTCTGACTTATCGCTTCTGATGCTTTCAATTTTCGACTCTCAATTTTCAATATCGTATATTGACCTCATTGGTGCCGTCATCGGCCTGTTCTATATCGTCAGCGAATATAGGGCAGGCCGGTGGTTCTGGCCTTTGTGCCTGCTGATGTCGGCATTCTATATCTATATCGACTTCTCGTCGGGCTACTACGCCAACGGCAGCATCTGTATCTACAACTTCCTCATGTCGATCTATGGCATACTCGTTTGGCGCGGCATAGTGCAAAGCAAGACCAACGAAGAACGTCCGTTCGGTTCGTGCCCCAAGCGCTACGTGCCGTGGATTATACTGACGGTTCTGGTCTTCACTGCACTTCTGTGGTGGCTTCTCAGGTTGCTTGGCGAGAGCAGCTATCCGCTCCTCGACGGCTTCTCGTCAGCGTTGTCGATTGTAGGCATGTGGATGTTGGCCCAGAAGTGGTGGCAGCAGTGGTTCTGCTGGCTCATTGTCGAACCGATAATGGTGCTTCTTTTCTGGCTTAGTGGCAACTATGCATCAGCCCTGCTGTATGTGGTGTATGAGGTTTTCTGTGTACTTGGCATCATATCCTGGCAGCGACAGGCAACCACCGTAAAAGAAGATTAACTGTAAAAAGTCTATTTGTTATTCATGAATATAGCGATAATATTAGCCAATGGTCAGTTTCCGAGGCGCAGAGAAGCGCTGGATGCAATGTTGCAGATACCCTTGCTGGTGTGTTGCGACGGAGCGTACGACAAGCTTGTAAAGAGCGCCCTGTTCGACGGAGCGGCACATACACCGAAAATATTCGTTGTTGGCGATGGCGACTCGCTCGCATCAAGGCGCGTCGTCCTGCCCAACACTACGTTCGTGGAAGGCTATACCGACCAGGAGAGTAACGATTTGACTAAGGCAGTGCGTTATGCCATCAGCATCGGTGTCGAGAGGCTGCTGATATTGGGCGCCACCGGTTTGCGCGAGGATCACACATTGGGCAATATCAGTTTGCTGGCGATGTTTGCCGCAATGCGGACGCAGTCAGGAAAGCTGCTGAGTGTGAGAATGTACACCGACTACGGCTTTTTCACGCCGATCCGGTCGTCGCAGGTGATGCCGAGTTTCGCCCGTCAGCAGGTGTCGCTGTTCTCGTTGGACCAAGGCTTGACTGTCAGCACCGAAGGATTGAAATACCCGATTGTGAACAGGCAATTCCGCTATTGGTGGGAAGCCACGCTAAACGAGGCAACGGGCGACAGCTTCAGTATTACGATTGACGGCGAAGGAGCATTGCTGGTGTACCAGACCTTCGATGCCAAGTAAAAGAAAAGCAGCCCGCATACGGGCTGCTTTTTCTTTAGCTGATAGAAAGCTTTAGTAGGTCTTGGCCTATGTCGTGTCGATAGTAGCGGCCTTTCCATTTTATTTTGTCGGCAGCCTGCAGGCTTTTGAGCAAAGCCCCCGGCAGGGTGGTATCCAACGAGGTTACGCACAGGACGCGGCCTCCGTTGGTGATGATGGCACCATGGTCGTCCTTCTTGGTTCCGGCATGGAAAATCAGCGACTCCTTTATTTCTTCGAGGCCGCTGATGGGGTCCCCCTTGTGGTATTTCTCCGGATAGCCGTTGGCCACAAGCATCACGCATGCGGCAGTGCGTTCGTCGACATCGAGCGACGCATGGTTGAGCTCGCCTTCCCAGGTTGCGGTAAACAGATCGACAATGTCGCTCTTGATGCGCGGGAACACCGATTCCGTTTCGGGGTCGCCCATACGGACGTTGTATTCAATCACGTAGGGGTCGAGTGTGCCGTCGTCGGCTTTGACAGCCATGAGGCCGATGAATATGAATCCTTTGTAGTTAATGCCCTCCTTGGCAAGTCCTTTGACAGTCGGTGCAACGATGCGCTGTTCTACTTTCTGCATAAACTGCTTGTCGGCAAACGCAACGGGGCTTACCGAACCCATACCGCCGGTGTTGAGGCCGGTGTCGCCCTCGCCAATGCGCTTGTAGTCCTTGGCCGAAGGCAGGATTTTGTAGTGCTTGCCATCGGTCAGTACAAAGACCGACAGTTCGATGCCTTTGAGGAACTGCTCAATAACCACATTGTTGGATGCATCGCCGAATTTGGCTTCGTCGAGCATGAGGTGCAGTTCGTTGCGTGCCTCGTCGATATCGTTGAGTATCAGCACACCTTTGCCTGCTGCCAGCCCGTCGGCCTTGAGTACGTAGGGCGGGTTGAGCGTTTCGAGATATTTGAATCCCTCCTTGATGTTCTGCTTGCTGAATGTTGCGTATGCGGCGGTAGGGATATTGTGACGTTGCATAAACTGTTTGGCAAAATCTTTGCTTCCCTCCAGGCGCGCTCCGTCGGCCGATGGGCCGATAAGCATGACGTTGTGCAACTTAGGGCTGTTTGCGAAGAAGTCGGCGATGCCGGCAACCAGCGGTGCTTCGGGTCCGACGACAACCATGCTGATATCGTTGTCGACAACAAATTTGCCGATTGCATCAAAGTCGTCGATGTTCAGATTGACGTTGACGGCGCAATTGGTGGTTCCGGCGTTGCCGGGTGCGATGAACAATTGGGAGCATCGTGTGCTTTGTGATATTTTTGTCGCCATGGCGTGTTCGCGAGCTCCCGATCCCAGTAAGAGTATATTCATGATATTGTTTTATTCGTAATAATTGCTTATAGTAGGTGATAATTAGTTCGTTGCTTGATGTTGCAACGATTTGGTTCAGATTTCAAATATACAACTTTTTTCAATAAGTGAGTTGTCGAGGTTGTATCTTGGTATGTGTGTCTTACAAAAAGTGTTGCTTTGCAGGCTTTTCTATCGTGATTGTCCGTCGATTTGGATATATCCTTCCACGAGGTGAGTCTTGACGCCAAAGGTCGTAAGTATGCGCTCGGGTTGCAGGGCTTCGGACGTGGGTCCGTGGAAGAGTATTGTTCCTCCCTGCAGCAGCATGCACTGCGGGCAGTAGCGCAGGGCCAGGTTGAGGTCGTGGACGACGATGAGTATTGTTTTGCCTTGATTGCGGTTGATGTCGGTCAGCAGCTCCATAATTTCGAACTGGTGGGCGATATCGAGGTTGGATGTCGGTTCGTCGAGCAGGAGGTAGGGCGTCTGTTGTGCCAATGCGCGTGCTATCATCACGCGTTGCAGTTCGCCGCCGCTCATCTGGCTTGGCAGCGACAGCCGCAGATGCCATGTGTTGGTCTGTTTCATGCATTGCTCCACGATGTCCCAGTCATGTTGCGACTCGTTCTGAAGGTGCCTCTGATAAGGGTTGCGCCCCATAAGGACGGTTTCGAAGGCAGAAAATTCGATGTCGGTCTGCGGATGTTGCTGTACGCACGCTATTCGCTGTGCCAGTTGGCGTGTGGTGTAGTCGCGGGCAGGTTTGCCGTCGATAACTACTTCGCCATGTGCGGGGTGTATCAGGTTGGCTATGCACCGCAGCAGGGTCGTCTTGCCGCATCCGTTGGCCCCCATGACGGCACAAAACGAGCCGTCAGGGACGGTTAGGCTGATGTCGTTCAGTATGGTGTGTGAACCGTAACTGTATGAGAGGTGATTCAGTTGGACCATAATATCAGATGCTTCGTTTTGATTTGTAGAGGAGATAGATGAACATTGGGGCACCGACGAGCGAGGTGATGCTTCCCACCGGTAGTTCGTTGGGCGGTATGAGCGTGCGTGACAGCGTGTCGCACAGCAGCAGGAAGAGTGCACCGACAAAGATGGAGTAGGGAACTATGCGGCGGTTGTCCGATCCGCACACAAGGCGTATGCAGTGCGGAACTTCAAGACCGACAAAGCCGATGACACCGCACGCGGAGACTGCAAATGCAACCATCAGGGTGGTGAAAAGCAATAGCCGACGACGGACTTTTTCGACCTCGACACCGAGGCTCTGTGCCACTTCGCTTCCGGCCAGGAGCAGGTTGAGGTCTTTGCTGTAGTAGAGCACGATGAGGATGCCGACGATGGACACTGGCAGAAGGATTCCGATATCGATCCACGATGCCGATGCGAAGCTGCCCATGGTCCAGAAGATGATGCTTTCCATCTTGTCGTGCCTCAGTGCCATAAGGAGCGAGATGACTGCCGTTATGAGGAACGTAAGGCATACGCCTGTCAGCAGGAGTGTGGTGGTGTGCATGCGGTTGCCGATGGAGGCCACCTTGAAAATGAGAAGGATGGTCAATATGGCGGTAATCAGGGCCATGCTGCCCACGCCCCACAGGTGAGCCTCCCATCCCATAAGGATTGCGATGGCGGCTCCCAACGAGGCTCCTGACGAGATGCCGAGCACGTAGGGGTCGGTAAGAGGATTGCGGAAAACGGACTGGTAGACAGTGCCGCAGACGGAGAGGACAGCTCCGACAATGACGCTGAGGATGACACGCGGAAGCCTCAGGTTCCAAAAGATTGGCGACTGCGTGAGGTCGTGCCAGTCGAACGAGACCACTCCTACCATAGAGCAGAGTGCCATGGCGACAAGGAGGACGATGGCAAGAATGGCTGATGTCAGTAGTCGGTTATGTTTCATTGTTTTATTACTCATGATTGATAGTGGTATCCTTGGCAGGTGCCTCTGCGGACCAGTTCGTTGTTGACCATTGGCGGAATCTGTTCGTTGCGGAGCAGTCTGCCGTCGGGTCTGCGCCAGCTGCGTTCGGGGAATGCCTGGAAACGTGGTGGCACTTCGCCTGCAAAGCGTTCGATGAGGATGTCGGGACGGAGCCGTTCGACGAAGTCGCATACGAGCGATATGTATTCGTCGAGCCGGAAGGAGTTGCCTGCCTGTGCGCTGCCGTCGGCCATAGGTGTGCCTTTGATAACCTGCAGTTGGTGTATTTTCAACGAGTTGATGGGTAGTGAGTTGATGATGTCGGCTTCGTCCAAAATCATGTCGCGCGACTCGCCGGGGAGTCCGAGCACGAGGTGAACGCCGCAGTGTATGCCACGTTCGGCAGTCAGGTTTATGGCATGGCGCGTCGCCTGGAAATCGTGTCCGCGCCTGATGGCGGCAAGGGTCGCATCGTAGCAGCTCTCAATGCCGTATTCTATTGCTACAAAGCGGTGTGGCACACCGGCAAGCGAGGCTATCAGGTCGAGTTTGGCATCGTCAACGCAGTCGGGGCGGGTGCCGATAATGAGACCCTTTACCTTCGGGTGGGCAAGTGCTTCGG
>CAMNKG010000117.1 GCA_946542135.1 uncultured Bacteroidales bacterium
TGCGCACCACCTACGTCATCGACGAGCAGGGCACCATCGTCGACGCCATCGGCAAGGTGAACACCAAGGAACACACCAAACAGATATTGAAATGATTCTATTTTTTACCGGCACGGGCAACAGCCTCGCCGTGGCCCGCAAGATTGCCGATGCTACGGGCGACCGAACGATGCCGCTGGCCGAGGCTGCAGACCAGAACCTTGACACCGAAAAGGTTGTAGGTCTCGTCTATCCCTGCTATGATTTCAACACGCCGCCGGCGGTGCGCGAGCTGGTGACAAGGCTCCGCATCAGTCCCGAGGCCTACGTCTTCATCATCATCACCTGCGGGGCACAGACGGGCAACTCCATTTGGACGGTGCGCCGCCTGCTGAAGCGGAAAGGCGTCCGAGTGGCCTATTGCCACAAGATACGTGTGCCCGACAACAGCGCGACCATCTTTGGACGCAACCCCAACGACCAGCTGTGGAAGCTGAAAAAATACGCCCCACGATTGGAACGCATCATCGACGACGTCAAGGCCCGCCGCCGCGGCAGCCACTATGGAGCCCCGGGACTGGTAGGAGGTCTGCTCGGACTGCCATCAGTGGAGCGCAAAGTACTGTCAGGCTTCAAGCCCTCGGTTGATCCCGACCGGTGCGTCGGATGCGGACTCTGTGCGCAGGTGTGTCCTGTGGGCAACATCGTTGTGGACGGCAAAGCCGCCATCGGCGATCGCTGCACTGTCTGCATTGGCTGCCTCCACGTCTGTCCGCAACAGGCCATCACCACCGGAAAGCAATTCCCGAAAGAGCGCCAGTATCGTCACCCAGATATACAAATACTGGATTTGAAACACAATAAGATATGACACTTCAGGAAGCCATCGTTGCGCGGCATAGCGTGCGGCAGTACAAGAATCAGGCCATCGAGGCCGAAAAGGTGGCGCAGTTGCGCACCGCCATTGAGGAGGCCAACCGCACGGCGGGACTGCACATGCAGCTGGTCACCGACGAGCCGGAGGCCTTCGCCAAGGGTTTGGCTAAGTACGGAAAATTCAGTGGTATAAGCAATTACATTGCCCTTGTCTGCCGCAAGGGATTAGACGAACAGCTGGGCTACCACGGCGAGCGCATCGTGCTGTTGGCACAGACGCTGGGGCTTAACAGCTGCTGGGTGGGTCTGACGTTCAGCAAGCAGCCCGACCATTACACCATCGGCGAAGGAGAAACGCTCCATGGCGTCATCGCTCTCGGCTACGGAGCCACGCAGGGCGTGCAGCATCCGCAGAAACCCGTTGAAAAATTCTTTAAGGCACCTGATAGCGACATTCCTGATTGGTTTCGCCGCGGCGTGGAAGCCGCAGTGCTGGCTCCCACAGCGATGAATATGCAGAAATTCGAGTTCGAGTTGCTGTCCGACGGTCGCGTTGCGGCACGCACACGCTTCGCATTGGTAAGCACCTACCTGAAGATAGACCTCGGCATCGTCAAGTGCCATTTTGAGCTTGGAGCCGGCAAGGAGAACGTCCGCTGGGCGTAGCCATTGCTAATTTTGCACCAAAAATTTAGAAGCAATATAATGGTTATTTCTAAATTCCAGTTACAAGTGCAACACTGAGTAAAAACAGAGCACCAATATTCGGTCCTCTCGGGTAATTCCATATTTTGCATTTTCAAACCAAATTAAAACAGCTTTAGAAATGGACAGGACAAAAGACATACTGGAAAATCTGAAGGATGTGGAACGGGAGCATCGGGTGAGGATCCTGCTTGCTGTCGAGTCCGGCAGCCGGGCGTGGGGTTTCGAGTCGGCCAATAGCGATTGGGATGTCCGCTTCATATATGTCCACAAGTTGGAGTGGTACCTCAGAATCGAGCCTCAGCATGATGTCATAGAGGTTATGGACGACGAAATCGACCTTGTGGGCTGGGAGCTGCGCAAGGCGCTGGGACTGCTGAAACGCAGCAACCCCTCCATGATGGAGTGGCTGAACTCACCCATTGTGTACAGCGTCGACGAGGCTTTCCTGAAACGCATCAAGGACGCAGAGCCGCACTTTTTCAACCCTACGGCGTCGATGTACCACTACATGCACATGTTCGCCAAGCACGACGAGCACTACCTGCAGCGGGAAGACTGCACGATGAAACGCTTCCTGTACTACCTGCGCGGCGTGCTTGCGTGCGAATGGATATCGGAGAACAGGACGCTGCCGCCGGTGGCGTTTGCAAAACTGGTCGACGAGACCGTCGCTGACGAGGATATGCGGACGAAGATACAAGAACTTGTTGACCTCAAAAAGAGTGGCATGGAACACAGCCTGGCCGTGGTCGACAGCGAGCTGGCACGATATGCGAGGGTTATGGCCGAGAGGATCAAGGAACATGCTGACACCTTCCGTCCTGAGCGGCCTGCGACTGACGATGTAGCACTCGACTCCATATTATACGACACGGTCATGGAATGCCACGGCAACGACGACGAAGCGGCACCTGATACCAAGCCCCGCTACAGGGTGGACGGATGCCCTACAAGCCTGTAGCGATTTGTTATTGAAATTATGCCTCTCCGATGCCTTCTCGATATGTTGCGGATAATCAAATTAAAATTTGTCTTTTTGGGGTACAATAAAGGAGGGAATTTTGCGTTATAATTCAAATTTTAAAAAGCTATGACTATGAAGAAAATCGTTATTCTTGCTACTGCTTTTGTCGCTTTGGCATCGGTTAGTTATGCACAAGATGTTGTTGTACAATATAATACTGATATTAGCCGTTACTGTTTGACCAATACCAGGGTCGGTAGCCGTGCGGGCAATATCGAACTGGGGGGGAGCAATGATTCCCACGTTAGTTATGAAGGCACGTGGTACTATGTGGTACGCGGTCTGAATGACATGTTCGGCGTCATCGCCAGTTCGGACTACAACCGCTGGCTGATCGAGAGTCAGTATACCGATATCCGTTTCCTCGGTTCGTTCAATGACTATGGCCTTTTCGCCATCAAGAAGAAAGGCAGCTGGGGTGTGGCTGACCATACCGGCAAAGTCATAATCCCTTGCCAGTTTAAGGACTTCGGCTCCAGCGGAGAAGACGTTACATTCTATCCTTGGGACGGCAAACAATTCACTTTGCGCTATCATGACATTGTGAATGGTACTTTCCAATTGCCTTGATTAACGGCGAATAGCTCGAATTACGCTAAGCCGCGCAGCTGTTCGCGCGTTTTCCGATATTAGAGGTTGCCCCTGCCCGGCAGCCTCTTTTTTTTGCGGACCCTTGTAGATTATTCTTGTAAGCTTCCATGTTATGCCGATTTTTTTGATATGTCATTTTTGCTTGTTTTTTTGATGGCGGATGTTTTTTAGCGGTCATTTTGTCAGTTTTTGGAACGTGGCGTGTATTTTGATTGTTCCAAAGTCAGAAAGGAGCAAATTGAATATATGAACTTGAATAATTTTACGATCAAAGCACAAGAATCCGTGCAGAAAGCCGCTGAGATAGCTCAGGCGCACCAGCACCCGAGCATCGACACGGTGCATCTGCTGAAAGGCATGCTGAGTGAGGACGAGAATGTGACTCCTTACCTTTTGAAAAAGATGGAGGTGAACATTCCCCGCCTGTCGCAGGCTTTGGATGCGCAGCTGCAGTCGCTGCCGCGTGTCAGCGGCGGCAGCCAGTATGCCAGCAACGACCTCAACAACGCGCTTATCAAAGCGCAACAGACGGCTACGGAGATGGGCGACGAATTCGTCTCGGTGGAACATCTGCTCATAGGCCTGCTTGCCGGTCGCGACAACACGGCGCGTCTGCTGAAAGATGCCGGCGCTTCGGAGAAGGCCCTCAAGGCCGCCATCGCCGACCTGCGTAAGGGCAGCAAAGTGGGCAGCCAGACCGCAGAAGAGACATTCAACGCATTGAACAAGTACGCCAAAAACCTCAACCAGCTGGCGCAGAGCGGCAAACTGGACCCCGTCATCGGCCGCGATGAAGAGATCCGCCGTGTGCTGCAGATTCTGAGCCGACGCACCAAGAACAACCCCATCCTTATCGGCGAGCCGGGCGTGGGCAAGACTGCCATCGCCGAGGGTATAGCCCACAGGATTGTGAGTGGCGACGTGCCTGAGAACCTGAAAAGCAAAACGATCTATTCGCTCGACATGGGCGCCCTGATTGCCGGCGCAAAATACAAGGGCGAATTCGAGGAACGTCTGAAAAGCGTCATCCGCGAAATCAATGAAGCCGACGGCGAAATCATCCTCTTCATCGACGAAATCCACACGCTGGTGGGTGCTGGCGGCGGCGAAGGTGCCATGGATGCCGCCAACATTCTGAAGCCTGCATTGGCACGTGGCGAACTGCGTGCCATCGGCGCCACCACGCTGGCAGAATACCAGAAATATTTCGAGAAAGACAAGGCCCTGGAGCGCCGTTTCCAAAGCGTGCTGATCGACGAGCCGGATGTGACTGACACCATCTCCATCCTGCGTGGATTGAAGGAGCGCTACGAGGTGCACCACAAGGTTCGTATCAAGGACGAGGCTATCATTGCCGCCGCCGAACTCAGCAACCGCTATATCAGCGACCGTTTCCTGCCCGACAAGGCCATCGACCTTATCGACGAGGCCGCCGCCAAACTGCGTATGGAGATAGACTCCGTGCCGGAAGAGCTTGACGAGATTGAACGTAAGATACGCCAGCTTGAGATTGAGCGCGAGGCTATCAGCCGCGAAAACGAGCACAGCGACAGCAGCGACGAAAACTCGGTGCAGGCCAACAGCGACAAGCTGAACCGCATCGGCCACGAGATTGCCGAGCTCACCGAACAGCGCGACCAGATGAAGGCTCGCTGGCAGAACGAGAAGAGCATCGTGGAAGCCATCCAGACCGAGGTGAAAAACATCGAAAGCTACAAATTCGAGGCCGAACAGGCTGAACGTCAAGGTGACTACGGTAAGGTGGCCGAACTGCGCTACGGCCGTATCAAGGAGGCCGAGAAGCATGTGGACGATCTGAAGCTGCAGCTGCGTTCGATGCAGGCCGACAATGCCATGATCAACGAAGAGGTCGACAGCGAACAGATTGCCGAGGTGGTCAGCAAATGGACGGGCATACCTGTGACCAAGATGATGCAGAGCGAACGCGAGAAGCTCCTCCATCTTGAAGAGGAACTTCACAAGCGTGTGGTGGGTCAGGACGAGGCCATCGAGACCATCGCCAACGCCATACGCCGCAGCCGTACAGGCCTCAGCGACGGCAAACGCCCCATCGGCAGCTTCATCTTCCTCGGCACCAC
>CAMNKG010000118.1 GCA_946542135.1 uncultured Bacteroidales bacterium
TCCAAAACACAGGTTCTCGCAGACGAGAACAAGAAAGAGAAGAACGCATGACAGCTTGGAGACTCCTCAGCTGACTACATGCAGCAACTGTGGTGCTCAGATCATGATGCATCACGTTTGTCCCGAATGCGGTTACTACCGCGGCAAACTTGCCATCGAGAAAAACGTCGAAGCCTAAAGCTTCCCCGGTTGCAACGAAAAATGGGCTGTCATCACCGACAGCCCTTTTTTTTTACCCCCTTGCTTACCCCCTCGCTTACCCCCCTCCGCATCCTCGACCAATATAAACGCAAAAAGCCCTGCCGTTAAGGCAGGGCTTATTCAGTGTTCCAATATGTAAATCCGGAACTTACTGCCCTTTCCGCGAAGCAAGCAGCAGCTCCATCATCTTGATGGCTGATACGCTGACGATGGTGCCGGGTCCGAAGATGGCCGCAGCTCCTGCCTTGAAGAGGAAATCATAGTCCTGCGGAGGTATCACACCGCCCACAACGACCATGATGTCTTCGCGTCCCAGCTTCCGCAGCTCTTCGATGACCTGCGGAACAAGCGTCTTGTGTCCCGCAGCAAGTGAACTGACGCCGAGAATGTGGACGTCGTTTTCAACGGCTTGTTTCGCCGCTTCGGCCGGAGTCTGGAATAACGGCCCCATGTCTACGTCGAAGCCCAAGTCGGCATAGCCGGTGGCAACAACTTTGGCACCGCGGTCGTGGCCGTCCTGGCCCATCTTCGCTACCATGATGCGGGGTCGGCGTCCTTCTATTTTGGCAAATTCGTCGGTCAGGGCTTGAGCTTTCTTAAACAGCTCGCTGTCTTTGGTCTGAGTGCTGTACACGTTGGTGATAAGATTGATTTTGGCTTTATAGCGTCCGTAAACTTTTTCAAGAGCGTAGGATATCTCTCCCAGCGACGCACGTTTGCGCGCAGCGTCTATCGAGAGTTCAAGCAGGTTGCCCTGGCCTGACTCGGCACACCGTGTCAGAGCGTCCAGCGCAGCCTGTACTTCCTCGTTGTTGCGCTCGGCTCTCAGCTTCGCAAGGCGTTTGATCTGCGCTTCGCGCACCGCCGTGTTGTCCACCTCGAGGGTGTCGATGGGGTCCTCGTGGTCAAGACGGTATTTGTTGATGCCCACGATGGTGTCCACGTTGCTGTCTATGCGGCTTTGCTTGCGGGCCGAGGCCTCTTCAATGCGCATCTTGGGTATGCCGGATTCGATGGCCTTGGCCATGCCGCCCAGCTTCTCCACTTCCTGGATGTGAGCCCAGGCGCGGTGCGCCAACTCGTGCGTGAGGGTCTCTACGTAGTACGAACCCGCCCAGGGGTCCACAACGCGGCATATGTTGGTCTCTTCCTGCAGGTACAGCTGCGTGTTGCGCGCTATGCGGGCGCTGAAGTCGGTGGGCAGCGCTATGGCCTCGTCAAGGGCGTTGGTGTGCAGCGACTGGGTGTGGCCCAGGGCGGCTCCCATGGCCTCGATGCAGGTGCGTGCCACGTTGTTGAACGGGTCTTGCTCAGTCAGCGACCAGCCCGAGGTCTGGCAGTGCGTGCGCAGGGCCAGCGACTTGGGATTCTTCGGATTGAACTGGTTGACGATCTTGGCCCAGAGCATACGGGCGGCGCGCATCTTGGCAATCTCCATAAAGTGGTTCATGCCTACGCCCCAGAAGAAGGACAGCCGCGGGGCAAAGTCGTCGATGCTCATGCCCGCGTTGATGCCGGCACGCAGGTATTCCAGTCCGTCGGCAAGGGTGTAGGCCAGCTCAATGTCGGCCGTAGCGCCGGCTTCCTGCATGTGGTACCCCGAAATGGATATCGAGTTGAATTTCGGCATATGCTTCGACGTGTACTCGAAGATGTCGGCGATAATCTTCATGGAGGGCAGCGGAGGATAAATGTAGGTGTTGCGGACCATGAACTCCTTCAGGATGTCGTTCTGGATGGTGCCCTGCAGCTGCTCCTGCTTCACGCCCTGCTCCTCGGCAGCTATGATGTAGAACGCAAGCACCGGAAGCACGGCGCCGTTCATCGTCATCGACACGCTCATCTTGTCAAGAGGTATCTGGTCGAAGAGTATCTTCATGTCCAATATCGAGTCAACGGCAACACCGGCTTTGCCTACGTCGCCAACCACGCGCTCGTGGTCGGAGTCATAGCCGCGGTGGGTCGCCAAGTCGAAGGCAACGGAGAGACCTTTCTGTCCGGCGGCGATGTTGCGGCGGTAGAAGGCGTTGGACTCCTCGGCTGTCGAGAATCCGGCATACTGGCGTACCGTCCAGGGCCGCATGACGTACATCGTGCTGTACGGACCGCGCAGGAAGGGGGCGATGCCGGCTGCATAGTTCAGATGCTCCATGCCTTGGAGGTCTTTTTTGCCGTAGACGGGCTTGACATCGATTTGTTCTGGCGTGGTCCAGTTTTTCTCAATGTGGTTCTCTTTTTCCCATTGTTCGAAGGTTTCCTTCTTTTCTTGGATGGGCTTGAAGTCGATGTTTGCGAAATTGGGTCTCATTATCAGTTATTTATATAATATCTATTGCATTATTATGAGTTGCAAATATAATAAATTATTTTAATTCCACGCCTCCCCCGCCACAAAAAATATAATGCCCCCGCAATTCCACGCACTCCCACCCACTTCCACGCACTCCCCCGCCACAAAAATATAACGCCCACCCCTTCAATACAAGACCCGCGCAGCTTCGGGAAATTCGAGTAATCCGCCGTTCAAAAACAATAGTCAGAAGTATCCGAAAGTTAAAGTTAAAAAAAAGCGGGATATACCAAGTATATCGCCGCTCATAGTGTGTCGTTTAAGTACGCCGTGTGTCGCCGTGCCGCAGGGCCGGCCTCAGCGCTGTTCTGCGTGCTGCTTCGAGTGCTTCTTGTGCTTGTTCCAGAAACCGTACACCTCGCTCACATTGCCAGCCGTCGTGAAAGCGTTGATCTCGTTTTTGTTGATATAATCCAGTAGCTTCGAAAACTCGTCCTTGGAAAGAAGGGTCTCCAGTTCAATCGATTTCTCGCCAGAGTATCCGCCGATAACCTCGTACAGCGTGCAGCCGCGCTGCAAGTCGTCGATGATGAACCGGCGTAGGCGGTCGTAGTCTTTGGATACGATGCAGACGCGCTTCCGGTTGTTAAGCGTGGCAGTGAAATAGTCAACAACAAGGCCGTTTATCCACGTGCCTATCAGGCCGATAACAACCATGCGGAAGGGGTTGATGGCAAAGGCCGTGCAGCATATCACGGCACCGGCCACCGATACCGAGGCGCCGATGTCGAAATGCAGGTATTTGTTGACGATTTTGGCAAGGATGTCAAGCCCGCCCGTCGATGCGTTGATGGAGAACATCAGCGCCTGCGAAGCCGACAGCAGCAGCACGAAGCAGCACAGGTCAAGCCACGGGTCGCCCATAACCGACGGCGAGCCCGTAATCGGGTTGTCGTGGGCCAGAATGTATTCTCCGGCAGCGTTTTTGGCATCCCACGGAAGGATCATGTTCCACAGGTCGATGAAGGGACCAAGAATCAGGGCCGTGTACACGGTCTTGGCTCCAAACTCCTTGTTGATGAGCAGGAAAGCAAGGATAAGGAGTATGATGTTGATAACGGTCACCAAGGTGCCGACGGTGATGTTGATGCCGATGCCTTCAAAGATTTTGGCAATGACGATGGACAGACCGGAGATGGTGCCGATAATCAGTTTGCTCGGCACGAGAAAATAGTACACGGCGGCGGCTGTTACCATCATGCCAAGGGTCATGATGACGAGCTCTATCCAGAATTTTCTGGTGGAAAGGATATTTAGAATTTTGTTCATTGATATTGATTTTAAGTTTTTTAAGGTAAAAATTCAAATTGGAATTGCGTTGCAAAAGTACACAATTCCTATTGTATAGGAAAGAAAATGAATGATTTTTTGGCTTCGTTCCGCGGAAAATGCTGATATAGTGACAACAACACCCGCATTCGGCTCCTCCATGTCCCGTCCCGCCTTCGCCCGGAGTCAGTTTCGGCCGGGACCGTTGCCTTGGCGCTGACGGTTGTGGCTCATGTGGCTGATCTCCTGTATCATCTTTTTGGATTTCTCGTTGTTGTCGTTGTTGTAATAGCCTGATGTGGAGACAACCATGAAAACGGCGAAGCCGATAAGGATAATGCCGACAATTTTGTTGAAGATTTTCAGAAAACGGAAGGTGATAAGGCGCTGCAGGAGCGAAGCCAGCTTGCATTTCAGGATATCCATCGACAAGGTGGTTATAAGCACGCCGGCAAAGAAAGTGCACCGTTCTACGATCGAGAACTGCTCCTCCCCGCAGATGAAAATCGTGATGAGGGTGGCCCAGTAAAGCCAGATCACGGGGTTGAAGAAGTTGAGCGCGACGCCGCGCAGGTATACGCTCGAGCGCGAAGGCAGCTGCATGTTGTGGTAGTTGATGCGGTCAGTGTCTTTGGTCTCGGTAGCGTGGCGGGTCTTTAAAAACATGGTATAGAAGCCGAAACTGGCAACGACGGCGGCCCCGACGTAGATAATCCATCGGTTGTTGAAGAGCTCAACGAGGTCGTCAGGCGGTATATGGTCCGAGATGAGCAGCAGCAGCGCCACGATGAGTACGTCGCTGGTGCTCACGCCATAGGCGAACGGTACGGCGTTGCGGAAACCGTAGTGGATGCTGGCCTGGAGCTGCGAGAAAAAGGCAGGTCCGAAGCTGAAGAAGAGCGAGAGCGCGATGCCGCCCACTATGCCGAATAGAAAGACTACCATACTGTCGTAGAAAGTTTAATATACTGTCGTAGAAAGTTTAATATAGTGTCGTAGAAA
>CAMNKG010000119.1 GCA_946542135.1 uncultured Bacteroidales bacterium
TAGTTGGGCAGACCGTACTGCTGGCTGATGAGGGTCGGCAGCGAGTCGTCGAGGGCACGTCCGGGATAGTAGGTGAAGTCAAGCATGGCCACGTTGTCCTGGTCGCCATAGTAGAAGCAGATGGGGCCGCAGTCGCGATACCAGAACGAGTTGCCCGGGCCGATGATGAAGCGCACGTTGTCGTGGCGCAGGTTCATGCGTTGCAGCTTGCGGTATACGATGTTGGAGTCGGCCGGCTTCTCGATGCGCACCCAAGCCTCGACGCCGCCCAGCTGGATGGCGTCGATAAGGTAGAAGAATACATTGCCGAAGTCCGAAGTGGTGTCGATGGTTGACTTGTAGGGACCTATGCCCTGTTCTTGCCAGCCGCCGTTGTATTTGTAATACTGAGCCACGCCGGTCACCAGGGGGTCGGCAATCCAGTAGCCGGTGCCTTGGGTGGTGGCGGGCATGTATTCGTAGGCGAGGGTCACCGCGATAGCTTTCACCTCTTCCCATTCGCCGGGGAACCACACGCGGCCGTCAGGCATGGCTTTGGCCTGCTTGGGCTCGGGGGCCACTTGGCTGCTGAGCGGGATGTTGGCATTGCGGACCTTGGAGATGTCGCGTTTCTGCACGGTGTTGCGGAATTCGCGCATCATCTCTTCGGTAGGTCTAAGTGATTGTGCTGCTGCTCCCATAGCCAGCGAGCAGAGAGCAGCGAGTAAGAGTGTTTTTCTCATTGAAATTTGCTGTTGAAGTGTAAGTCAAAAAAGCGACAGGAGAATCTTATTTACGTTTCAGGCTCAGTATTTCGCGAGCCTCGTCGCTGGTGGCGATGGGACGGCCCAGCAGCTTGGCCATGCGGACAACCTTGTCGACCAGTTCGCCGTTGCTCTTGGCCAGGACGCCGCGTTCCAGGTAGAGGTTGTCTTCGAAGCCTACGCGCACATTGCCGCCCATAACGATGGCGGGAGCGGCGAGGGTGAAAGCGTTGCGGCCAATGCCGGTAGCGGTCCAGGTGCTGCCGGCGGGGATGTTCTTGGACATCCACACCAGGTTGTCGACGGTGGCGGAGGCGCAGCCGAGGACGCCGAGCACAAAGTTGAACTGCATCGGTACGAGGGGCAGGGGGTTGCCGTCGGGGCCGTTGACGCCGAAGGCGCTGGGCACCTGGCCTTTCTTGGCCATGTGGACGATGGTTTCCAGATGGCCCATCTCAAAGCATTCGTATTCAGGCTTGATGCCTTTCTCAATCATGCGTTTTCCGAAGGCGCGCATGGTGGGCATGGTGTTGTCGAAGATGTCGTCGCCGAAGTTGCAGGTACCGCAGTCGAGGGTAGCCATTTCGGGGATGGGGGTGGTGTTGGTGGAGTCGAGGCGCTCGTCGGGCGTCATGCCTACGGCGCCGCCGGTGGAGGGAATCAGGATCACGTTGGGGCACTCTTTGAGGATGGCCTCGGTGCATTCCTGGAAACGCACGTGGCTCTGCGTGGGGGTGCCGTCGTCTTCGCGGACGTGGAGGTGCACGATGGCAGCGCCGGCGTCGACAGCCGACTTGGCTTCGCGCACGATTTCTTCTACGGTATAGGGAACGTTGGGGTTCTGTTCCTTGGTGACTTCTGCGCCACAGATGGCGGCGGTGATGATCAGTTTATCCATTGAAATAACTGTTTAAGTTTATAATTTATTAAATATGAAATTCTTATTAAAAATATGCTTTAATCATTCGGGCTGCAAATATACACAAATATTTTGATAGCGGCCTCAACAACCTTTCCGAGCTGCTTCGTAATCAAAAAAAATGTGTATTTTTGCAGCATTGTAAAAAAACACGTTGCCGTGGAGGAAAGCAGTCATACAGAGCGAATTATTTTGGGTATAGACCCTGGCACGCAGATTTTGGGATACAGTATTCTAAAAATTGTAGACCAGCATCCGCAGGTGTTGGCGATGGATGTGCTATACCTTAAGAAGATAAAGGACTTCAATCTCAGGATACGGAAGATTTTCGACACCACGCAGCGCATCATCGACACGTTCCATCCCGACCACCTGGCCATCGAGGCTCCTTTTTTCGGCAAGAACGTGCAGTCGATGCTGAAGCTGGGGCGTGCCCAAGGCGTTGCCATTGCTGCCGCCATGAGCCGCGACCTCAGCATTTCGGAATACGAACCCGCCACCATCAAGCAGACGGTCACCGGCAACGGCAACGCCGCCAAAGAGCAGGTGGCCATGATGCTGGGCTCCATGTTCAAATTTCCCACCGAGCCACACTATCTCGACGCCACCGACGCCCTTGCCGTGGCGTACACGTGCTATGTGGAGCGCTCGCATCCTTTGGCCGACATCCGCAGCCAGCTGCGACCGACCAAGAAACGCCAGAAGTCGTCGCGCAAGGCCTGGGCCGACTTCGTGGTGCAGCATCCTGACGGAGTGGCGTGAAGCATGCCCCCCTACCGTCAGGGTTTATTATATTAATGAATATTAAATCTTTATAAAACAATAACCTTTTATACTCATGACAGCAAGTGCAAACAAAGGATTCAGCAGTTCGTTCGGCGTGATTATGGCTGCCGCCGGTTCGGCAGTGGGATTAGGAAACATCTGGCGATTTCCGTACATCTGTGGCAAATATGGTGGCGGGGCCTTCCTGCTGGTCTACCTGTTCTTCGTGTTCCTGATAGGTATGTCGCTGCTGATGTGCGAGTTCACCGTCGGCCGGCGCACCCGTCGCGCCCCTGTGAAAGCCTATCCCGCCTTGGCAGGCGGAAAGAAAGGGTGGATGGCCATCGGATTGCTGGGCATAGTGACTTGTTTCTTGATACTGAGCATCTATTTGGTCATCTCAGGATGGACGCTCAACTACTTTTGGGAGTCGGTGACCGGCACGCTCTTCGGACAGAGCGGTGTGGGTTTCGATGTCCATTTCGGCGATTTTGCTGCCCACTCGGTGCATAGGGTCATTTTCATGCTCATCTTCCTGCTTCTGGGCTTGGTGGTGATACTCTGCGGCGTGGAGAGCGGCATCGAAAGGCTCTCCAAGTGGCTGATGCCCATTTTGTTGGTTTTGATTGTGGCGCTCTGTGTGCGTTCGCTGACATTGCCGGGTGCCGCCGCCGGTCTCGACTACCTGTTCCACCCCGATTTCAGCAAGTTGGGTGGTGAAGGCATCCTTGCCGCACTGGGACAGTCGCTCTTCTCGCTGTCGGTGGGTATGGGCACCATGGTCGTTTATGGCTCCTATATCCCCGCCGACGACAACATCCTCAAGTCCAGCATCTGGATTACGGTGTGCGATGTCGCCATCGCCGTTCTGGCCGGCGTTGCCATCTTCCCGGCGGTTTTCGCCTGCGGAATGGAGCCCGGACAGGGTGCCGGATTGGTCTACGTGGTGCTTCCTGCAGTGTTCCAGTCGTTTGAGTTTGGCGCACAGCTGTTCGCCATATTGTTCTTCCTGCTGCTCTCGCTGGCAGCGCTCACTTCGGCCATCTCGCTCCACGAGACGCTGACCGCTTTCCTGACCGACGCCGGCATGAAGCGCACCCCCGCTGCCGTTCTGGTAGCCATAGCCGAAGGCGTTCTGGCATCAGCGGTAGCCATCTCGTTTACGGGCGAGACAGCGCTGACAGCCGCCGACCGCACCTTCTTCGACTGGATGGACTACCTGACGGCCTACGTGCTGCCGCCCGTCTGTGCCTTGCTGACGGTGCTCTTCGTCGGATGGATCATGAAGAAAGACGACATCAACGACGAGCTCTCCAACCACGGCAAGCTTTCCACGCCATGGTTTGATGCCTTCTACCACGTGATGGTGCGCTTTGTGGCCCCTGTGGCGCTGGCCACGGTGCTGGTGCTTGGCATGATGGGCTACATAAAATAATATTAAAGTAAAGGATGAAATAACAAAGTTTATCTATTTCTAAATTAGAGAACTATGAAACGGATACTTCTATTGGTTCTGGCTGTGGCGACAGGGATTGTCATGGGGTGTACCCCACAGGCCAAGCATACAATGGATCCGGCCCTGATCAACTTTGATGCGCAATACAACGCCGATTTCAACCAGGTGCTCTACCCCTCCATGATGCTGGCGTTGGCCAACTACCAAGGTGCCGCCATGCCGCCGCTCTTCAGCGTGAGCCTCACGGCGCCGAAAAGCAACTCGGTGGTGCGCATCGTGGTCGACTCCACGATGCTCAACTATGTCAGCATCACCCAGGAGTCCATGCCCAAGAAAGGGCAGCGCTACACCTTCGAGCCCGTTATCAAATGGAAGTTCGACAACCTTTACCGTCTCCGCTCCCCGGGCCTTATCGACCTCACCTTCACCTGTTTCGTCAACGACGAGGAGGTCGACGTGAAGACTATCCGCCTCAACTACAGGTCTATCAACGAGTGCCTGCTTTCGATGATAGGCAAAGACGGCCATTACCGCGACTACCGGTGGCTTTTCACCGCCTACGTCAACGAAGACCACCCCAAGATAGACAACATCCTCAGCGAGATATTGGACCAGGGCATCGTCACCTCCTTCGAGGGTCCCAGCACCGAGAAAAAAGTCGAGGCCCAGATGCGCGCCATCTGGTACTATGCCCTCAGCCGCGGCATCACCTATTCCACCATCAGCTGCACCTCCAACAAGAGCAGCCGTTCCAATTCACAGTATATCCGTTTCTTCGACGATGTCTACAACAACAGGCAGGCCAACTGCATCGATGCCTGCGTGTTCTTCTCGTCGATCATGCGCAAGCTCAGCCTGCAGCCCATCATTTTCGTCGACCCGTGCCACGCCTACCTCGGCTACTACAGCGACAAGAG
>CAMNKG010000120.1 GCA_946542135.1 uncultured Bacteroidales bacterium
TGAGGGTTATACCATTGATGTTGACGTTGATGCGGCTGGCGTCGACGCCACGAATGCGGATTGATGTGGCACCCACCGAGCCGTTCTCGCCACTTGCAACAACAGAAGGCTGCGTCTCGAGCATGAAAGGCAGCGCCACTTTTCCACGAGCATCGCCCAGTTCGTTGCGACTCACCGTACTCGTCGTAAGTGGGGCCTTGTTGCTCACACGCGAGTCGGAGATGACAACTTTCTCGAGGCGCTGTACACGTGTTGTGTCGCGTTTGTCGGTTTGACCATAGGTAACGTTGGTTGCGGCAAGCATGACTGCCGCGGTGCAGAGCATTTTGCTCAATGCACCCATTCTGATTTGGTGTTTTTTCATAAAATTTTCCTCCGCCGGTATTGTCCGGATCAGGTTCTGGGGTATGTTCTCAGCCATTGGCAAAGCCTAGTTGGGGCACCCCCCTGGGTTAGTTTGAATAATTTATTATTAAGTAGAAAATTATATTTTAAGGATTAATGTTCAAATTGATTTGTGTGCATCCTTGCCTATTGAAAAGCGACAGCACTTATCGTTTGTAAATCACGTAGAAGCGGTCGGGAGTAGAATAGCGCATCTTCTGTACACGGTCGCCTTTCTCGCGGCCGCAGGCGTCTTTCTGGCGTACGCTCTCGAACATGGCTTCGCCGTTGACGTTGATCACCTCCGAGACATAGAAGTTATCGATGACATGCACCTTCTTGCCTTTACATCCAACGGTGTAGGTGATGAAGTTTCCGAAGGTGAAAGGAGTATTCTCTTCGGTGAACGAGTTGCCTTCCGGTTTGCTGCGCTTGGGCGTATCCTTCACGCCGCACATTTCCATATCGGTGCTGTTGATCTGGAATTCAGAGAAGTACTTGGTGGCATGCGGAGGGATGGCGATAATGCGGCGCTCGCCAAAAGTCGAAGCCTTGGTAGAGGTCTGGCTGGAACCCTCGACATTGTCGTACGATTTCTTTTTGCCCTTGCTTTTGCGTTCCTGCTTGCTAACCGAGATTGTCGACGACTTGGTGGTGGTCCACTCGCGAGCCTGATAGTACTCGTTGGCGTTGCCATTGATGACAAAGAATGTTTCGGCCAAGTCGACATAAATCACTGAGTCGGTAAGGTTGGTGAACCAAAAGCCTGCATCGCCGTCTTGTGCAAAGAAATTGTAGCGCACAATGCAGTTGGTGCCTTCATGCACCATTTTGCCATCAGCAAGTTCAACTGTCGAGCCAGCAGTGGGTTTCGTCTGGTAGACCTGATAGTAAGTCTTCTTCGAACAAGCGGCAACAGCAACAGCCATAGCTGCAATCACAACAAGAATAGTTAATCTTTTCATAATTCACATAAGGTTTAAATGATTATTAAATAAAACACTCTTAGTTCACCCTCTCGTAATATTTCATCCACAATGTAGGAATCTCGTCCTTCTGCGCCTGCTGGTAGTCGCTATAGGTGCACGGCACAAGCAGGTGGCGCTGATACTGGTCACGCCGTTCGCCGTTGTAAGGCACTTCCATCCACCAGCGGTCGCTCTTCTTGCTTTTGTAGAACGAGATTTCGAAATCGCCGTCGTTGAGACGTACCAGGTAATGCTTGTAGTTCTGCTTGTCACGATATGGAAAATCGGACACACGGTTGTAGAATCCGTCGACAAAATACCAAATGGCATGGGCTATAAGATGCGCCGTCTGTCCGCGGTTGTCGTACAGATGGTTGTAGTTGTAGAATCCTATCGACGTAAGCTTGTCACTCATGCCGGCATAGCGGCACAGGCGGCACAGTTCCTCGCCATATAGTCCATGTGGCGAGCCGTCGACCTGGCCCGGTGCATCGCTCATACGCACACTGCCTATGTCGACACTGACCATGTCGGCCGACCGTACCAACGTTTCCGACCGTACCATATCGGCCTGTATCTCTCCCAACCGATAGGCATCAAAGCCCAACTCGCCAAGCAGTCGCACCTGCGAGCTGCCATTGAAGTAGGTCTGGAATCCGATGTTGGAAAAATTGAACAGGAAATTGGGTTGCTGCGCCACGATATGACTCAGCCAGTTGCTGGCAGAAAGCGGCTTGGTGTCACTGCCCAAGTCGAACCTCGAGTCGATGCTGGAAATATTAACCACACGGCCCAAAACCTCATAGGCCTTGTAGTTAGAAAACGATATGTCCTGACTACCGCCAAGGATTATCACCGTAATATTCTTGTCAAGCAACTTGTACAACACTTCGGTGATGGCAAACCGAGTGTTCTCGGGCGTATCACCCGGCACAAGGTTGCCCAAATCGACAATGTGCATATCCTCCATTGGTTTGGCCAGCGGATAAAAGAAGCGGCGCACCTCGTCGGCATCGTCCGTGTCTTCGCCGTCGGCATTTATTCCCACAATGCACAAAGATGCATTTTCTATCGATGGGAAATCACCTTCGTGCATGTAAATAGACGCAACCGAACCGATGTTCATATAGAAATCGCCGTCGTCCTGATGGAGACTATCAACATTAACAGGCTGAAAATATGCACTTAAGTCCATTATTAGTCAAATCTTTGAAAATGTAAAGATACACATTTTTTTTATTTTTTTAACTTTACATTCCCCACATGAGTTTGTCGCGTATGGCAGAGAAGAAATTCTGGTGCTCGATACGCACAAGATGTGTCTGATAGTCTGCCTTGCGAATATCGACGATGCTGCTGCCGGTAAGGGTGCAGACGAACGAGTCGACCCCGAGTGTGTATTTGACATTGGGGTCTTCGTCGCGCAGTCGCAAATGTACGTTGTCGGAGAGTATTACCGGACGCTGGGTGAGGGTGTGCGCGGCAATGGGCGTGACGACCAGGCAGCCCGACTCGGGTGCGAGAATGGGGCCACCGCAACTGAGCGAATATGCCGTGGAGCCGGTGGGAGTGGCAATAATGAGGCCGTCGGCCGCATAGGTAGCCACCATATCGCCATCGACCTGCACCTGGGTGTGGAGCAGCGGAGACTTGTCGAGGCGATGCAGGTATACCTCGTTGAGGGCGAAAAATGTTCCGGCACCCTCTTCTACCCTTCGTCCGTCGAGGTCGACAGAAGGCAACTGCCCGTTTTCGATGCTGACTTCGAGCATGGTACGGCGCTCGATGGTATATCGGTGTTCCTTGAGACAGAGGGCCAGTTTGTCAATATCGTCGCGACCAGCTGTGGTGAGGAAACCCAAATGTCCGAAATTGATGCCCACGACCGGTATCGAACGGCTGCCTATCTGGTGGACAGCGCTGAGGAGCGTACCGTCACCGCCAATAGAAATCATTATGTCTATAGAGGTCTCGGCATTCCAATTGTCGAGGACCTCGATTCCGTTGCGTTGCAGAGCTTCGATGAGTGCGATGCGACCGCTATTGTGTTCGCTGGTATTATTCTTGGTATATATTGCGACTTTCATATAAACAATGTTAAACGTCAGTAGATAAGCATTATGGTTCCAACAGTATAGTGGTCGCTGCCGTCGTTCTGACGATAGTTGATTTTGTATACATACGCCCCCATAGGCTGCAGGCGCCCTTGGAAGGTGCCGTCCCACGATTCCTCTATGTCGGTTGTGGAAAAGACCACGAGACCCTTACGATTGAATATCGTAAAACTATAATTCTCTGGTTTTTTTGACGAACATTTAGGGCTCACTGTGTTATTTGTACTTTCCAACGGAGTGAACGCATTAGGCATCCAGAAAGTGGTATATGGCTGATGGCTGACGACCACACTTTGCAGGCTGTCGAACTGACGGTGTTCGGAATCGCCACCCTCGAATGCCATAATCCTGTAGGTCAACAGGCCACCGTCGGAATCCTCAAGGGTATAAGTTGTATCGGTAGTGCTTCCTACGCTCTGCCACGATTCTCCATCCTGTGCGGCCGAAGCGATCTGATACGTCGTCGTACCCGTCCAGCCTCGGTATCTGTTCCATCTGATGACAGCAGCAGCAGAATTGGTCGAGAGGTCTATCCGCGGCCTGATGGTGTTGCCCGATTGGGTGCGTATCTCGTTGCGGCCACATGCATCGGTCACCCCGAAACAATAGGAATAAACGCCGTTGGCAGGCAGCACACTGTTGTCGTGCCATTCCAACCGTCCGGAAATGTCGGGGCTGCAGTGTCCAACTTCCGAATAGGCACCTCCTGCCGAAGAGCGATAGACCCGATAGTCGCTGACTGGGAAGTCCGGGTCGGTCTGTCCGACAACGCAGACATCCTTCTCCTCGCCGTTGACCGAGACCTTGCGCAGATAGAAGTAAGCTGGCTGGTCGGCCGTACTGAAATGTTCCGTAACGACATTCGACAGAGCCACATAGCGACCATCGGCGGATATGGCCTTCACGTAAAGGCTCATGTCTGCGACATCATCATCAACACTGAGCGTGTAGTCGGAAGTCTGTGCGTCGAGCTGTGCAACTCGCGCATACGCCCCGCCGTCGCGACTTACCCAAACCTCATAGCCACCCACGCCCGAAGGCATATTCTGATAATGGTTCCACGAAGCCGTGGCTGTACCCGTACAGGGCGGAGCGTTGAGTATCAATACTATGTTGTTGCACGACTGAGTGAGTGCCGAGGCCTGGCGACACGAATCGAAAGCGCAGATGCGGAATATGTGCGCATCCAGACAACTGTCGCGCATATAGGCATATTCGGTATTGGTGCGTCCGAAGACAGTGTCGATGGCTATACTCGGCGTTCCCTCGCAAATGAGATAGCCCATGATGTCGGTGTCGACACTG
>CAMNKG010000121.1 GCA_946542135.1 uncultured Bacteroidales bacterium
GCCCATCCGAGAGTCACCTCCACGTCGTCGTTGAGCAGCACGTAGTATTCGGCATCGATCTGTTCCATGGCGCGGTTGTAGCCTTCCGCAAAGCCGTAATTCTTGTCGAAGGCGATGACGCGTAGGGTGGGGTAGTGGCTCTGAAGGAAAGCGAGGCTGTCGTCGGTCGAGCCGTTGTCGGCTATGATGACTTCGGCGTCGCCGGTGGTGTGTGCTGTCACCGATGGCAGGAAACGTTCCAGCATGTGGCGTCCGTTCCAGTTGAGTATGACTACGGCAATCTTCATTTCGATTGGTTGTTGTCTGTTGTGGGTGCCGTTGTGCGCCCGTTGTTGATGATTTTCAGTGTTCCGTCTTTGAGTATTTTGCCTTCGTGGGTCAGCTTCCAGCGGCGGTGGCTCCACAGCCAGTATTGGGGTGCCTTATGTATCAGCGCCTCCAGGTGCGAGGCATAGCGGCGCGTGATGTCGCCTTCCGGCAGGCTGTTGGGGTCGTCGGTGAGCAGCTCGAAGTGCACGGAGTAGTGTCCGCGACGTGTCTTGACGACGTCGTAGAAAAACACTGGCATGTTGTATTTTCGTGCAAAATGTTCGGCGCCGTAGAGGAAAGGGGTGTCCTGATGCAGGAAGGGGGTCCAGAAGCTCTTGTGGGGGTTGCTGGGCGATTGGTCTGACAGCATCATGTATGCCACCGGTATATGCCAGCGGTCATAGTATGCCATGGTCTGCCTGACGTCGGTTTGGTCCACTATCTCGGTGCCGTAGCGTGCGCGTCGGGCGGTGATGAAGCGTCCGAAGCTTTTGTTGTCGAGGGGTTTGCCTACGCCTATGCCGTGGTGGCTGATGCGTTGGTCCAGCGAAGTGATCATGTATTCCCAGTTGTTGTAGTGTGCCGACATCAGCACCACGCTGCGGTTTTGCTGGTAGTAGGGCTCCAGAATGTCGGCATTTTCGAAGCGGTAGCGTCGTGCCACTTGTCTGAGTGGTGCGCGCAGGTTGTAGATGCCTTCGGCCAGCAGGTCGGCCATGTGGCGGAAGTATTGGCGTTCCAGCCTGCGCCGCTCGGCGGTGCCCATCTCGGGAAAGCTGCGCTCCAGGTTGGCACGCACCACCTTGACGCGGTAGCGCACCACGTAGTACACCACCGGCCACAGCAGTGTGGCGAAGCAGTAGTGTATCCATAGCGGCAGATAGGCTATAGGAAGCAGCAGCTTGTACATGGGCGTGGCTTGGGGATTTGTCAATAGCCTCGTTCAAACTGCTCGCCCACTTCGCCTACCACGTCCTCGTTCAGCTGTTGCTGGCTCAGACGCTGTTCCCATTTGGCGTCGCGCACCTCGCCTTTGGCGTTGGAGTGCAGCAGCTTGTAGAATCCGTTGCGGAATTCATCCCAGAAGATGAAGCAGCGTTTGGCGTCGTCGCCCGGCAGGTTGTTGTAGCGCCACAGCTGGTAGGGCAGGTAGAACACCTGTCCCGTCTGGCCTCCTTGCGAGGGCGGGTTGAGGTCCACTACTTGGAAGCTTTGGTCGCTGCTGCTTTGGTTGACTTTGACGCCGCTGCCCAGCCGCATGGAGACGAAATTCTTCTCGTCGCGGACATAGTCGGGTGCTCCATACTGCAGGTACACACGGCCGCGGTCGGTCTGGTAGCCCTTGGTGCGGGGCCATGAGAAATGGGCGTTGACATAATCGATGCGGTCACGGTATTCCATCCATGCCTTGTCGGGGCTCAGAGGCTCGCGGCGGCACCAGAATGTGTACAGGAACTGCTGTTTTTCCTTCAAGCCGGGCTTGTAGATGATGGTGTATATCTGCGAGCGTTCGCTTTCGTTGGCTATGGGTGCCAGCGCTTCGATATAGTCGTTCAGTTTCATCTCGTCCTGTATCTGGCCTGCGAAGGTGGCCTCGACGGGCATCTGCTCTATCTCTTTGGTCAGCGACGGGTTGCTGCGGAAGAAAGGCAGGCGCTTGAAGAGCAACAGGTCGTTGTTCTTGTTGCGCACCTCCACCACCAGATTGTAGTTGCCTGAAGGCAGCTGGCTGATGTCGAGCGAGGTGAACACGGGAATCAGCGGGGCGCGGTCCAAAGCCTGTGTCGTCTGGCTCCACTCCAGCACCTTGGCGGTTTCGAGGGTCTCGATGTAGCATACGGAGTAGACTTTATCGTTGCGCGTCTCGCGGTCGATGTTGTAGATCTCGTAGTAGAAATGGATCTGGTCCACCTGTTCGGGGAGGAAGTCGCTCACGTAAGGTTCCATGTCGTAGCCGTTGCGCGACAGGATGTTCATGGTCGTGGTCGGCTTCACGGTCGACATCATCTGCACGCTCGACAGGGTGGTGCGTTTGTCGGTGTAGAGCACCGGCAGCTGCAGCTTGGTGACTGTGGCAGCGTCGCTGCTGTTCTTGTCGTGCAGCTGTATCGTGAGGTCGTGGATGCCGTTGCTCACGGCTTCGCGCTGCACGTCAAGGAAGCTGAAGCGGTCCTTGTCCAGCGAGGCAATCTTAGGGCTTTGCAGGTCGTATTTCTTCACCCATTCTATGGAGTCTTCCTTGCTGAGGGTGATGATTACCTCCACGGTGGCCTGGTATTCGCTTCCCTGCTTTTTGAAGTTCAGGTTCCAGGCGTCGAACGAGATGTAGGTCTCCACGTAGGGGCCCACTGTGGGATGGTAGAAGGTGGCGTAGTTGATAAAGGCAGTGATATGCTTCTCGTTGTCGCCGTCGGTACGCCCGGACGAAAGAGCCAGCGCCTGCATCGACGCCATCACTGCTGCCACTATGATAAGAAAACGTTTCATATAAGGATCCTTTTTTTATTTTTGTTCTTTGTTTTAAACGATAAAAAAAACTACATATTGTATAAGCCGGCAAAAAAATACATCATCCCGCTGTGACGTTCCTTCCTTGTCGTTAGCGTATTTTGTAGTAGGTCACTGTGTCGTGGCCTTTCCTTACGTGCAGCTGTGTCGCCGAGAGGTGCAGCACCTCGAGGGTGTCGCTGAAGGGGGTGACGCGATTGTTGGCGAAACGCTTGCCGCTCAATATCAGGTTGTTCCTTTTGCGTTTCCAGGCGTTGTATTGGATGGTGTCGTTGTGGACCGATGCCGCTATGCCGTCAACGCCACACTGGAAGCCGGGGGCGCCGTTCTCGGTCGAAACCACCCACGAACCCAGTATGTCGCGCCGCGTGCGTCCGCCAACTATGGCATAGACAGCCAGCCCGATGGCGACAACGATGGCACCTAACGCCACGATGGTATGTTTGCCGTTTACTTTTTTCACGCTGTTTTAACGTCATTTTTTATTTATTATTTTGTACATGTTCAAAAAATAAAAATGTGATGTTCAAAAATAAAAATGTGATTCTCCGCATGTGTCCGATGCTGGCTTAAAAGGCCCCCCAAGCTCTTTTCTTAAATTTTTTTAGAAAAAATGTCTATTTTTTTCTTGTCGGATATGAATTTTTGTGTATTTTTGTAGCACATTCTGTAGGAATGCAGATAGGAATATTCGGTATTAATAGATTATAAATTAAGTAGTTGGTTTGTTATGAGTAATTCGGAAAATCTTTCGGTTCTGTTTGTTTGTCATGGTAATATCTGCCGTAGCCCTATGGCAGAATTTCTTTTTCGGCGCCTTGTGCAGCAATCAGGTCTTTCAGAATGTACTGTCGTCTCCTCGGCGGGTATCAGCGACGAGGAGTCAGGCAATCCGGTCTATCCTTTAGCCAAGCGCGAACTTGCCGCCCGCGGCATCGGCTGCCGCAACAAAAGGGCTTGTCAGCTCACGCAGCAGATGTTCGACAACGCGGACTATGTCATTGCGATGGATTCCAACAACATCAACGGCCTTTTGCCTTTAACCAAGCCTGTCAACAAAGGCAAGGTGTTTCGCCTTATGGATTTTGTCGCCAACGACAATGCCGACGTCATAGACCGCGACATCGCTGACCCATGGTATACACGTGATTTTGGACGCGCATGGTCGGATATCTCTTTGGGATGCAATGCTTTCCTTAATTATTTGAAACGCGAGCACCCTATATGGAGTGCTCAGGCGGTGGCTGTATAAACCCATCGGGAGTAGCGCAACGTTTGTCGCCAGCATTTGCTTTTCCGCTATGCCTTGGCTATGGATGAGGTCTGTCGGATTCTGCCGTCCAGCCAACCTCCCTTTGTAGGCCTTCGTTTGCAGGATGTCGCTGCTCTGGAGCTCGTTTCCTCTCGTGCTTTTTTCTATCGCTTGATTCTTAGTTTTTTTGCATTTTTTTTTGCAAAAAATTTGTCCATGACGGGAAAAAATACTACTTTTGAAACTTCGTTTGCAATACAAAGTATTTATAATTTTTTAATAATTAGATTAATAGTTTAAATTTATGCAACCAAAAGGTAACAAATACGGTGTCCACCGTGTACTCGAGCCGAAGGGCGTTCTTCCGCAGCCGGCAAACAAGATTGACAACAATATGGATGTTCTTTACGACAACGAGATCCTTATCGATGTCCAGACGCTGAATGTCGACTCTGCTTCTTTCACCGACATCATGAACTACGCCAAAGAGCAGGCTGGTGAAGGTGCCACCAAGGAACAGATTCTTGAAGAGGTCAAGAAAGAGATGCTTCTCAACGTCGAGCTGCAGGGCAAACACCGCAACCGCCGTACCGGCTCTGGTGGTATGCTCCTCGGCAAGGTCGAGAAGATCGGCGACGCGCTGAAAGGCAAGATCGACCTCAAGGAAGGCGACCGCATCGCTACCCTCGTCAGCCTCT
>CAMNKG010000122.1 GCA_946542135.1 uncultured Bacteroidales bacterium
GTGCGCCATCTGGCAGCACGCAACAGCACCAGCGAGAAGGGCGACTACCGTCTCAGCGCCGGCTACTATTTCTACGACCTCAACGGCAAAATCACCCACCGTTTCAACGACCGCAGCCGTCTCTTTGCCAGCTACTATATGGGCTCCGACGTGCTCTACACCCGCATCCGCACCCTTAGCAGCGACGTGCAGGAGCAATACCTCAACTTCGACAACCGCTGGGGCAACATCGTAGGTTCGGTGCGGTGGAACTACGAGGTGACGCCGCGCCTCTTCATGAACCTCACCGCCGCCTACACCCGCTACCGCAACGACATCACCGTGGCCTACGAGACCACCACACGCGACATAGACAGCGACGAAGACCAGGAGTCGACCTTCACGATGGACTACGTCTCCAAGATAAACGACTTCACCTTCAAGAGCGACTTCGACTTCACGCCTAACCCCAACCACTTGGTCAAATTCGGTGCCGGATACACGCACCACCATTTCCTTCCCGAAGTGTCAAGCGCCCACCTCAACGCCTACAGCTCGGCACAGATGAACAGCTCGCTGCTCATCGACACCTCGGTAAACTCCAAAGCCATCCCCGCCGAAGAGATGAGCCTCTACATAGAAGACGACTGGAGCATCAGCGACGTGGTGAAAGTCAACGGCGGCCTGAACCTCAGCGGCTTTGCCGTTCGCGGAGCCTTCTACCCCACCCTACAGCCCCGCCTCTCGGCACGCTGGATGCTGGGCGAGGGGCTTTCGCTGAAAGGAGGCTACTCCTTTATGACGCAGTTCCTCCACCTGCTTTCCACCACCAGCATCAGCATGCCCACCGACCTGTGGGTTCCCGTCACACAGAACATCGAGCCCATGCGCGCCCAACAGGTTGCCGCCGGCATCTTCTACGAGAACGGCATAATCGGCGACATCACCATTGAGGGCTACTACAAGAAGATGCACAACCTGCTGGAGTTCAAAGATGGTGCCACCTTCTGGGGCAACAGCGAGAGCTGGGAGGAGAAGGTGGCGATAGGCGACGGATGGGCCTATGGCGTCGAGCTGCTGCTGCAACGCAACATCGGCAAGCTCACCGGATGGATAGGCTACACGTGGAGCAAGACGATGCGCCAATTCGACCGACCCGGACAGGTCATCAACGACGGCAAACCCTTCCCCGCCAAATACGACCGCCGCCACGATCTCAGCATCGTGCTGAGCTACAAGTTCAGCGAGGCCTTCGATGTCAGCGCCACATGGGTATACAGCACCGGCAACGCCGCCACCCTCAGCCTGCAGGAATACGCCCAGGCACAGGAAACGGCAAACGAATACGCCAATATCGACCCCGATGCCTGGAGCGGCTACATCTCACTACCCGAGGGACGCAACAATTTCCGCATGCCAGCCTACCACCGCATGGACCTGGGCGCCAACTTCCACCGCCAGTTCAAGCGTTGCTCACGCACCATCAACGTCAGCGTCTACAACCTCTACAACCACAAGAACCCCTACATGATCTACGAAAGCCACGAATACCAGTATGGCAGCTACAACGGGGCGCTGGTCAAGCTCTCCATTTTTCCCATCCTGCCCTCGGTGGCATACACCTTAAAATGGTGATATAGCCACCCAGTGAATTATTTTTTTAGAACCATCATTCCAAACCCGATTCAACCTTAACAAAAATGAAGCCCAAACATCTGCTATACATCCTTCTATGCCTCCAATGCCTGTCGTGCGAAGAGGTGCTGGAATACGACTTTGAAAACAGCGAACGCCACGTCGTCGTCAACGGGCTGCCCTGCGCCGACAGCACGCTCTTTGTCAACCTTACCTACAGCCGTTTCTTTCTCGACAACCAGCCCTTCGTTCCCGTCGAAGATGCCACCGTCACCCTCTCCGTCGACGGCGCCGCACCCCTCGACGGCTCACGCAACGGCGCCAACTGGAGCTTCAACTACGTAGCCCACGGCGGCGAAGTGCTGACGCTACATGTCAGCATCCCCGGCCGCGACGCCATCACTGCACAGACCCATGTACCCGCATTGCCCGACATGACGACACCCACCGCCGAAATCGACACCCTGCAACCCATCGACGCCGGCGACATCCTCTTCACCCTCAACGACCCCGCCGACGAACAGAACTACTATTATATATATGTCCACGAGCATGACAGCGGCACTCGATGGAACCGATGGGAGCAGAAATGGGACACCATCGACACTGTGGTCTATGCCTACTTCAACTGTCTCGACCTTCAGATTTCAGACCCCAGCGTCAATGTGACTACCGGGTTGTTCGGTTACTTTAGCAGGCTCATGTTCAGCGACAGCCTTATCGACGGCACCCTGCACGACATGAAGATATCGCTGGTGATGCCCAAAGACACCGCCGAGCACCCGCTGCAACGCGAGTACACACTGGTAGTGGAAAGCCTCAGCCCCGAAGCCTTCCGCTACCACAAAGACCTCATTGCCACACAAAGCATCACACAGTATTTCGCCGAACCATCACAAGTATACAGCAACATACAAGGAGCCTTGGGCATTTTTGCCGGAATAGCCAAACGCAGCTATCCCCTCACCTTTGTTTACAAGGAGCAGCCGAGCGAGCCACCACTCGGATTCCCACCTCATAAAGCAGATAGATGGGAAGGGCGACGACCATAAGAGTGAACACATCGCCCGTAGGGGTGATTACAGCCGCCAGAATGACGATGGCCACTATTGCGTGGCGCCGGTAGCGCCGCATGGCGTCGACATCCAGCAGCCCCAAGCGTCCCAGCAGCCAGCACGCCACAGGCAGCTCGAACACCACACCCATCAGCAGCAGCAACATCAGAAATGCTGACACATACGACCCCAGCGAAACCACGTTGGGCACATCGGCCGACACTTGGTAAGTGGCCAGAAAACGCACCGTCAGCGGAAAAATAACGAAGTAGGCCAGCAACATCCCACACAGAAAAAGGAGATAACCCGCCCCCACGGCGCGAAGCGTCAGCTTGCGTTCGCCCGTGTAGAGCGCCGGACTCACAAAACGCATAAGCACAAAAAGAATGTAAGGAGACACCGCCAGCAAGGCCGCCCATAGCGACACCTTGACATGGATCAGGAACTGCTGGGCCAGTTCGATATTGACCATCTCCACCTTGAAAGGAGGCAGCGTACCCACGAGGCGTTCCAGCAGCCGATAGGTAATGAAACTGTCACGCTTCGGAGCCAGCACCATGTCGAAGAGCGGATCCCTTAACGCAAAGGCCGCCACCGCGCAAAGCAATACAGCGATGACGATACGCAACAGACATCCGCGCAGTTCCTCAAGATGGTCCCAAAATGTCAAAAGGCAACAGCAGATTTATAGCGACGGCAATCACTTTCCGTCGTTGGTGTTAGCAGAATCCTTGGCGTCTTTGTCGTCAGGGTTCTCAATACCGTTCATACCCTCTTTGAAGCTGCGCACCCCTTTACCCATGCCACGCATGAGTTCAGGTATTTTCTTGCCTCCAAAGAGAAGGAGAACAACGAGGACGATAACAACGATTTCGGTGGTAGAAAGACTGAGAAGCGTCATACAAAAAGAATTATGGGTTGATAAAAGCTATAATCTGTTTCACGCTGTAGGTGCCGGCGCCGGCATATCCTTTTTCAGCTGTTCGACATAGTCGTTGATGCGAACCATCTGGCCCGGAATGTCGATGCCCTGCGGACATTCCTGCAGGCAATGGCCACAGCCGATGCAGTGGTCAGCCTGGCGCACCGACGGTATGGCACGCTCGTAGCCCACCAGGAAAGCGCGCCGGGCCTTGCGGTAAGCGCGTTTTTCCTCTGTGTCGGCATCCTCAGAGGGGTTGATTACGTTGCCTTCATTCAGGCACTTGTTGAAATGCGCAAAGACGCCCGGAATATCGATGCCGTAAGGACAGGGCATACAGTATTTGCACGCCGTGCAGGGCACCGTCTTGAAGTTAGCATACACGTCGGCAATCTCTTCCAGCAGTTTCAGTTCGCTGTCGTCCAAAGGCTTATGTGGCGAATAGGTGCGGATATTGTCCTGCAGGTGTTCCATATAGGTCATGCCGCTCAGCACTGTGAGAATACGCGGCTGGTTGCCCGCAAAGCGGAAAGCCCAACTGGCCACCGAAGCCTGCGGGTCCTGTTGTTTGAGCAGTGCTATGGCATGGTCGTTGAGGTTCACCAGCTGGCCGCCCAACAGAGGCTCCATGACGAATACCGGTATGTTGCGTTTCTCCAGCTCAGCGTAGAGGTAGCTCGAGTTGGTGTTGCGCTCATTGATAAGCTTGGCGTGGTTCCAGTCCACATAGTTGTGCTGAATCAGCACATGGTCCCAACGGTACTTGCCCTCGTCTTGCAGTTGCAGCAGGTAGTCGAAGGCCCTGATATCGCCGTGGTATGAGAAACCGAGGTTGTGGATATGGCCTTTCTCGCGTTCCTCGCACAAGAAATCCAACATGTCGTTGTCAAAGAATCGGCGTTTCAGGCACTCCAGGGCATCTATCTCGTTGCCGTCGGCGTCACGGGCCGACATGCCGATGCCGTGAAGCATATAGTAATCAAGGTAGTCCACCTGCAGCTCCTTGAACGAGTTGTGGTACAACTTCATGCTCTCGTCGCGCGACCAAGTAGGCATAGCAAAGTTAGACAGCTTCGT
>CAMNKG010000123.1 GCA_946542135.1 uncultured Bacteroidales bacterium
TCGTTGTCGATGATCCAAGTCCCGCCTTCGCAGGGCGACGCTGTCAGTTGCTGATGTTGGGCATCGTGGCTGACGACGCTTTTGTTCAAGAACTGTATCCGTGTTTTACATTCCACGGTGTCGGTCGGATACCAGTCTATCAATGCCGTCGGGTAGCGTCCGCCGGCCAGCGCCACAAGGTCGAACGAGCATGAGGCTCCGGCAGGGGCGCCCACGAACTGGAGGGTGCAGCGGTATTCACCGGCTTGCGTGACGTGGAGCGACTGTTCGGTTGAGAGCGTGGTGCCGGGTTGTGTGGCGCGATGCCAGTTGTAGGCAAAGCCGTCGGGGGCGGTAAAGGTGTTCTCCACCACGTTGCCGCAGTACTCCGAGGCAAGGTTCTTGAAGGTGCAGTCGAACACGAAATAGGCATAGCCGTAGTGGTCGCCCATCAGGCAGTCGTAGGTGGTGAGCTTGATGTGGATGGTTTGTCCGTGGAGGGGTGCGAGGTCGACGCCCACAGTGGTCCAGTCTTTCCAGAGCACGTTTTGGAAGCGGTTCCACCCCAGACTGTCGCTCGACACGAAATTGGCGGAATAGCATGTCGGGTCTATCTCCACAAAGTTGGAGTCCATGATTTGGAAGCGGAAACGGGGCTGGTCGGACTGGCTGTGGTTTGGATTTTCCAGCACGGCGGCATATTTCATGATGAGTAGGTCGTTTTTCAGGGTGTCGACGTGGTAGGTGTAGGTGATGCTTTCGGCCTGGGCGTCGCAGCCCCAGTTGCCGAGTCGCACCGAGGCTTCGAACCCTGGCGGCACACAACGCAGCCCGTAGTTGGTGCGGGGGTCGTATTCGTCGGGGTCGGTGTGGACGGTGTGGCGGGAGTATATGCTGCCGCTGCCTTGGTTGACGAAGCCTGTATGGAGGTCGGGGTTGTTGAAGTTGCCGTAGTGGGCTTGTGCGTGGCATGTGTTTAGGGCTGCGTAGTCGATGCACGTACTGGCCGTCGGGGAGCATAGCGTGGTGGCCCGGAAATAGGGGCTGATGCATATGTCGTTGCTGATGGCGCCGCGGAAGATGCGGAAATAGTATTGGCTGCCGTAGGCCAGGTGGCTTAGAGTGGCCTGAGGCGCCGCGGTCGTCAAGGTGCTGTCCATGTGGTCGGGAGCCAATCCGTAGCTGATGGTCCAATTGGCGGTGGGCTGGCTGTCGTACCAGGCGATGGCGATGCTGGTGTCGCTGACCTCGGTTGTCAGCAGCGTGATGATGTCGGCATCGTAGAGGCAGCTCTGCACGGATAGGGTGAAACCGGCATCGTTGATGGAGCCGTCAGAGACGAAGCGCAAGGTGGCGACACCGCTATAGCAGTAGATGTCGAGGTTGCCGGAACCGTTGTATAGGTGTTGCGAAATGATGCCGGTGCCTTCGCCGTCGAAGAGGTAGAGGCTGTCATAGTCGCTCTCTATCTGGTAGGTGCCGAAGATATGGATGGGGCTTCCGTTGGACGACGCTATTCTTATGCCGCCGGAACAGTAGTTGGGATAGTTGCTGCTGCCGCCGGGGTCTTGGAGGGTGTAGGTCGTTCCGTCGGTTAGTGTATATCCGTTCGTTCCCGACGACGGGAAAAGGAGCTCTTGACCGGCAACGGTGTGGCCTGTCCCACAAAACACAACCCAAAGCAGTAGAAGAAGACGGGACTTCGTTCTCGCTGCTTTGGGTGGCAGTTTATCGGGACGGGAAGGCATGATTCATTATTGCTGGATATGGACATCCATTTGCGGGAAGGGTATGGCTATGCCGTTCTCGTTGAAGGCCTTGTAGATGTTTTCACGGATGCGCATCCACACCGTCCAATAGTCGTCGACGGTGACCCAGAGCCAGAGTGAGAAGTCCACAGAGCTGCTGTTGAGTTCGCTGACGCAGATTTTGGGTATGGGGTCTTTGAGGATGAGGGGGTCGTCGGCGATGATTTTTTCGATGACGGCTTTGGCCTTGTCGAGGTCGGTGCCGTAAGCCACCGAAGCCACCACGTCAAGGCGTATGACGTTGTCGCGGGTGTGGTTGATCAGCGACTTGGTGGCAAGTTCGCTGTTGGGGACGATGATGATGCGGCCGTTGAAGGGGCGTATGATGGTGTGGAAGATGCGTATTTCCTTGACATAGCCTTTGTAGCTGCCGCATTCAATATAGTCGCCGGCTTTGAAGGGGCGCAGCAGGAGGATGATGACGCCGCCGGCAAAGTTCTGCAAGGTGCCCTGCAGTGCCATACCGATGGCAAGGCCGGCAGCACCGAGCACGGCGATGAACGAGGTGGCCTTGATGCCGATGATGTCCATGGCCATGATGATGAGCATCACTTTCATCATCACGTCGACCAGCGAGGTGAGGAACCCTTTCAGGGTGCCTTCGGCGTTGCGCTTGTCGAGCAGTTTGGTGAGACCCTTCTTGAGCAGTTTGATGAGCTTGAAGCCGACCCAGAGGACAAGGATGCAGGCAATAAGTTTGGGGACGAACGCCACCGTGAGGTCTATGAGGCCTGAAAGGGCATCTTTGAAGAGGGTGTTCTCGCCGGTAATGACGGCTTTGACGTCGCCGAGGCTCATATTGCGGGCGCTGTCGATGACGGTATGTACTGTACTGTCAGTTTTTTGAATTACTTCGGCAACGCTTCCGGCTGCCACGGTGTCGGTTTGGGCTGGTGTGGTGGCCGCTTGTGCTGCTGCGGCTAATACTTGTTCGGTTTCGTCTAGTAATAACATATATTTATAGAGTATTATTTCGCTTAACGTGTTTTTGGAAAAGATATTGTATGGTAACTGTCCTATTTTTGGTGGAAATAATGTGAATTGTCGGCGGGCTCGGATGCTATCGGCGTCGTGTGGTTTTCTTTTTGCGGGGTTGGGGTTGCTGACGGTATTTCAAGGTGTCGGCGATGAGCTTGGTGTCGATGGTTTGGGTGTTGCCTTCCATGTTGAAAGTTAGCGTGGCGCCGTCGTTGCGGACGTCGAGGGTGACGGGGGCTCCCATCACGAGGGGCAGGTTCAGCTTGCAGTGTCCGGCAGGGAAGCCGCACAGTATGGGGATTTTGTAGCGCGACAGGTATGAGCAGAATAGTGCTTCGGCGCTACCGTAGCCGAGGTCGGCATTGACTTCGCTGAAGTTGCCCAGGATGACGCCTTTGCAGCGCGACCACACGCCGTGGATTTTCAAAATGTTGATCATGCGGTCTATATGGTGTAGCGACTCGCCCACTTCTTCGATAAAGAGGATGATGTCCTGGTTGCGCAGGCAGTCGTTGTCAGACCCCAGGAGCGCCACGAAGGTGCTGAGGTTGCCGCCCAGCAGAATGCCTGTGGCCTTGCCTTTGCGGCTGAGGGGATGGTCGGGGAGCTCGTAGCGCGGCAGCGTGCCCGTCAGCATGTCGCGCACCAGGGTGGAGGAGGGATCGTCGCCTCCGGTGGCACCGAGGTGTGCCGCTATGACGGCGTGGATGCCCATCACGCCTGCCGAGTTTTCCATGCAGAGCAACGTGGTGATGTCGCTGAAGCCGATAATCCATTTGGGGTTTTCGGAGAGTTCGTTGGCGCGAAGCAGACCGTAATAGTGGATGGCACCATAACCGCCACGGTTGCAGAAGATGGCTTTGATGGCGGTGTCGCGCAGGGCCCAACGCAAGTCGGTGAGGCGTTCTTTGTCGGTGCCGGCATAGGGACCGAGGTAGCTCTCGCCGGCATAGGCGCCGGTTACAGGAACGAAGCCCCATTGGCGCAGCACTTCTTCGGCTTGGGTGATGCGTTCAGAAGACACGGCATAGGAGGGGGAGACCAGCGCCACTTTGTCGCCGGGACGGAGGTAGGAGGGCGCCTTGCAGCGTAGCGGGGCGTTGGCTGCTTTCGTTGTTGCGGTTGCGCTATTGGCTTTTTGTGCCGACAGTGGTGCAGCAAGGGCAACAAGGAGCAGTAGCGTGATGATGGGTTTTGTTGTGCTGGTCATGGGAACGGATGATGGCGTGGAGTGGTTACAAAGAAGCCGCTGCCTGTCGATGGCAGCGGCTTCATGTGGGAATGTGTATCTTAGCAGAGTTCGTGGATCACGAGGCCGGAGCGCAGTTTGGGCTCGAACCAGGTGGTCTTCGGAGGCATGATATTGCCGGTGTCGGCAATGTCGATGATCTGCTTCATGCTCACGGGATAAAGGGCGAAGGCGACCTTCATTTCGCCGCTGTCGACGCGACGTTTCAGCTCGCCGAGGCCACGGATACCGCCGACGAAGTCGATGCGCTTGTCGGTGCGGAGGTCCTTGATGCCGAGCACCTTGTCAAGCACGAGGTTGCTGAGGATGGTGACGTCGAGTACGCCGATGGGGTCGTTGTCGTTGTAGGTGCCGGGCTTAGCGGTGAGGCTGTACCACACGCCCTCGAAATACATCGAGAAGTTGTGGAGCTTGGCAGGTTTGTAGGGTTCGCTGCATTCGCAGTGGCAGGGGAATTCGCACTCGCACTTGCCGCCGTTCTTGGTGCAGTCGCACTTGCATTCGATGTCGAAGTTTTCCTGCAGGGCTGCGAAGAACTGTTTGGGGTCGAGGCCGTTGAGGTCCTTGACGACGCGGTTGTAGTCGATGACGTTGAGCTGGTTGTCGGGGAAGATGACGGTCATGA
>CAMNKG010000124.1 GCA_946542135.1 uncultured Bacteroidales bacterium
CTTCTCGAAGAGGTTGAAAGACTCGAACTTATAAATCAAGAGAGGATCCTTCTGCTCGTAGGAGGCGTTCTGCACCGAAGTCTTGAGGTCGTCGAGTTCGCGCAGGTGCTCTTTCCACATGTCGTCGATGATGGCCAGGGTGATATTCTTCTCGATGGAGAGCTGCACCTCGCGGCCGCCGTTCTCGTAGGATTTCTGGACAGGGCACACCACGTTCATCGTCTTGACGCCGTCGGTGATGGGGAACACCACATTGAGGTAACGGGTGTTGTCGTGAATGTTCTTGATAAAAGGATAGGCCAGTTCGGCGAGGCGCTGCATACGTTCCTTGTAGGCGTTATAGGTCAGTTCGTAGAGCTTCTGTATCATCTCGGAGGCGCGGACATTGTAGAATTCGCGTTCCGTGAAGGGTACCTCGAGCGCAAAGACGCGGATCATCTCCATCTTGAAACCCTCATAGTCGTGAGCCTGGGCGGCATCGTTGTAGAGGAGTTCGCAGGTGTCGTAGAACATGTTGGAGATATCGATGGAGAGGCGGTCGCCATAGAGCGCGTTGCGGCGTTTGTTGTAGATCACCGTGCGCTGGTTGTTCATCACGTCGTCATATTCCAGCAGTCGTTTACGCATACCGAAGTTGTTCTCTTCCACCTTCTTCTGCGCACGCTCTATCTGTTTGGTAATCATGGAGTGCTGAATAACCTCGCCTTCCTGAAGGCCCATACGGTCCATGATGGCGGCGATACGCTCGGAGCCGAAGATACGCATGAGGTCGTCTTCGAGGGAGACGAAGAAGAGCGAGGAGCCCGGGTCGCCCTGACGGCCGGCACGACCACGCAACTGGCGGTCGACGCGACGGCTCTCGTGGCGTTCGGTGCCGATGATGGCAAGACCGCCGTGCTCGCGGACATCGCCCTTGAGCTTGATGTCGGTACCACGACCAGCCATGTTGGTGGCGATGGTGACGCGTCCCGGTTCGCCAGCCTCGGCCACGATGTCGGCCTCTTTCTTGTGGAGCTTGGCGTTGAGGACATTGTGCTTGATGCCCTTCATAGTGAGCATCTTGCTGAGCAGTTCGGAGGTCTCGACCGAGGTGGTACCCACCAGCACGGGACGGCCTTCGCTGCGCAGGCGCTCGATCTCATCTATGACGGCTTTGAATTTCTCGCGTTTGGTTTTGTAGATCTTGTCGTTCATGTCGACACGGGCGATGGGGCGGTTGGTGGGAATCACCACGACATCCAGCTTGTAGATGTTCCAGAATTCGCCCGCCTCCGTCTCAGCCGTACCGGTCATACCGGCCAGCTTCTTGTACATGCGGAAGTAGTTCTGGAGGGTGATGGTGGCGTAGGTCTGCGTGGCGGCTTCCACCTTGGCGTTTTCCTTGGCTTCGACGGCCTGGTGCAGACCGTCGCTCCAACGGCGTCCTTCCATGATACGGCCTGTCTGCTCGTCGACAATCTTCACCTGACGGTCTTCGGTAAGGACGTAGTCGACATCCTTCTCGAAGAGGGTGTAGGCCTTGAGCAGCTGGTCGACGGTGTGGACGCGGTCGCTCTGGATGGCGAAGTTGTTGTAGATCTCTTCTTTTTTCTGGGCTTTTTCCTCGGCCGAGAGGTTCTCTTTCTCAAGGTCGGCAATCTGGGCACCGACATCGGGAAGCTGATAGAAACGGGGATCTTCGCCCATCTGTGCGAGGAAATCCATACCCTTGTCGGTCAGCTCGCAGGAACGTTGCTTCTCGTCGACCACGAAGTAGAGTTCATCGTCGATGATGTGCATGTATTTGTTCTGCTCCTGCATATAGAAATTCTCTGTTTTCTGAAGCAGTGCTTTGACGCCCGTTTCGCTGAGGAACTTGATGAGGGCCTTGTTTTTCGGCAAGCCGCGGTAGGCGCGGAGCAGCGCCATGGCACCCGGCTGGTCGGGTTTCTGGTCCATGTTGCCCGACAGTTCGCGTTTGGCGTCGGCAAGGATGGTGGTCACCAGCATGCGCTGGGTGTTGTAGAGCTTCTCGATGACCGGTTTGAAGCGGTCAAACTCCTGGTCATCGCCTTTGGCCGTGGGGCCGGAGATGATGAGGGGCGTACGTGCATCGTCGATAAGCACGGAGTCGACTTCGTCGACGATGGCGTAGTTGTGGCCGCGCTGCACCAGCTCGTCGGGGTTGCGGCTCATGTTGTCGCGGAGGTAGTCGAAGCCAAACTCGTTATTGGTGCCGTAGGTGATGTCGGCGTTATAGGCAGCCTTGCGGGCGTCGCTGTGGGGTTCGTGCTTGTCGATGCAGTCGACGGTGAGACCGTGGAATTCGAAGAGCATGCCCATCCATTCCGAGTCGCGCTTGGCGAGGTAGTCGTTGACGGTGACGACATGGACGCCCTTGCCCGGCAGTGCGTTGAGGTAGACCGGCAGGGTGGCCACGAGGGTCTTACCTTCACCTGTGGCCATCTCGGCAATCTTGCCGCTGTGCAGCACCACGCCGCCGATAAGCTGCACGTCGTAGTGCACCATGTCCCAAGTGATCATGTTGCCGCCGGCCATCCAGCTGTTCTTGAAGTGGGCCATGCCCTGGTCGTCGATGTTGACATTGTCGCGCGTTGCCGACAGGTCGCGGTCATGGTCGGTAGCGGTGACCACCACCTCCTCGTTCTCGGCAAAACGGCGTGCCGTGTCCTTGACCACGGCGAAAGCCTCGGGAAGGATTTCGTTGAGAACAGCCTGCGTCTTGTCGTAAGAGATCTTCTCAAGATCGTCGATGCGCTTGTAGAGCTGTTCCTTCTCGTCGACGGGCATGTCGTATTCATCTTCGATGCGTTTGCGCAGGGTAGCCAGCTCGTCCTCCTCCTCGCGGACCTCGTTGCGGATTCTTTCTTTGAATTCTATTGTCTTGGCACGAAGTTGGTCATTGGTAAGTTCTTTGATAGTGGGGTAGATTTTCAGTGCAGCTTCAACATAGGGATTGACCTCTTTAAGGTCGCGCTGCGACTTATTTCCAAACAGTTTGCTTAAAAAATTAGCCATATAAATTATATAATTTACTTTTATTTTACTATACAACAATGCATTACGCAAATTATTGCGCAATACATAATCTTACAAAGATAGCAAAACACAGTCAAACAACAAAATTAATTTTATTTTGGCACCTGTTTTGCCTGTCGACGAGTAGCTGACAGAGGGCACGGGCCGCAGCTCCCTACTCCTTGTCAGCGGTCATATTTTGCCCGTCAGACTTCCAGACGCGGAAAGGCCTATGGGCATCCTTCGGTTTTGTAACGACAAGGCGCTTGCGTACCAATAAATTTCATCGTCAGGGACCGAAATCTGAATTTTTTCGTAAATTTGCAAACGGAAAAACACCGTAGTTTCATTTCATTATATTATGAATAAGTCAATTAAAATTTTCGCCACTGTTCTCGCTTCGACGCTGATGTGTGTTTCGTGCGGCCTGAAAGACCCACACTCCATGGGTATCGAGGCTGGCAAAGCACAATGCAAATGCTACCAGCAGGAAGGGGAAGAGGCCGTAGCCTCGTGTCTGAACGACATTGAACTGAAATACAAAGACTACCTCAACGACACGGCCTATATCGACGCCGCTGAGACGCAGATGCTCAGATGCATAAGCGACGGGGTCATCGATATCGACAAACCCATCAAGGAAGTCAGCGACGCCAAGAAAGCCAACCCCTTGACTGTCATCGATACGGCAAAGAACGACAGCAGCACAGCCGCACAGCCGCAGGCTGAAAAAAAATAAAACGCTTACCCTTCAACAATTCAAACAATGAACGTAACATTAGGAAGATCAGGACTCGTGGTGCCGAAAAACGGTTTCGGTGCCCTTCCCATACAACGCATCTCTACCGACGAGACCATAAAACTTATCCACAAGGCCTTCGACCACGGCATGTACTATTTCGACACGGCACGCTTCTATACCGACAGCGAAGAGAAGTTGGGCAAAGCCCTTCACGACCGCCGCGACAAGGTGATTATCAGCACCAAGACCGGCGCCACCACAGCCGAGGGTTTTTGGAAAGACCTGGAGACGTCGCTGCGGCTGCTACAGACCGACTATATAGACCTCTACCAGTTCCACAACCCCGCCTTCTGCCCCATGCCGGGCGACGGTAGCGGCCTCTATGAAGCCATGCTGGAAGCCCAAAAGCAAGGCAAGGTGCGCCATATCGGCATCACCAACCACCGCCTGGCTGTGGCTCAGCAAGCCATCGACAGCGACCTCTACGAGACGCTGCAATTCCCCTTCTCCTACCTCGCCTCCGACAAGGAACTGCACCTGGTCAACCAATGCGCCGAAAAGAACATCGGATTCATTGCCATGAAAGCTCTCAGCGGCGGTCTTATCAGCCATGCCGCCACGGCCTATGCCTACCTGGCCCAATTCCCCGGCGTGGAACCCATATGGGGCATCCAGCGCGAAAGCGAACTCGACGAGTTCATCTCCTTTCAGGACAACCCTCCTACCCTCACCGACGAGATGCGCCAACGCATCGAGCACGACCGCAAGGAACTCACCGGCGACTTCTGCCGCGGCTGCGGCTACTGCCAGCCGTGCACCGTCGGCATCGAGATTGA
>CAMNKG010000125.1 GCA_946542135.1 uncultured Bacteroidales bacterium
AGCGACAAGGAATCCGACTCGTGAAAAGGAAACGAACACCTGTCCTTCAAGAACCGGACGGGTCAGGAGCGGGAGGGAGAACAACCCTCCCGCTCCTCAAAAAAAATGAAAAAAATACTATCCCATAAATATCTGGAAATAAGGTTTTAGGGGAGTTCGATAAATTAAACCATTAAAGTTCATTTGGTTATCTCAATAATTCTTCGTATTTTTGCAGTGATAACAAAGAAAGGTAGCTCATACGAAAAACCAGACTATGAAAACAGGGCGTATTCATTCCATCTTAATGGTTGCCGCCGCACTTCTTGTCTTCAGCGGTTGCGAAACATATTATCCCCAATGTGTAGACATTCCTCTTATCGAACACAAAGGAGAGGTCCAGCTTGAAGGTGCGGCAGCCTACATGGACAAGACTTTTGTCGGACACTTTTCGGCGGCTGCCGGGCTAACGGACCACATAGCCATTCAGGTTCATATGCATGGATTGGCAGACAAAAATGGGCTTGAAGCGCAATATATGCAGATTGCGACTGGCTATTACAACAAAACGGGCAGATTGAACACCGAGGTGTATATAGGTTACGGATTCAGGCCTTTTGCATACTCATTGTCGAGCGACGCTGAACCCGTGCCTGATGGCCGCGATGAGGGGAATGTCCATATTGCATTTGCCCAATTCAACTTAGGATGGAACCACTTGGCCAACTCCCATATAGACATTGCTTTCGGCCTGAAAGTGGGATTTATGCACGATTGGCGAATACGCACCAACTACTATTACGATTGGTATAATTGGGACCATGGCAACAATTTGTACAGGTGGTCCACCGAGCAGTCCATTGTTGGCAACCGCTTGCTTTTGGAACCGACGGCCGAGATTCGCGTTGGCTGGACTCATTTCAAGCCGTCGCTGATGATAGGCTATTGTCACACCTTCCCGGACGATTATATGATTGGTTCACGGTTTGTTGGCTGTTGGTTGAGTGTCCGATTGGGGTTAACCTACAGGTTCTGAAATTTATAGATGTCCAATTTGCTCCGGCGGGTCTGAGCCTTCACCGCTTCGCTATCGGCAAAGAGCCACAGGCTATTTGCCTTCACATTTTTTTCTCATGTCTGCGTTTTTCCCATTGCCGAGCTTGGCGCATCTCTTTACGAGTGATGGTGCTGTTGCCCCAACGGTCGCAGTAGCCAACTATGCTCTCGGTGTATTTGTCGGGATTAAAGCTATTGAATGAGTAGAGACCGTCGTCTATCTCAACGAAGTAGTTGAAGGGTCCTTGGAAGAGGATGTGGCCTTGAAAGTCGATAAGGGCGTTCTCGCCATTGGCGAGGGTTGCGACGGCTTGGTGGCGGTCGAGGATGTAGAGACTGTGGTATGTAGGTGGCAGTACCATGTTGAAGTTGCTGTCGACAATACCCCAAAGCGAATCTTGGCAAACGGCAAGGAACGGGAGATCCCATGAAACAACATCTTCACAATATTCCACGGTGATGGCGTCAAACCGTTTCAGTAACTGGCCTTTGTAACCGTTGTAGACAAAGCTTTTCCCCTCGAAATTTTGTATGATAAGATAGTCTCTGTAGTAAAAAGCATCCATGTCTTCATGAAGGAACGGTATCACAACGTTTCCGTTCGTGTCGATAGCACCATAATAGTGATGTTCCTTGTCTGAATCCACGGTATCGCAGACTATCAGCGGCGAATGCTGTGGAACCCACTCATGAAATTCAATATTGGGAATCCGCAGATAGGATCGACGTCCCGTCCGGAGGTGAAATAGACTCCATTTGCCATTTTCTTTCAGTGCCAGTCGTCCCTCGCCCACATTGACTATTCCTTCGTACCGACAGTCCAGCAATACGTTGCCATTCGTATCGATGCAACCCATCAGATTGTCATCGTTGCTAATGAGGAAATAGTTGTAGAAGGGACCTGTAATATTATTATATGGACCTATTTTCACCTTGCCATCTACGCTTTGCACTTCCATGACATACCTGTTTCCGGAAGAGATGGACCTGAACATCCATCTGTGATCACCCAACCAGAAGTGCTGGTCGTGGACAAAAGGGACAATGATATTGCCTGCAGAGTCAACGACACCGTATTTGCCCCTGCGGCAAAGGGTGTAGGTGCCGTCGCCTTCGAAGAGACGCCCGATATGGCATGCACATTCACCAGTAGGGTCGTATTCCATAGGCAGAACAAACTTGCCACTGCGGTCCATGAACCCAATCAGACTGTCGCCCATGATCATGAGCAGGTCTGAGTTGTCCTGCGGCACGACACTGTAGTCGCCTTTGAGGAAGACATGTCCTTCGAGGTCGGTCAGCGTAACCACATTCTTATCGTAACCGATAAAGATACCATTAGCATAGCTGGATCGAACGTATTGTTGCGAAAGCTTCTTGATCTGAGCAATACGATGCTTGCTCACCTTTTCGGCGTTTTCAATCGTTTGGCAACTGGCTGTGAATGCTAATGCGAGTAGCGGCAACAGGATTGTTTTCATGGTAGACATATTCATATATTATACAATATTATTACTCTGATAATTCAGGTCCGACAAACGGGACTATCTCCGTTTCACTATCGGCAATGACCTTCATATCTTTTGTACCATATGTAGCATTTTTTGTAAAAAATTTACAGCAAACATTATTTTTTCAAAAAACACAAAAAAACAGCCAGAAGCCGATTCTTCCAGCTGTTTTTTTTGACTTAGGTCTCTTATTTTGTTCAAAGCTGTGGCCCTGCAGGCACCAAAGCCTTGCCGGCTTCATTGTAGGTGAACTTGTGGAAGTTCTTGATGAATCGTGCCGACAGGTCCTTGGCTTTCTCTTCCCACTGCGAAGCATCGCTGTAAGTGTCGCGCGGATCCAGAATCTTCGGATCTACGCCCGGCAACGCCGTGGGCACCTCGAAATTGAAGTAGGGTATCTTCTTCGTCGGCGCCTTCTCGATGCTGCCGTCCAGGATCGCGTCGATGATGCCGCGCGTGTCCTTGATGCTGATGCGCTTGCCCGTGCCGTTCCAGCCCGTATTCACCAGATAGGCCTTAGCACCGCTCTTCTCCATCCGCTTCACCAGCTCCTCGGCATACTTGGTCGGGTGCAGCTCGAGGAAAGCCTGTCCGAAGCAGGCGCTGAAGGTGGGCGTGGGCTCCGTGATGCCGCGTTCCGTACCCGCCAGCTTGGCGGTGAAGCCGCTGAGGAAGTAGTACTTGCACTGGTCGGGGGTCAGTATGCTCACAGGAGGCAGCACGCCGAAAGCATCGGCACTCAAGAAGATGACATTCTTGGCAGCAGGACCGGCACTCTTGCCGTGCAGTGGCTGCACGATCTTCTCGATGTGGTCGATAGGATAGCTCACGCGTGTGTTCTCCGTGACGCTCTTGTCCTTGAAGTCAATCTTGCCTTTTGCGTCGACAGTAACGTTCTCAAGCAGCGCGTTGCGGCGGATGGCCTTGTAGATGTCGGGCTCGCTCTCCTTGTCCAGGTTGATGACTTTGGCATAGCAGCCGCCCTCAAAGTTGAAGACGCCCTCATCGTCCCAGCCGTGCTCGTCGTCGCCAATAAGCAAACGTTTGGGGTCGGTGCTGAGGGTCGTCTTGCCCGTGCCGCTCAGACCGAAGAAGATGGCGGTGTTCTCGCCCTTCATGTCGGTGTTGGCGGAGCAATGCATGGCAGCAATACCCTTCAGCGGCAGGTAGTAGTTCATCATCGAGAACATGCCTTTTTTCATCTCGCCACCATACCATGTGTTGAGAATCACCTGCTCACGACTGCTGACATTGAAGGCCACCACGGTCTCGCTGTTCAGCCCCAGCTCCTTGTAGTTCTCCACCTTGGCCTTGCTGGCGGTATAGACGGTGAAATTGGGACTGAAAGTCTTCAGTTCCTCAGCCGTGGGGCGGATGAACATGTTGGTGACAAAATGGGCCTGCCAAGCCACCTCCATGATGAATCGAACCGCGATACGCGTGTCCTTATTGGCGCCGCAGAAGGCATCGACAACAAAGAGATCCTTGCCGCAGAGCTCGTTCTTGGCGAGGTCGCGCATCTGCTTCCACACCTCCTCGCTCATCGGGTGGTTGTCGTTCTTGTACTCCTCACTGGTCCACCACACCGTGTCTTTCGAGTTGGCATCCATCACGATGTACTTGTCTTTAGGCGAGCGCCCGGTGTAGATGCCAGTCATCACATTCATCGCGTCCAGCTCGGTGAGCTGACCCTTGTCGTAGCCCGTCAGGCTGGGGTCCGTCTCCATTTTGAACAGTTGCTCATACGAGGGGTTGTGGTACACCTGCTTCACGCCGGTGATGCCCATTGCTTCGAGGTCTTTCTTGATTTTTTCGTCCATAGCTATATATATTTATTGTTTCATTGTCATTTTATAAAGGTTTACCGAACCGTCGATGTCTTTTTCGGCGGCGGAGTTGCCGTACTTGTCAACGTCGAACACATTCTTTGGCGAACGAGTAATGCTCAGCGGACCGCCCACACATCCACCGTCGCAGGCCATACCTTCGAAAAAGTTGGCGGTCTCTTTCTTGGCTCGCAACAGGGCTAAATGCTGACGGCACTGGT
>CAMNKG010000126.1 GCA_946542135.1 uncultured Bacteroidales bacterium
GCCGCAAACTGGTGGCACGCTATTCGGTGGTGACGATGATGAAGTGGATGTTCCTGGTGTCGCTGGTGCTGTCGCTGCCCTTCGCGCTGCCCAAGCTGGCGACGAGCGACTTCTCGGCCATCAGCACCACGGTGTGGCTCGAGATAGGGTTCCTCATCTTCTTTGCCACCTTCGTGGCCTATTTCCTGTTGCCGATAGGGCAGGCGCGCATCCGTCCCACGCTGGTGAGCATGTACGGCTACCTGCAGCCGCTGATAGCCATAGCCGTAGCCATCGCCTCGGGTAGCGACAGGCTTACCGTCACGAAGGTGGTGGCGGCATTGCTGGTCTTTGCCGGTGTGTGGATAGTCACTACCAGCAAGGCGGCCGATTTCAAGGCGCATAAAGAATAGCGAGCAGACCTCAAATTACCTGACAGGCAGAAGACGGAAATGTAGTCGTTTCGCCAGCAATCACTACTTTTTCCGCAAAAATCACTATTGTTGGTTATGTTTTGTGCGTTGTTTTCTTTGCACTTTTGCAATCGAAAACAAATGGAATAAAAATGTGCAAAATTGCTTATAAAATGATGATTTGCACGCTTTTTGCGTGTGCATTCTCCCAATTGCTTCAGGCTCAAAATGACACGATTGACGACAAGTCGCGCCTCACTATAGGTGGCTACGGCGAAGCAGTGTACAACTACAATTTCTTTAGCGACAATCCCAACCGTTACTCGCATGCTGCTGACTATAAGGATGCTCCCGGTCACGGCAGGGTGGATCTGCCCCATGCCGTCATCATGCTGGGCTACAATTTCGGCCGCGGATGGAGTTTCGGCACCGAGATAGAATTTGAACACGGCGGCACCGAGTCGGCCGTGGAGATGGAAGCCGAGGAGGCCGGCGAGTTCGAGAAAGAGATAGAACGCGGCGGCGAGGTGGCGTTGGAACAGTTCTGGCTGCAGAAAAGCTTCGGCAGCCGTCTCAATATCCGTGCCGGCCATATCGTGGTGCCGGTGGGTATGACCAACAGCAACCACCTGCCCAACCAGTTTTTCGGCGTCTATCGTCCTGAGGGCGAGAACACGATACTCCCCTGTACATGGCATGAGACAGGCATCAGCCTGTGGGGCCTCCTGGACGATTGGCGTTACGAGCTGCAGCTGCTTCCGGCGCTCAACAGCCGCATGATGAACCGTAGCGGTTGGATCCACGACGCATCGGCATCGGCATACGAGTTCCGTGTGGCCAACCATCTGGCTGGCGCTGCCCGTATCGACTATAGGGGCGTGAAGAACCTCCGTCTGAGCCTGAGCGGCTACGTGGGCAACAGCTTCAACAACGATATCCGTACCGACGTATACAGCGAGTCGTCACGCTATGCCGGCGTGAAAGGCACTGTGGCCGTCGGTGCCTTCGATTTCGACTACGACAATGGCCATGTCGTCGTGCGAGGCAATGCGGACTATGGCTACCTGTCCGACTCCTATATGATAACCCAGCAGAACCTGTCGCAAAACCACAGCACCGCGTCGCCCTATCCGCACGACAAGGTGGGCAAAAATGCTGTTGCTCTGGGCTTGGAGGCCGGCGTCGACGTGCTGCATTTCGGCCGTTCCTCTCATCGCCAACGGCTGTTCCTCTTCGCCAACGGCGAATATTACGACAGCTTCATCCCTGCCGACAATGTGCTCGACGACCTCTCCACGTCGCGCACCCTCTTGACGGCGGGTGTCAACTACTACCCCCTGCCGCAGATCGCCATCAAGGCCGAAGGCGGCATACGCCTTTTCGACGAGGCCTTCAACAATGAGCCCTGGATTGCGGTGGGCATCACCTGGACCGGCATGTTCAAAAGATGAGCTGACGTGCTCGTTCGCATCGGATAATCTGCATTGGATAAAAAGAATAAATCAATCAATAAATACTCAATATTATGAAACATAATTTCCTTAGAATGGGCATGATGATGGCCGTAGCCGCCGTCGCCCTCACTTTCACGTCGTGCAAAGACGAAAACAACGACTCGTTCAACGACGAGCAGGCCGCCACTGTAGCCTCCCGTTTTGTGGACCACACCGTGGTGCCCACCTACACGCAGCTGGCCTCCAAGACAGAACTGCTGGTTACGCAACTCGAGGCTCTCAAGGCCAACCCCACCGATGCGCAGATGGCGGCGGTATGCGAAACCTTCCTCGATGCCCGCGCCTGGTGGGAGAAGAGCGAAGCCTTCCTCTTCGGTGCTGCCGGCGACTTCGGCATTGACCCCCATATCGACAGCTGGCCGCTCGATGTCAATGCGTTCAACACCTTGATGAACAGTCCCGCCATGATTGCGGCCCTCGATGCTGAAGACGGTGACGAGGTGGCCGGCAACAATCTGGGCAACGCCCTGCTGGGTTTTCACGGCATAGAATATATCCTCTTCTCGAACGGCCAGCCCCGCAGCGCCTCCTCGCTTTCCGACAACGAACTGATCTACGCCGTCGCTGTGGCCGGCGACCTTCGTAACCGCTGCTACCAACTCGAGGTCAGTTGGGCCGGTGACGACGCCCCCCAAAGCCATATCGACAAACTCGACGCCCTTGAACTGCCCTACACCGTGGGCGGCAGCAACCTCAGCTACGGCGACAACATGAAGAACGCCGGCAAGGCTGGCAGCACCTATAGCAGCCGCATCGTGGCGCTGATGGCCATCGTCGACGGTTGCCGCAGCATTGCCGACGAGGTGGGAACTTCCAAAATCGGTGCTCCCCACTCGGGCGAGGACGTCAACTACATCGAGTCGCCCTACAGCCAGAAATCCATCATCGACTTCTACAACAACATCATCAGCATCAAGAATGCCTATATGGGTGGCATAGAGGGTGACCGCGCCGAGAGCCAGTCGCTGCACCAGTTCGTCAAAGACAACGATGCCGACCTCGACGCCCGCCTCACGGCAGCCATCGAGAATGCCCTTGTCAAGATTGACGCCATGCCGAAACCGTTCGTCACCAACTATACCAGCAGCGCCTGCGCCGAAGCCATGGAAGCCTGCGCCGCCGTCGACGAGATTTTCTCGGAGGTCAACGATATGCTTACCAAACTTTGACATAAACTAAATAACACAATCATGAAACGAACAACTATCTATTTGGCCGGATTGCTCTTGATGGCAGCCACGGTTGCCAGCTGCAAGGACGATACGCCCATCGTCGATGAAAACGCCATCGACGAGGAGACCTATGCCGGAGGCAAGCTGGGAACCACCTTCAACCAGTCGGCATCGGCCTTCGAAGACCCCACTCCGGCGTGCGAACAGGCCGGAATGGCAACGGCGTTCAAGTATGGTGAGTTCTTCTTCGAACACACCATCACGCAAAACAACCCGCCCTTCAACGGGCTGGGTCCTCTCTATGTGCGCTCGTCGTGCGAGAGCTGCCATCCCGGCTACGGCCACGGACGGCGCATGGAGCGCTACCGCGCCGACGACTGGGGCAACGGCTACCTGCTGGTGGTCTACGACAAGACTAACCCCTCCGAACCCTACGAGACCTCCATCGCCGGCATGCCGCAAACCAAGGCTGTGGCACCCTTCAAGCCCTCTATCGACGAGGAGAAGATCCAGATAGCGTGGGTCAACTACACCGACGAGTGGGGCAACAAGTTCCCCGACGGTGAAAGCTACAGCCTCATCTATCCGGAGGTGACCATCCCCGAGGATGCCTTCTACGCTCCGTTGGCAGTGCCCTACAGCAAGCTGGGCTTCCGCTTAGAGACCACCATCGGCATCTACGGCACCGGCTTGATCGACGCCATCCCCGACGATTCGCTGAAGGCACAGTATCAGAAAGAGTACGATGCCGGCGCCGAGCTGAACCCCGTGTTTTGGGCCGGCAACGACTGGGCGCAGGGTGCCTACTACGGTAACACCAACCACCCCAAGCGCTTCACCTATGCCCTCAGCCGCGGACCCCTGCAGGATGCCCCCGGCAGCAACGCCATCTGGAACATTCCCAACGTGACGCGCAGCAACAAACGCAGCCACTACCTGAGCCTCAACAAGAGCATCTACGCTACCAAGGCTTCGCAAGATCCTGAGGTACAGGCTGAATTCTATCACTATTTCCCCGAATGGAACAAGACCGGCAACCCCGAGACCGACATCTACAACTACCTGATGTGCGACACCCTGCCCGCCGAGATGAGCGACCAGGACTATGTCAACTTCATGATCTGGCATCGCGGTCTGGCAGTGCCGGCAGCCCGCAACCTGAGCGACGCCACTGTGCAACGCGGCCGCAAGCTGTTTCGCGACATGGGTTGTGCCACCTGCCATCGTCCCAGCTGGACCACGGGTCCCGACGAGTTCACCGACCCCACCGGCTTCTTTGCTGTGGCCGACGCGCGCCTGCCGCGCTATCCCTATCAGAAGATATGGCCCTACAGCGACTTTGTGCAGCATAGGCTG
>CAMNKG010000127.1 GCA_946542135.1 uncultured Bacteroidales bacterium
CTGATGCGCATCTACACCTCCGAGGGTGTCGCCAACAAACGGCTCATCGTCAAGTAGCATCCTTTTGACACTATCGGCATGGCTAAGGCTCCAACGCCTTGGCCATGCGTTCCAAGGCCTCCAACAGCATGGACTTGGGGCATCCTATATTTATGCGAAAACAGCAGCGGTAGGCGTCGCCGCCAAAAGTGGTGCCATCATTAAGTGCCACGCGGGCTCTGTTGACAAAGAGGTCGCGCAACTCTTCATGTGACAATCCGTAAGCAGAAAAATCGAGCCAAGCCAGATAAGAGGCTTCGGGCAGTACACACTTTACGCGAGGCAACCGCGCCGTCAGGAACTGTCGCAAGCTGTTGACATTCTCGAAGAGGTAGTCCACCATTTGCCGCCTCCACGGTTCTCCCTGGCGAAAAGCAGCTTCGGCACCCACAAAGGCAAAGATATTGCCTCCCGCCACGCCAAGACCGTCGAGCCAGTCAAAGAAGCGTTTTCGCAACGCTGAATCAGCCACATAGCATGTAGAGCTGCCCAATCCGGCGATATTAAAGGTTTTGCTGGGCGCCATGAAGGTGATGCTGTGACGGCGGGCAGCGTCGGTCACGGTGCTGTAGCTGACATGTCTGTGACCCGGCAGCGTCATGTCGGCATGTATCTCGTCAGAGATTACCGTCACGCCTTCGCGTTCACAGATAGTTGCAATACGCGACAAGACCTCCGTGCCCCACACCGTCCCCGCGGGATTGTGAGGGTTGGAAAGGATAAAAACCTTGCAGCCTTTCACTTTGCGTCCGAAGTCGTCAAAATCCAATTCAAACCTTCCGTCGGCAATATGCAACGGACTGGACACCAAACGGCGGCCGCAGGCCACCGGCAGGTTGAGAAACGGCGGATAGACGGGAGGGGGGACAAGGACTGCGTCGCCCGGTGCGGTCAGCGCCAGCAGCGCATAAGCTATGCCCGCCACGATGCCCGGTATGAAATGTAGCGTTTCCGGTGCCGCATCGATGGCATAATGGTCGTGGAGCCACTGCCTGACGGCAGCCACATAGCTCTCGGGAACAGTGCTGTAGCCCAGCACCTCATGGTCGCATCGTTGGCGCAAAGCCTCCATCACAAAGTCCGGCGAACGGAAATCCATATCAGCCACCCACATGGGGAGCAGGTCGTCACGCCCATAGAGCGTCTGAAGCATGTCATATTTCACACAATCCGTGTGTTTGCGCATGATGCGCTCATCAAAATCTACCTTCATGTCTAACAGTTGATGGGTTTATAATACACCCCTGCTAACACCAAAAAGAGGAAAATATTGTATGATTCATTCGAGCACACCAGCGACAGGAGGCCGACATCGGCAGAAGAATTGTAGATAATCGGGAAGAAGCCACGGAACAAAAGAGCAAAATAACCATTTGGTATAAAAATAATTACAAAAAACTCACATGAAAAAAGCGTCATTTCAGGCAAAAAGGGGCGAATAAATAAAAAAAATAACGTATCTTTGCACGCTTAAAGCAGAAAAAAACAAGAGAATGTAAGTACTTGCATTTCTCATCGTTAAAAAACATATTTATTGTAAAACATAAAAAATAAACATTATGTCATTATTGTTCACTTTACTGGAGATTGGTGCTGATGCGCTGAAATCCCTCGGTATTTTGGGTGCCGGTATCGGTGCCGGACTCGCAGCCATCGGCGCAGGCCTTGGCATTGGTAAAATCGGACAAGGCGCCATGGAAGGCATAGCCCGCCAGCCCGAAGCCGCCGGAAACATCCGTACCAACATGATTATTGCCGCCGCCCTCGTTGAAGGTGTTGCCTTCTTCGCAGTGGTTATCTGTCTGCTGGCAGTACTCTAAGATCACATGCGGTCTGATGCCGCAGGCGATGGGCCAAAGGCATCAGACCCATTTGCATCAAGCAGCAAACAACGGAAACATAGCAAAACGAAGTCGACGAGCGACTTCCCACACGATAGTTTACTCAATTCATAACCTGTCATGAACAATCCCTTAGTAAGTCCCGGTCTGGGTGTCATAGTCTGGATGCTGGTAGCCTTTGGCATATTGGTGTTCATCCTCATGAAATGGGGCTGGCCCGTCATTCTCAAAGCACTCAACGACCGCGAGAAAGCCATCAACGACGCACTCCATGTGGCCGAAAAGACCAAGGCCGAGATGGCCAACCTCAAAGCCGAGAACGAAGAGCTGCTGAAGCAGGCCAAGCAAGAGCGCGACGAAATACTGCGCCATGCCCGCGCCACCAGCGAGCAGATCATCGAAGAGGCCCGCGCCAAAGCAGCTACCGAAGCCGACCGCATCGTGGAAAACGCCCGCGAGAACATCAACTACGAGAAACTTAAAGCCATGCACGACCTGAAAAACCAGATGGCTACCCTATCCATTGAGATAGCGGAAAAGCTGCTGAAGCAAGAACTCGCCGACAAGCAGAAAGCCAACGACTTCGTGGCACAAGAGCTCGAGAAAGCCCAGCTGAACTGATAGGCAGGCTCCACGCTCTGGTTTTTCATTCACCATCGTTCATCACTCATTTTCGAAAAGTGGAAGACTACAGAATCAATACCAATTACGCCAAAGCGCTGTTTCTCGTTGCCGCCGAGACCAACCAGCTCGACGCCGTCAACGACGACATGCGCCTCGTCTACAGTGTCTGCAACGAGAACCGTACCCTCAACGTCGTCTTCGCCAATCCCGTGATCCGCGAAGGCAAAAAAGTGGCCATCCTGCAAGACCTCTTTGCTTCCCGCGTGTCGAAAGTAACCATGCTGTTCCTCTCGTTCGTAGTCCGCAAACGCAGGGCTGTCAACCTCAGAGGCATCTCCAATGCCTTCATCGAGCTTTACCGCAAAGACCGCAACATCATGCTCACCGAGCTGGTCACAGCCTCCGAACCCGACAGCGCAATCCTCGACACCGTCAGCAAAGTCATCGGGGAATACGCTCACAAAGAAATCGAGCTGCACAACAAAGTGGACCAAAGCATCCTGGGAGGATTCAGCATCGCATTCGACAACAACATGTACGACGCACGACTATCCACACAGATTGCCAAGTTGCACAAAGAATTCAGCAAGAACGTCTACGAAAGCAAACTGTAGCGCCCGCCGGAATCACGGGAGGACCTTTACAACACCCGCGGATTCCGCCATCAATCAATTACATAAGAAATAAAACAAATAAATAATATGTCAGAAATCAAACCTGCCGAAGTATCGGCGATACTGAAGAAACAACTCGCAGATGTCGACCTCGACGTGGCACTGGAGGAAGTGGGTACCGTGCTGACCGTAGGCGACGGCATAGCACGCATCTACGGCCTCAACAACGCCCAGTCGGGCGAGTTGGTGGAATTTGAGACAGGTGAGCAAGGCATCGTTCAAAATCTTGAAGAAGACAATGTCGGCGTGGTGATGCTCGCCGAGAGCAACACCATCAACGAAGGCGACACCATCAAACGCACCAAGCGCATTGCCTCCGTCAAAGTGGGCGAGAACCTTGTGGGTCGTGTCATCAACACCATCGGAGAGCCCATCGACGGCAAAGGTCCCATCGAAGGCGAACTCATCGACATGCCTATCGAACGCAAAGCCCCTGGCGTCATCTTCCGTCAGCCTGTGGAACAGCCGCTCCAGACGGGCATCAAGGCCATCGACTCCATGATACCTATCGGCCGTGGACAGCGCGAGCTCATCATTGGCGACCGCCAAACGGGCAAGACAGCCATCGCCATCGACACCATCATCAACCAAAAGAATTTCTATGATGCCGGCGACCCCGTCTACTGCATCTATGTGGCCTGTGGCCAGAAAGGCTCTACGGTGGCCAACCTGGTGAAAAACCTCGAAGAGAAAGGTGCCATGGACTACACCATCGTCGTCGCCGCCACAGCCTCCGACCCCGCCGCCATGCAGTTCTATGCTCCCTTTGCCGGCGCCGCCATCGGAGAATACTTCCGCGACACGGGACGCAACGCCTTGGTCATATACGACGACCTTAGCAAGCAGGCCGTGGCCTACCGCGAAGTGTCGCTGCTGCTCCGTCGCCCGCCGGGACGTGAAGCCTATCCTGGCGATGTCTTCTATCTGCACTCGCGCCTGCTGGAACGCGCCGCCCGCATCATCCAGAGCGACGAGATAGCACGTCAGATGAACGACCTGCCCGCAGCGCTGAAAGACAAAGTGAAGGGCGGCGGCTCCCTGACGGCTCTGCCCATTATCGAGACGCAGGCCGGCGACGTTTCCGCCTACATCCCCACCAACGTCATCTCCATCACCGACGGACAGATCTTCCTGGAGACCAACCTCTTCAACAGCGGTGTGCGTCCTGCTATCAACGTCGGTATCTCGGTG
>CAMNKG010000128.1 GCA_946542135.1 uncultured Bacteroidales bacterium
CCGTGGCCAGCACGATGTAGGACATGAGCAAGATAGCCCGCGAGGGCTACTTCGGCAGCGCCGACAGCCGCGAGGCCCGCGACGAGCAGCGCCGCGCCTGGGCCGCCCAGCGCACCGAGGACTACCGCACAGGCACCTACAAGCGCGCCGGCGGCGTCATCGACCCCCTGCCCGACGACGCACCCTGGTTCGTCAAGGACTACCACGCCTACTACAAATGCCCGCGCGGCTACCACGAGCGCAGCGGCAACTCGACCGACGGATGGAACGTCATCGGCACCATGAGCTTCATCAACCAGCCCCTGCTCGACATGGCCGGCGAGATCAGCAACCCCGTGCTCATCATCCACGGCGAGAAGGCCCACAGCCGCTACTTTGGCGAGTACGCCTTCGAGCGGATGACCGGCCGCAAGTGCGACGGCAAGAGCATGACCGTCGGCAACAAGGAGATCATGATCATCCCCGGCGCCAGCCACGTGGACCTCTACGACGACCAGGCCGGCGTGATCCCCTACGACAAGCTGGAGCAGTTCTTCCGCGACAACCTGAAGTAAACCTCCACGCGGCGCGTTTTATCCGCAGGCGGGATGCTTTTTCGCAGGCGAGGCGCCTGCGTACCATGATAAACAATCGGGCGGCTCATGTTGGGTCGCCCGTTTTTTCACTCTTCGCTTTTTTTCCGCAGGCGAGGACGTTTTTTCGCAGGTGGGTTGCTTTTTTTCGCAGGCGAGGCGCGACACACATTTTTTTCGCAGGCGAGACGCCTGCGTACCATGAAAGCCTACCATAAGAGATAGGGGGTGGCCGCAGGGAGCCGTCAAACTCCTTTGTGCGGCGGGTCGATGCGGGCGTAGTGGCGGGCATCGGAGATGACCGTGATGAGGTAGATGCATGCAAGCAGGGCGATAACGACAATGGCGACGATGTCGAGCAGCGTCAGCGAGAAGCCCAGAATGGTGTAGGCAGCTGCCGCTATTGACGGCGACGCCACGAGAACGGTGTTGGCGATGACAATCAGCAGACGGAATTCGGTGGGACCCAACTTGGCATAGGTGAGGCGGAACTCGCTCTTAAGGTGCGCGTTGATGCTTACATTTATGGTCAAAAAAAGGTAGAGGATGAAGGCGGCGAGCGCCATATCGAGGTTCATCAGTGGCGAAAGGCCGGCACCGACGAACATGAAAGCCTCGTTGATGCAGTCGACGGTGTGGTCGAGATAGTAGCCGTAGAGGGGTCGCTGCTGCTTGCGGACGCGTGCCAGCGTGCCGTCGAGCGAGTCGCCGTACCAGTTGACGACGAGGCCCGCCGAGCTGAGCCACAGCCAGCTGAGGTCGTAGCCTAACTTGAATTTATGATTTGTTCAATTTCTGCTCGAAGAGCATTTAAAATATACATTTGAAGTTGCTTTTTGACAACCAGTGCATGCAGATACTTCAATGTGGGCAATCCCCATTGAAACGCTGAAAAGAAGCGGTGCCGCGAGGTGCCGCGAGGTGCCGCTTTCTTTCGTATATGTGCAAGGGCAATATCTTGATCCCCTGCTTGCGATATTGCAGCGGCATCTTATACAAGGTTATGCTCCGGGAGTCGGCACTTCGCGATTTGGCGGAATTGAGGGATTACCTGAAGACGGTGATGTCGTGCGGAGGGGAAACAATTTGTGACACATCTGCACAATAAAACCTTTATCAGCGCGTTTCTACAATAAACACATTCGACTTATGCCAGACATATTCACCTATTTCGGAATCATCTTTTCGTTCTATTCGAATGAGCACGAGCCCATCCATGTACACGTGGAACATCAAAACAAGATGTCCATATACGACCTCATTGTATGCAATGGCGAGTTGATTGAGATAAGGCAACGTGACAAAGGCAATCCCCTCTCGCCGAAGGACGACAAAGTAGCACGGGCGTTCATTGAGAAATATTGGGAGAATATCGTCGACAAATGGGTCAATTTCTTCGTATACAAGAAAAGAGTGCGTTGTACGGACATAAAAACCAAGATTTGAATATGGAAAACATTGCAGTAACACGGGCGGATTATGTCGACGGGCTTACGCTGAGGGTATTCTTCAGCGACAAAACCAGCCGCATTATAGACTTCGGTGAGTTCATCGAACGTCATCCGCATCCGCAATACAACAAGTACCGTAAACCTTCACTGTTCCGACAGTTCACCATCCGCTGCGGCAACCTTATCTGGGGCAAGCACGCCGATTTGAGTTTCCCCATCGAAGCCTTATACGAAGGTAACTTGGAATTAACCGACTGACCGATGAACAGCAGACGGCTGGGATTGTAATTTCCCTCTGCCTGTCGGACAGCAAAACAAGAAAAGCGAGACCCCCGACAGGGCCTCGCTTTTCTTTTGGACGCGAATTGACGTTAATTGACCATTATTTTTTCGTTAATTATATGGACAATTACACGGCAATTAACGTTATGTTCTCTGCACGGTCGGCAAGCAGAGCGATGCAGCGGCCTTAGCTCTGCTTGCGGTATTGCAGCGGCGTGTGGCCCGTCTGCTGGCGGAAGAAGCGGATGAAGAACGAGGGGGTGGCGAAGCCCAGCGTCTCCCCTACTTCGGCCACAGGCATCGCGGTGTGGTGCAGCAGCACTTTGGCCTCGCGCACCAGGGCACGGTCAATCCATTGCAGCACCGTCAGCCCGCTCTCGCGTCGCACGAGGGTGCTCATGTGGTTGGGCGATACGCAGAGACGGCTGGCGTAGAAGTCGATAGGGTGTTTGGTGCGGCCCTCCTTCGCCAGCAGCTGCAGGAAGCGGTGCATAAACTCGCCGGCGTGCGACAGCTGTTCTTCCTGCCGCAGGCTGAACATGTCGAGTATCAGCGCATCGTAGAAATGGACTATTATGTCGGTGAATACGGGATTGCGGTCGAACTGGTCGAAAATCATCGTCAGGTATTGGTTGGCGCGTGCGAAAGCCACGCTGTCGCCCCTCACCACAAAACTCTCCACAACGCCCTGCACCTGCGGCAAGTGGCGAAACACCACGGCACTGACCGAACAGTCGCTGCTGGCGCTCTCGATGAGCATAAGCGCCTCGGGCGGCACAACGGCTATGTCACCCTCGCGCAGCACGTGCCGCACCAGGTCAATCTCGACATCCATCGTTCCGCGTTGCACAAGGATGATACGCCCGTCGAGGGCGCGATAGGGCTGTCCGAGCATGAAAAAGTCCGTGTTCACAGCGCTCACGTTCATTATTATGCCATAGTCGCCCACGTGACGGAAGCCTTTGCGGACCAGCTCATTCATTGCCACCTTGGAGTCAAGATTCCGTATTTCCATACTTAATATATTATATTATTATAACGCATCATCTCTGCCGTTAGTATATACACTTCGTAGGAAATGGACATTTTTGCATCGAATAGTCGTATTTTAGGTCATTTTATGGTAGTACTTTTGCATTGTGAAAACAAGAAAGACTCAAAAAAAGTTTAATATTAAAATACAACAAATTATGGAAAACACAACAAATGCAAAAGTGCTCCGCGCACGACTGATGGATCAACCCGAAGATTTCAAACGCCTTGGCATCAACCCCGAAAAGGTGGAGACCTGGGAAGACGGACGCCGCACGCGCACCGAGGAGGTGGGCAGCGAGGTGTGGTACTTCGACGGCACGATGGACGACGGCACCAAGTTCATGGTCGGATACCGTCCCAAATCGATGAACGGCATGGCCAAGACGGTCGACTCGCCCCACGTGAACATCTACATCAAGAGTCCTGCGGGCAAGGAGTTCCGTGACGACATCGTCTACCCCGCCGAGGAGGGCAGCTTCAGCCGCGAGCTGTGCGACACCAAGGTGGGTCCCCACTGGTGCCGTGGCGACTTCAAGCACTACGACCTGCACTTCGAGCCCGTCCACGGCGTTGGCCTCGACCTGCACTACGACGCCCTCACCGAGCCCTTCCGCCAGGGTACCTCGCTGCTGGCCTTTGGTGACAATGATGAGTTCTACCACACCGACCTTGCCGTGCCCAAGAACCAGGTCAGCGGCCGCCTCTTCTACGACGGCGAGTGGCACGAGGTGAAGGGCCTCGGCTACCACGACCACCAGTGGATGAACACCATGCACTTCGCCCTCTACCACCACTGGCTGTGGGGACGCATGTACACCGACCTCTACACCATCTACATCTACGACTTCGTCGCCGCCCGCCAGTACGGCTACAAGCAGCTGCCCATGTTCGGCCTGATGGACAACAAGACCGG
>CAMNKG010000129.1 GCA_946542135.1 uncultured Bacteroidales bacterium
CTGATGCGCATCTACACCTCCGAGGGTGTCGCCAACAAACGGCTCATCGTCAAGTGAGGGTGGCGCTAATGGATGTCGGCCACGATGTATTCTGACTGCGTGCCGATGCGGAATTTGGCACCCCAGATGCCCAGCCCGGAACTGACATAGTAGCGCGTCTGTCCACGCTGGTGGCTTCCCCATGAGCATTCGTAAAGGGCATCGGTGATCCATGACAGCGGCCATATCTGTCCCCGATGGGTGTGGCCGCTTAGTTGGAAGTCGATGCCGGCGGCTTCGGCTTCTTCAAGGTGGTAAGGCTGGTGGTCTAAGAGTATGGTAAACAGGGCGCTGTCGGCGACAAGGTCTTTGAGGGCCTTACGCTTCGGGTTGGTGCGGTCGTCGCGCCCTATGATGGCAATACTTTTATAATGGGCTGCGCTGTCGATGAGCAGGTTGATGCCGGCCTCTCGATAGAAGCGTTCGGCGTTGGGCTCGCCAGAATAATATTCGTGGTTGCCCAAACAGGCATAGACAGGTGCTTTCAGACGGCGAAATTCCGCTGCCATGTCTTCTTCCACCACCGGGCGGTAGCTCATGTCGATAATGTCGCCGGCAATAAGGATAAGGTCGGGGTTCTCGCTGTTGATCATGTCAATCCAACGGCTCAGGTCGGCACGGCGGTTGTGGTAGCCGATGTGGAGGTCGGAGGCCATCACGATGGTGAGGGGCTTGTCGACTTTGCCTTTAGCGTCTACCGTCAGCGGCACACGAACTTTGTGATTGTAGTGGATGGAGGCATAAATGAAGATTCCCAACATGAGGAGGACAAGGGCGGCAAAGGTGTAGCCATTGTCGTGGAGCAGCGTCCGTGGCACGATGTGGAGCAGCCTGCCGAGGTCTAACAGCAGGAAGGCCATCAGCAGGTAGAACAAGATGATGACGGTTTTGTTGCCAATGTTGTAGACCATCGATGCGGCGTTGAGGGGCAGACGGTCCATCAGCGGGGTGAAAGTGACGAATTCCAGAGAGAAAAAGACGATGCCAAGGGCAACCAAAAGCCCTTTGCCCCAACGGGGCAGCGGCGCCACGGCCCAGGTGTGGCATGCCACGTAGGCCACCAGGAGCAAAAGGAGTATGGCGATGATGACGAATCGGCTCATGTATCGGTTCATGAATGTTAAGTCCTATAGTTTCATGGTTAGCGAGATGCGGTGACGGCGCAGGTCTACTTCAAGTACCTTCACCTGGACGTGCTGGTGGAGGTGAACGACCTCGTTGGGGTCGCTGACGCGACGGTTGGCCATCTGCGAGATGTGGACCAGACCATCCTGGTGCACACCGACGTCGACGAAAGCACCGAATGCCGTGATGTTGGTAACGATGCCGGGGAGTACCATGCCCTCTTGAAGGTCTTCGATGCGGGTGACGTTTTTGTCGAACTCGAAGACTTCGAAGCGGGCGCGAGGGTCGAGGCCGGGTTTGTCGAGCTCTTTCATGATGTCCTGGAGCGTTGGCAGGCCGCAGTCGTCGCTTACAAAGCGGTTGATGTCTATTTTCTTGCGCAGTTCTTTGTCTTTCATCAGCGTCTCTACCGTGGTGCCCACTTCTTCGGCCATGCGCTGCACGAGGGCGTAGCGTTCGGGATGCACGGCGCTGCGGTCCAGCGGGTTGTCGCTTTCGCGGACGCGTAGGAATCCGGCGCATTGTTCGAAGGCTTTGTCGCCGAGTCGTTCCACCTGCAGCAGCTCGTGGCGGTTGCGGAAAGCCCCTTTGCGGTTGCGGTATTCTACTATCTTGGCTGCCAAGGCGGGGCCGATGCCGCTGACGTAGCTGAGCAGCTCGCGGCTGGCGGTGTTGAGCTCCACGCCGACGCTGTTCACACAGCTGACCACTACATCCTCGAGGCTGTCGTGGAGCAGTGTCTGGTCGACGTCGTGCTGATACTGGCCTACGCCGATGCTTTTGGGGTCTATCTTCACCAGCTCGCTGAGGGGGTCCATCAGGCGTCGGCCAATGCTGACGGCACCGCGCACGGTGACGTCATAGTCGGGAAATTCGGCTCGTGCCACGTCGGAGGCGCTATATACCGAGGCGCCGCTTTCGCTCACCATGACGGCGATGATTTTGTTTTTGAAATGACAACGTTTCACTACTTCCTCCGTTTCGCGGCCGGCGGTGCCGTTGCCGATAGCTATGGCCTCAATCTTGAAGGCTTCAGCAAGGGCTTCGAGTTTAGCCACGGCGGCACGTTCTTCGCGGACCGAGGTGAAGGGATAGATGGTTTCGTTGTGAAGCAGTTGTCCTTGGGCATCGAGGCATACCACCTTGCAACCCGTGCGGAAGCCAGGGTCGATGGCCATGGTGCGTTTCTGTCCCAGCGGAGGTGCCAGCAGCAGCTGCCTAAGGTTTTCGGCGAAGACTTTGATGGCCTCTTTGTCGGCGCGTTCTTTCAGCAGGTTGTAGAACTCCGTCTCAATTGAGGGCGCCGTGAGCCGCTTGTAGCCGTCCTTGACAGCTTCGGCCACCTGCTGCGACGATTCGTAGTTGCCACGCACAAATTGGCGTTGCAGCGCCTCGATGGCTGGGGTGTCGTCTTCGGGGGCTATCTTGACGCGGAGCAGCCCTTCGCCCTCGCCGCGAAACAACGCCAGGATGCGATGCGAGGGAGCCCGCATGGCGTTCTCTTTCCAGTCGAACCATGATTGGAATTTCGCTGCCTCTTCTTCTTTGTTTTTGACCACCTTGGAGGTGATGACAGCCTGGCGGCGGAAGATGTTGCGCACTTTGTTGCGTGCCGCGATGTCTTCGTTGACACGCTCTGCTATGATGTCGCGGGCACCAGCCAAAGCCTCTTCGGTGGTGTTGACGCCCTTTTCAGGGTCCACGAAGGGCAGCGCCAGTTGCTCTGCGTGGCATTGGTATTGTTTCATCAGCGCGTCGGCCAGGGGTTGCAGACCTTTCTCGATGGCCACCGAAGCGCGTGTCTTGCGTTTGGGCTTGTAGGGCAGGTAGAGGTCTTCCAGCTCGGTGAGGGTTTCGGCTTTTTCGATGGCGGCCTGCAGTTCGGCGGTCAGCTTGCCCTGCTCGCCGATGCTTTGCAGGATGGCGTCGCGGCGTTTGTCAACCTCTTTCAGCTTGAGCAGCATGTCGCGGATGGCGGCGATCTGAACCTCGTTGAGGTTGCCGGTGACTTCTTTGCGGTAGCGTGCTATGAAAGGCACGGTGGCTCCAGATTCCAGAAGCTCTATGGTCTTTTCCACCTGGCGGACACCGACATTGATTTGGTTGGCAATAATTTGTGCGTAATTCATCATGAAGAATTGTAAGTCAGTTATATAAGGACGGATTTGATGTTGCAATCTTTTTACAAAGATACGAGAAAATGTTGAAGAGAAAAACAAGTGTTTGTTTTTTGTTTCTTAAATTGGTGTAGCAGAGCTTGTTGTGTGCTTTTCGGCTTATGGTGCGCCTTTTATTTTCGCCTGTTGCAAAATATTATTGGCACAATTGCGTTAATAGATTTTGAAAAAGTTGAACCAGATGAAGAAAATACTGTTTTTCATAGCCCTTACGCTGACCATGGCTACAGCATCGGCCCAGGAGGTCAGTGCCCGTGCAAAGGCAATGCGCATGATGACTTTTGCCAAACCGGAATATATGGTGAAGGATGTCAAGGTCTTCATAGATACCATGACTGTCTACTCGTTGGCCGATTACGTAATCTATCCTATCGGCAAATGGGAGAATGTGGAGCAGTACATCACCAGCACGCAGCTGCAATGGTATCGCGAAGTGGGCTATAAGCGCTATTTCGATTCCATGTCGGTGTCGGTCAATACTTTGCGCCGCCTCGACGGAAGCTACATCGACATGTATCGCAGCATCACCACGGGACGCGTGGAGATGATTGCCGGCAAGATTACCGACCCCGAAGTGGTGCTGGACAACGGTGTCCATGTAGGCATGACCAAGGAAGAGGTGTTCCGCATCCTCTTCAAGCGCTTTCCTAAGTCGTATGTAGCCGATATCAGTGTGCTTAAGGTCATCAGCGGTGCCGGCGAAGTGGGACAGATCTATACCTTCAAGGGCAACAAGTTGCGCCACATCGGCATTATATCCAAGTACAAGTACTATTGATATAACAGAACACTGATAGCGCTCGATTGGAAAACACTGAACGATAATTTATAGCGTAGTAAAAAGGCTTTCCGCTTTCCGCTTTCCGCTTTCCGCTTTCCGCTTTCCGCTTTCCGCTTTCCGCTTTC
>CAMNKG010000130.1 GCA_946542135.1 uncultured Bacteroidales bacterium
GTTCATGATTATGACGCAAGAGGAAAAGTGGCAAGCAAAATATGATGAGGTGAAGGCGTTTATTGAGAAGAATAAGCGGAATCCGTCGCGGTATGATGACGAAGAGAGAGGAATGTATTGTAACTGGCTGAAGCATCAGCGGAAATTATACAATAGCGGGGAGATGAAGGAACCTCGACTTGTGATGTTTAAGGAGCTGCTGGAAATGACGGAACAGGTGAGGAGGAAGAATCAGTATGTTTAAAAGTCGGAGGCGTATGTGCTGAAAATGCCGGGAGTGAAGGCAGTGGCTCGTCGTGTGGATGCCGGGGTACTGGCGAGGGTGTATTATGTTATCAAACGCAGTGGCGAGGCTTCGATGAGCGAGTTTGTAGATGCTTTTGCGGGTGTGATGACTCAGAAACAGGTGCGGACACTGATAGAAGGACTATGCAGGGATCATCTGCTGTCGCAACATGGAAATGCGCGTGCTACGCGGTATGTGTGGAGTGGGGCGTGACAAGTAATAAGTGGCACGAATACTATTGACTAAAAAAGCGGCGAACATCGGATAAAACCGGAGTTCGCCGCTTTTTTTGTGCTATTCTGAGCAGCTCGAGTTTCAGGTTTGACTGACGTCGAGGCTGCTACGCCATACCATCGTTAAAGCAAGCTTTGCTCGGCCGCTGCTGATTTATATCTCGCACTTCATGCACCTGCATGGACCTTCAGTGTCGGGACCAGATGTATTTTGTGAACAAGTGTGAGGACGGCAGTGGCGACCTGTATTCACCATATGACTACAAGGACTTCCGTGATATGCTGGACATTCGTTGACCCCTATTTGCGTTAAAAGATGAATAAAATGTTGTGCGGACGTGCAATATTTTCGGGCGAAAGGCGTTGTCTTTGCATAAGATACGAAGTCGGGCGGCGATGTGGCAATCGGTGCGGGCATCATTTGCTTTGGTTGCACCGGCTTTGGGGAAAATGTTACCGTTATGATGCAGAAACATATGATTCAGTTGCTTGAAAACGCAAAGGGGGGTGCGGGATGTCAGCGGCCTTCCGGAAGGAATGGGCTGCAGGGGTTGCGGCACCTGCTGTCTGGACCGGTCGGCAAAGGGGCGGAAAAAACCATGAAATGTGTCGCAGTCTTTTTCTTGGTGCTCCTGGGGACGCTGCTTTGCAACGAGGCCTTCGCCCAGCGCGTGACCAACGCCAACTACCAGACTGTCGCTCACATCAAATCCGACGGCACCATTCAGGACGCTTCATACAAAACTATCGGGCACATCAAGTCCGACGGCACCGTGCAGGATGCAAACTATAAGACTGTGGGCCATCTGAAGGATGACGGCACGGTACAGAATGCCAATTATGCTACCATCGGACATGTCAAGAAAGACGGCACCGTCCAGGACAACAACTACCGCACCATCGGTCACATCAAGCAGGACGGCACCATTCAGGACGGCAACTACCGAACCATAGGCCATGCTCCAGGCATCCCCATGGCTTGGGCGGCGTGGTACTTTTTCTTCTAAATCCGTGTTTCACGAACGGGACCTTCAAGAGTTCAATGGTCAACCGAACTGGAGCAAATGCAACGATTTCTTAATCCGAGTCTTGCGAACGGGACCTTCAAGAGAGTCTACACGGTAAAATGGTGTGAACCATGCATGTGTAAACAATTATGATGACAAAGGACGGACAACTATGATGGCAAAGGACGGACAACTATGATGGCAAAGGACGAACAACTATGACAGCAAAAGACGAACAACTATGACTGCAAAGGAAATAATCAAATATATGGAGACGTTGCGCAACGAAGAGCAGCGCGAGGTGCTGATGCGTTTTTTCAAGACGGGACCGGGACAGTACGGCGAAGGCGACGAGTTTTTGGGGCTGAAGGTGCCGCAGACGCGCGAGGTGGTCAAGGCCATCGACCGGGATTTCCCGATCGAGGAGGTGCCGGAACTGCTGCTGTCGCGCTGGCACGAGGTGCGGCTGTGTGGACTGCTGATACTGGTGGCGCGCTTTGAGCGGCTGGCCACGAAACGGCTGGCGCACGACGACGAGGCCATGCGAGGTCGCGATGCGATTCTGACGATGTATCTGCGCTATGCTGAGCAGGCCAACAACTGGGACCTCGTCGACCTGTCGGCTCCGAAGATTTTGGGCAACTGGCTGCTGCTGCCCACCGCGCTTGGAGCGGACTTCTGCCTCTCGCTTGGCAAGGGTAGGGTAGGGGCCGCCGCCTCCGAAGTGGCTGCCCACGTTGCTTGTGACGAGGAGGCGTTGCGCCTGATAAGGCAAAATACGCTCGATGCGCTGGCGCAGAGCGACAACTTGTGGCGACAACGCATGAGCATGGTCTGCACCTGGAAAACCTCGCAGCAGGGCGACCCGTCGTGGTGTCTGCGCTATGCCGAGATGCTGCTGCACCATCCCCACGACCTGATGCACAAGGCGGTGGGCTGGATGCTGCGCGAGATGGGCAAACGCTGCGGTATGGACCTTCTGCGCGACTTCCTCAGCCTGCATGCCCACGAGATGCCACGCACCACGCTGCGCTATGCCATCGAGAAGATGTCGGACCCCGAAAGGAAGGGTTGGATGAGCGGAGAGCGGAAAGTGGAAAGCGGAAAACGGAGAGCGGAAAGCGGAGAGCGGAAAGCGGAAAGCGGGGAACGGAGAGCGGAAAAAGGAAAACGGAAAGCGGGGAACGGAGAGCGGAAAGCGGAAAACGGGGAACTGAGGTGTGAGAACTGAGATTTTTTTGCATTGGGGGTTACAATAAAACTGGCACATATTGCGTTGAAAAGGGTAATAATGTAAATTGTTTGTAATATGATCAGCATAGTAGAAATATTCAGCACTTTCCTTGTTATGTTCGCCATCATCGACATCACGGGGTCTATCCCCATCTTCGTCTCGATGCGCGACAAAGGTGCGCAGATCAAGCCCTTCCAGGCTACGCTGGCGGCGCTCATCCTCTTCATCGGCTTCTATTTTCTGGGCGACGCGCTGCTCAAACTGTTCGGCATAGACATGCCTTCGTTTGCTGTTGCAGGTTCGGTGGTGCTTTTCATCCTGGCCTTCGAGATGATTCTGGGGCGCGACATCATCAAGAATGAGCCTACTTCGTCGGGTGCCAGTATCGTGCCCATCGCTTTCCCCCTCATCGCCGGTCCAGGTGCCATCACCGCCTTCATCTCGCTGCATGCCGAATACGCCACCGTCAACATCATGATCGGTCTGGCGCTCAACATCATCATCGACTTCATCGTGCTGCGCTACCTCGACAAGATTACTCACTGGCTCGGAGCAGACATCATATATGTGCTTCGCAAGTTCTTTGGTGTCATTCTTTTGGCTATGGCTGTCAAGCTTTTTGCCGGAAATCTGCCGATGGTGTTCCATTTGTAACGGAGAACAGAAAACGGAAAATGGAAGATAATCCATTGAAAAGGAATATGTCTGATATGAATGCCATCCCAGTCGAACGGCATCCGCTGCAGCCTTTTTTACCCGAGGGGGCGCGCCTGCTGATGCTCGGCAGCTTCCCGCCGCCACGCATGCGCTGGTCGATGGATTTTTTCTACCCTAACCGCACCAATATGATGTGGGAGATATTCGGCGAGGTGTTCTTTGGCGACAGCCAGCGGCTGGTGGACGCAGAGCGCCGCACTTTCCGTCTCACCGACATCAAGGCTTTGCTGCTCGAACGCGGCATAGCCCTATACGACACCGCCAGTGCCGTGCGCCGACTGAGCGGCAACGCGTCTGACAAGGATCTCGAGATTGTGGAGAAGACTGACATTGCTGTATTGCTTAGGCAACTGCCTCAGTGCCACGATATTGTCTGCACGGGTCAGAAGAGTTTCTCCGTTTTCGCTGAAGACTATGGCGTTGCTGTTCCTAAGATGGGCGCTTGCAACGAATTCACTATTGCTGGCCGGCCGATGCGGCTGTGGCGCATGCCCTCGTCGTCGCGTGCCTACCCTATGAAGCTGGAGGAGAAAGCCACCTACTACCGCCGCCTGATGCAGGCGGTTGGAATAGTAAAAGATTAATTTTGCTATGGAACATCGTTTTACAGCCATCATCGAGCGCAGCGGCAACATGGATGCTGCCTATGTGGTTGTGCCTGTCGACATACGCTCCGTCTACGGCGTGGGACGCCTGAAGGTGGATGCCACTTTCGACGGCGAGCCTTACCGCGGCAGTGTGGTGAATATGGGCGT
>CAMNKG010000131.1 GCA_946542135.1 uncultured Bacteroidales bacterium
TTGCGCCAGGCGTTGCCCACGCCCTCTTCGTTGGCGTAGGCCTGCGCGGTGTCGACAAGGCGGTAGCCGACGCTCAGGGCGTCGCTCACGCAGCGTTCACATTCGTCGGGGCTCACTAAGAAGACTCCGTAGCCCAGGGTCGGCATTTCCACGCCGTTACTCAGTTTGATGTATTCCATGATATTGTGTTTTATTGTTTGATTATCTGAATGTTGGTCGGTTGTTCTGTTTTTGAACGACCATGCAAAAATACCACCATTTTACGAAATAGAAGTTATACGGATTGCTGCAAAATTTTCATAAAAACCACTCCTGCTTTAAAGACGCTTTTACGCAGTCAAGCTGCACCAAGCTTCAGGGGGCGCTATGAAAAAATCGGACTGGCAGACATTCTTCTGCCAGTCCGATAAACTGTTAAGTGTTTATGCAATGATTATTCTCACAGTGGGTACATCGCCACTCTCGACGGGCGTCGACTCGACTTGTCCCTTCAGCAGGGCGATGCCACTGTCAGCGGCATATTCACTGTCTTACAATTCTTCTGTTGTGCGGCTGTTGTCGTTGCCGGAATAGTAGAAGTCGCTGATTCCCTCCGTTTCGGGCATTTCGACGATAGCACCGCTTTTGTCGACGACGGTTTTGTCACCGATAACGGCGCGCTCGGCGCAGAAATTGCCCAGCATATACTCGCTGACGCCTTCCATCTGCAGGGTTCCGCAGACGTTGCCCTTCTTGTCGATGATATGCCATCCCTCGCTGTCTTTCACAAAGGCCAGACCGTCGCTGAAAGGTTTCGTCTTGCTGTACAGGCAGGGAACGGCGAGTTCGCCCTTGGTGTTGACGAATCCTAATTTCGGGTCGTTCAGCGTGCCTTCATACACGCTTGCCATGCCGTCGACAAATGCGTAACTGTTGGCTTTCAGTCCCTTTGGAGGATATTCGGCAATCGGTTCAAAGGCGCTGTTGCAGATCATATTCTCGTAGATGAGGTATCCGTCTTCAAATATCGGCAGTTGTCCGTCGAAGGTACGGGTGTTGCCCACATATTTGGGGAAATTCTGCACCACCTTGCCGGTCTTGTCCATCACACGCCAGTCGCCACTCTGCAGCATCACGGTGACGTAGCCATCGACGAAATCGCCCACTTTGAGGTAGGGAAGATCCGATGCCTCCTCGGTCTCTTTGTCTACGAGGACTTTGCCTTTTGTGTCGATAATGCCGACGCCTTGTTCTCCGAATACCCTAATCATGCCTTCGCCCATGAATTCCATGGCATAGTAGGTGCCATAAGGAACAATCTCTTTGCCTTTCATTGTGACGAGGCCAGGCTCGTGGATATCGTCCTTGCAGACAATGGCAACGGTGCCGTCCCAGTCGATTGGGAAGAGGCCTTCGAGGTATGTTTTGCCCTTGCGGTCAATCAGCACGTCGTCGCCCGACGAGGCAACGCGAGCGTATCCGCAATGGAACATTTCGCGGCAACGGGCTTTCAAGCCAACAACTCTGCTGCTGTAGGCGGGGTGTTCAAACTCGCAGGGAATCACCAATTTGCCATTGGTGTTGATGAAGCCTACCTTCTCCCTGTCTTTGTCGTACACGGCACACAGACCTTCGCTGAATTGTTCGGCCGAGCCAAATTCTTTACTGTCGATGATGATCTTGCCTTTTACATCCACAAAGGCGATGCCGTATTGACTTTTTTGGATTTGGGCCAAAGGGATGCCGTTCTGTTTTCCCTTGCCGGAACCGCTGCCCGAACATCCGCTTAGGCACACCGCCAGCGTGATGGCGAGCATTGAGCTAAGCAAATATCTGATTTTCATAAAATATGCCCTCGTGCGTGTCGGGCGCAACTGCTAATGGTGGATACTTTTTTTAGCTTTCTACAAGGGGAAAATAGTGCCGTCGGCATTGCCAACAACCCCTGACACCCGAGCGTACGCTAAGTCCTTTTGAATTTGCAAAGATACAAAATATTTTGGATATGTCGAAAAATGCATTACTTTTTATTAATGCATTGGCAAAATCCTTTTGTGCTTGTCTGGCTAATTGGTCTGAAAAGTCAGAAGCCGATTTCGAGGCCTATTTCATGTATCGAATGTGAGGTGTACAACGGCAGCAGGTTGGCGGTTAAAGCGACTCGGCGTATCACCTTGTGGGGCAGGACGATGCCGAGGCCGACGTTGAGTTTCCATGGATTCACGACGAATGCGGCAGCTGAGGATGCACCAAGCGTATGTGAGCGGACGATGCTGTGGGCGGGGGTCACGTTGAGGCTCCATCCGGTTCGGTCTTTGCCCAAAGGGAAGAAATTCAGCGTGATGGGGATGTTTGCGAAGAGGTCGAAGGAGGTGTAGGAACGGTGCCCGTTAGGCTGGATGCTCAGAAGGTTGTCGGTGGAGCCAAATCTGTGTTCGCTGCCAACGAGGTAGTCGTTGACAGTGCCTTGCTGTGCGCGACCGCTGAGCGACAGACCGATGTCGAGTCGGCAGCCACGGTTGCTTGCAACGGCGTAGGAAGCTCCGATGTTGGCCGACAAAGAGAAATTGGGGTCGATAGAGCTGAAAGATTCGCCTGAGGCGAATGCAAGTTCATTGGTGCCAATTCCTTCCGCGTAACCGATGCTGCCGTTCGCCATGGTCGAGGCATTGATTGACGATATAAAGCTGATTCGGTGTGTGTTGTCTTCAGGTAGGAAGGCGGTGTTGCTTTTGTTTGGGGCGGGTGCTGTATTTATTTGTTCTGCATAAAGTTCCGATAGAGGGTTTGGTCGTTCGGTGCTATGGTTTTCGTTGTTTGCCGGCGGTGTTGGCGTGTCGATTACTGGGATGCTTGTCGATTCGTTAGGGTAGGGGGCGACATCTGCTTGGCGGTTGTCGTTCGGAAGGCGGCTGTCGGCTACCATGTCGTTGGCGGTCGGAAGCGAGGAAATGTCCGTCCTTGTTTTCACAACCTGTGGCTTGCGTAGCGTAGGGGAGGGTGCTTCTGATGGCGTGTTGTCGGTTGAAGGATAAAATGTTGGGTCTGATTTCGGTACCGGAATCTTATGTGTCGATGCTGTTGTGGGCTCGATGCTGTTCTGCGGCGACAAAAGACGTAGGGTCAGGGTGGCGCACAGCAGCAGGACGGCAACGCACGCGATGCCGATGCGTCGCCGCGACTGCCGCTGGGCCAGGCGATGCAGGTTGTCGGCGGCTTGTTGCTGCTGCCGCTTGTCCTCGCCGTATTGTTGTAGTATTTTCTCTATGTCGTCCTGTTTCATTGTTCTGTGTCGATGGTTTGAAGGTGATTTCTGAGGGAGGCGTAGGCGCGGCTGAGCGTCGTGGTGATGTTGGTTTCGCTGAGGCCCGTCTGTTGCGCTATCTCGCGGATGGTCATCTGCTTTACATATTTCATTTCGATTATTTGCCGCTGCTTTTGTGGCAGCGTCGCTATGGCCTGTTCCACTTGGCGGAAACGCTGTTCGTCGTTGCGAGCGTCGTCGTCATATCGTTGGCTGCCTGTTTCCGACGCGGTGGCCTCCAGATACGTTTGGTGCTGCTTGTTGCGGCGCAGCATGTCGATGCACAGGTTGCGCAAGGTGCGCATCGCAAAGCCCTGCGGGTCTTTCATCAGTCCCAGTCGCCACCGCATGCGCCACAGCCGCACAAAGGAGTCCTGCACGGCGTCGGCGGCAAGGTCGTCGTCGTGCAGAATCGTTGCGGCCATGTGTCGCATGGTGGGTTGCAGCGATACAATCTCTTGTATGAATCGTTCTGTATTGATGTCGGTTAGGGAGCCAGGAGGCTATTCGTCCATAAAGGGTTCGCCGTAGTGGAATGTGGTGGTAGTGGTGATGGTCGAGTAGACAGCCGTTGGGGTTGTGTATGTCACGCTGGACGGGTAACTGTCGTTGCTGCGATATCGGTAGTGGTAGACCCAGTTGGTTGTTGATGGGTTGCCATCGATTGAGCGATGTACTGTTTTTAGAACCAAATTGTTCCGGCTTAAGTATGCGGGAAAGTAGAGGAGTTCGTTTTGGATTATGCTGTTCGATCTGAAAAAGCCTTGCATGGGATTGTAATGGTCGTCGTACTGGTAGTCGATTCGAGTGATGCCGGTGCAATAATGAGCCATCGAATCAGCTGTGGCGCTCACCAGGTTGCCGTCGCTCCACTGCAGCGTCCAGCATTGCACCAGGGTGTCGGTATGGTAAA
>CAMNKG010000132.1 GCA_946542135.1 uncultured Bacteroidales bacterium
TTTTGGTACTCTTTTTTTCTACTTAGTGTTGCACTTGTAACTGGAATTTAGGCATCTGAATCCATGGACGCAACTGCATTCATGGTCAATTACGAGTTGCAGGAAGTGCATGATCTGCTAAACAAGGCAATGTTGTCTGACCGCAACCAGAAAGACAAGGTCTAAGCCTTTTTTAAGGATGGACTAAAATAGAGTCGTACATCTCCTCTCGATCGGGTGTAAATGTGTCGTGTTCCCTTTTGATGGAATCTTTTCCGTCGTAAATTGCATAGAATATTCATATCGTCATTTGCATCTAAATCGTAGTTTTTTGTTGTGGTAAATGGTTGATAGATAATTATAAATAAGTATATCTCGTAGATTTTCCACATGGCGGTTTTTATTCGTCTGGGTTGAAATCCAATTTTTTTATGTAAATTTGCATTTCTAAATGTATAATGGTTCTTATTGTGCAATTGTTCCATTTCGTATCAAATATAATATAGTATATGAAAGATAATTTTTTGTCAAAAACGCTGATTCTTTTTGTGTCGCTTTTGTTGTCGGTGGGTGTTTATGCCCATCCTGTCGACATTGCCTCTGCTCGTAAGGTGGCCGTCGCTTTTCTGCAGTCGGCCGGACTCAACTCCAACGATGAGGACCTCGTCGATATCAGCGACCGGACGCCTTTCTGGGAATTCTACACCTTCACCGTCAATAATGGCCGCGGATTTATCCTCGTGGCCGGCGACGATAACGTGGAACCTATATTGGGCTATTCTTTCCGCAATGCATTCTCTCCTGAGGCCATACCTCCTCATGTGATGTCGTGGCTCAAAGGTTATGAAGATGAAATACGCTATGCACGCACCGTAGGCAAGCGCTTGGGCAGCGCCGACGAACAGTGGAAACTGCTGCGTGCAGGGAAGACGATCGCAAAGGGGGGCAAGGCTACGGTAGGCCCGTTTCTGACTACTACATGGAACCAAAGCCCTTACTATAACGCGCTGTGCCCCTACGACAGCGTCAACCACGACCGCGCCGTTTGTGGCTGCACGGCTACGGCTACGGCCCAGATCATGAAATTCTTCAACTATCCGGCTTCTGGCTATGGCCAATGCACCTATACCCATCGCTCCATGGGCGACCTCAGCGCCAATTATGAGGTTGATTACCAGTGGGACAGTATGCCTCCGGCTTTGAATGCCAACAGCACCGACGGTCAAATATCGGCTGTGGCCACCCTTATCTATCATATCGGTGTCTCGGTGAGTATGGACTACAATGCCAGGGGAAGTGCTGGCAAAACAGCCAGTTATGGCTATGGCGGGGAACCGTCGTCGGAAAACGCTTTCAAATACAACTTCAAATACAGCCCTTATGTGTGGACGGCATTCCGCATCGACTATGATGTGGACGGCTGGAAGAATTTGATGCGCCAGGAATTGGACAATGGCCGCCCGATCCTCTATGCTGGCTACGATGAGCGCCAATCGGGACATGCCTTCGTCGTGGATGGCTACAACAACTATGGCCTCTACCATCTCAACTGGGGTTGGGGTGGCAGCTATGACGGCAATTTCCGTATTACCAACCTTAATCCTAACGACTATAATTTCAATCTCTTTGCCACTGCTACTGTCGGCATCGAACCCTACCTGGATTGGGATACGGTGGGATTGACGACGGTACGTGTCAGCGCTGAAGGCGTGCGCGGTGCCTCGGCTGCCGACGGTGTGGTCAGCGGTGATGGCAACTATAACTTTGGCGACACGATTGTCATGAGGGCTTCCGCTGCCAACGAGAATACTCGTTTCGTGGGTTGGAGCGACGGCTGCCGTTACAACCCTCGTGTTACGGTTGCCACTGGCGGCACTGTCAACTTCACTGCCCTCTTCGCTCCGGTGCATTGCGACACCATACGCTATTTCACTTGCGACAATTCCATGAACCGCGCCTCTAACATCACTCCGGGCCTCGGCGCCGATTCTGTTTGGGGCATCAAGATTCCTGCCTCTTCACTCCACAATCACCATAACCTTAGCGAGGTCATTTTTATGGGTCGCAAAGCGGGCACTCACACCCTCACGATATATACTGGCACTGACCATCCTGAATCGGTGGCTTACACCGCCACGTTCTACGACAGCTTGGACTACGAATATACCTTCTATTCCCACAAACTGTCGCAGCCGGTTATCGTCGACGGCTCTCAGTCGCTGTGGATCATGCTCAAATGCACCGATGTCGACACGCCGGGGGTGTTCTCTATCTATGGCGGAAATCCCAACGGCTTGCTGGTGGGCGAGGATTTGCATCCCTTCGACCCGGAAGCCCTGTTCAGCTGGATGATAGAGGGCGTCTTTGAGTGGGATGGCGTCGGCTTTGACGAGGTTCATGGCGCACGTCTCGATGCTGCTGTCTATCCTAATCCAGCCGAAGGAATCGCCTATGTGCGTGTGCTCGACGTGGCGCAGCCTACTCGTATTCAGGTGTTCGACCTGAATGGTCACTGTGTTGTCGACAGACCTGCGTTGACTATGTCTACCCCGTTAGAGGGGTTGGATTCAGGCCTTTATGTCGTCAAGATTTCCTCGGCATCGGGGGTGGTGGTCAAAAAGTTGGTGATCAAATAATAACAGGGACAGTATCTGTCTGTGATTTTTCCGGGAATGAATACGTTGTCAAAAAACATGCTGAAAACCCTCGCGGCTTATCGCCTGATGAAACACTGCGACGAGGACCGCGTTTTCGTCGTTGAGGGGGTCAAGTTGTGCAATGAAGCCATGCTGTCGGGTTTCCGCATCCGCACGGTGTGTGCCACTGAGGATTGGTGCGAATCGCATGCCGGGTCGCTACCGGCTGAGTGCGACAAGTATGTCGTCACCGCCGAGCAATTGGAACGGCTAAGCCTTATGCGTAGCCCTAACAAGGTGTGGATGCTTGTAGATCGTCCTGCCCCACAGCCACTAATGGCGGATGCCGATGTGCTTATAGCTCTCGACGGATTGCAGGATCCGGGCAATATGGGCACCATTCTGCGTACTGCCGACTGGTATGGCATCCGTCAGCTGTTCTGCAGCCCTGACACGGTATCGTGCTATAATCCCAAGGTGGTGCAGGCCTCGATGGGCGCCATCTTCCGTACGGCGGTCACCTACTGCGACTTGCCGGCGTTCCTGAAGCAGCATGCGGCAATGGGCTATGCCGTCTATGGCGCCATGCTCGATGGCAACGACCTTTACAATAGTGCGTTGCAACGGCCTGCCATCCTCGTCGTGGGCAATGAGGGTAGGGGCCTTTCAGAGGTCGTGGAGGCCTCGCTGACTTGCCGCTTGACCATACCCAACATCGGCGGAACTTGCGAGTCGCTCAATGCAGCCGTGGCTGCCGCCATACTCATGTCCGAATTTGTGGGAAGGAGATCGCCATCAGCTAAATGATTAAATGGGTACTGCCAAATCTAAAAAAAATTAGTATTTTTGCCTTCTCACAACCTATGGCGTGAGTCTGCTGAATTGTTAGGCAGCAATTTGAGAAACAGTAAAATATCGTTTTTTGAAACTAATTAATAAAGATATGAAAGATATTTTTGAACGCATTAAAGAGTCGACCGGCGGTCCTTTAGGACAGTATCGCAAGCTGGCCGACGGTTATTTTTATTTTCCGAAGCTCGAAGGCGAGCTGGGTCCTGAAATGATGTTCAACGGCAAGAAGGTGTTGAACTGGAGCCTCAACAACTATCTGGGTCTGGCCAACAATCCCGAAGTGCGTGCCGCCGACGAAGAAGGCGCCCGCCGTTGGGGTCTGGCTTACCCGATGGGTGCCCGCATGATGAGCGGCCACACCGCCCTGCACGAAGAGGTGGAAGCAATGCTTTGCGAATACACCCACAAAAAATACGGCTACCTGCTCAATTTCGGCTATCAGGGGCAGATAAGCATCCTCGACACCATCGTCAGCCTGCGCGACGTCATCGTCTACGACAGCGAAGCTCATGCTTGCTTGATCGACGGCTTCCGCGTTACTGGTGCCAAGCGCTTCAAATATCAGCACAACGACATCGACAGCCTGCGCAAGCAGCTGACGCAAGCCACGGCTCTTGCCGAAAAGCAGGGCGGCGGCATCCTGGTGGCTACGGAAGGCGTCTACGGCATGGAGGGCGACCTCG
>CAMNKG010000133.1 GCA_946542135.1 uncultured Bacteroidales bacterium
GGCTCCGGTTCGGGTTCAGGCTCGGGTTCGGGCTCGGGTTCAGGCTCGGGTTCAGGCTCGGGTTCAGGCTCCGGTATGGGCTCCGGCTCCGGCTCTGGCTCTGGTTCCGGTTCGGGTTCTGGCTCCGGTTCGGGTTCCAGCTCTGGCTCGGGCTCCGGTTCTGGTATGGGTTCCGGTTCCGGCTCAGTGACCTGTGTCGTTTCGGGCTCCTCTTCTGCAGGCTCGGGCACAGACATCGTCTCACTGACAGCGCTGAAGCCTTCCATAAGGGAACTGCTTTTCACCGGCATAGGCTGTAGCGGCTGCTCGAAGGCGTCAAAGGGATCGCCGGCATCGGTTGGGGTATAGCGATGAACATCATTGATGGGACCTGACTGGGGCAGCGCTCCCGCAACGGTCGCTGCAGCTTCCATATCGAAATGGTATCCGTTGCTGTCGCAGACAAGGACTCCGAGCCCATTCAGCTGATGCTTGCCTTCCGTGGCGAGTTTGGCGGACAGGGCATCGCAGTAGTTCTTCCATATCTGCGTTGCTGTACTCGATGTGACGCATTCTTTCTCGGCAAGGTAGTGCACAAAAGCGTCCTCGGCGCCTGTGGCCAGAACAATGTTTATGACGGTTTGCGACGGATAGTAGGTGGCTGTCTGTGGGTCGAAGTGTGAGGCGGTCTCTTGGCTGACCAGTGCTCCGATGTTCGGTATCTCAACGGGGTTTCCTTGTCTTAGGTATGCTACCAAATAATCGGTGATGTTCATTGTCTGTGTTTCTTGGTTTTAGTGGAGTGCGTTTGGGGTAATAATGTCTAATGCCGTCTGTGGCGTCATTTCAGTCGCAGCAGGTCTTCGGGCATGTCGATGGCGACACTTTCCTTGGTGGTCTCGCGAACGGTGATGCGGTAGCCGTTCTCCATCCAGCGGAGCTGTTCCAGCGACTCGCTTTTCTCGAGGGGCGTCTGTTCGAGTTTCACCAGCTCTTGCAATACTTCGCGGCGGAAGGCATAGATGCCGATGTGTTTGTAGTAATGGTTGCGGCGCAGCCACATCTCTTTGGCGATGCCACGAAGGTAGGGTAGGGGCTGGCGGCTGAAATAGAGCGCGTCGCCATTGAGGGCGCAGACTACCTTGACGGTGTTGGTGGAGTTGAGCTCGGCAAGCGAGGTAATCCTCTTCTTGAGCGTGGCAATCTGCACATCGGGGTCATCGAAAGTTTTGGCTATCAGCTTCAGATGCTCTGCCGCCACTCGGGGCTCGTCGCCCTGTATGTTGATGATGACATCGTATTGGTTGATGTCTTCATTGATTTTCTGCATGGCTTCGCCACAACGGTCGGTGCCGCTCTTGTGGTGCTTGCCGGTCATGACGGCCTCGCCTCCAAAGGCGGCGACGGCATCCATGATGCGCTGGTCTTCGGTGGCTACCACCACGTGGTCTACTAATCCCGTGTCGGCCACACCGTGCCATACATGCTCTATCATCGGTTTGCCGTCAATCATGACAAGGGGCTTTCCGGGAAAACGGGTGGAATTGTAACGTGCGGGGATGATGCCTAAAATTTTCATGGTATATGGTTTTTAAAGTTAAAATAATCCGTTGAATTCTGCGTCAATCTTGTTGATGACCACACCGAGGTCTTCGCGGTTGTCGGCAAAATTGAGCTCTTCGATGTCGATAAGCAACGACTTGCCTTTGTCGTAACTCTCAAACCAGCGGTCGTAGCGGTCGTTGAGATTGGTTAGGTAGTCAAGGCGTATCGAACTCTCGTAGCTTCGGCCGCGACGCTGTATCTGCTTGATGAGCGACGTCACGTCGCCTCGCAGGTAGATGAGCAGGTCGGGCGGCTGTATGAACGACTCCAAAAGCTCGAACACCGCAATATAGTTGTCGTAGTCCCGCGTGTTCATCAGCCCCATGGCTTGAAGGTTGGGCGCAAAGATGTAGGCGTCTTCATACAACGTTCGGTCCTGCACAAAGTCTTTGCCCGTCTGCTTCATCTCTAATAGCTGCTTGTAGCGCGTATGCAGATAGTAAATCTGCAGGTTGAAACTCCAGCGACGCATGTCTTCATAGAAGCTGTTGATGTACGGATTGTTGTCCATCTTCTCCAAAAGCACCTCGTATTGGTAATGCTTCGCCAGTTTGTCCGTCAGGGTCGTTTTGCCTGATCCTATGTTGCCTGCTATTGCTATATGCATAGAGTTCTTATTTTTCTGTTGGTTTAATACATCATAGACCTTTTTTTGTGACTCGCGACAGACGTATAAATATAATTATATATTGATACCCAAACGAGTAACAAAAAAAAGTGGTGTTTTTCTGAAAAGCAAATATACACATAATTTTGCAAAAAACAAGATGCAGGTATGCTATTTTTTCTCGACAAGAAGTGTAGGAATCAATTTTTTGGTGTACATTTGCATTTTAATTCATTGCGCGTAAATTATCCAATTGTTAATTTAAAAAACTGATTATAATGTCATTGATTAAATCTATCTCCGGCATCAGAGGCACCATCGGTGGCCCCGCCGGCGAGGGCCTCAGCCCTCTTGACGTAGTGAAATTCACAGCCGCCTTTGCCACCTTCCTCCAGCGTAGGCAGCCGGGCATGCGTCTCACCCTCGTGGTGGGCCGCGACGCTCGTATCTCTGGCGCCATGGTCGACCGCCTCGTCGTGGGTACGCTCATGGGCATGGGCGTCGACGTCATTGAGACGGGCCTCTCCACGACCCCGACAACCGAGATGACGGTCATCGACAAACACGCCGACGGCGGCATCATCATCACGGCTTCGCACAACCCTAAGCACTGGAATGCATTGAAACTGCTCAACGAAAAGGGCGAGTTTATCGATGCCGCTGAAGGCAACGAGGTGCTTCGCCTCGCCGACAGCGACGAGATCTCTTTCGCCGAGGTCGACGCTCTGGGTCGTGTCACCGAGGACTTCAACACCATCGACGCTCATATTCAGCGTGTCTTGGATCTCCCTCTCGTCGACACTGAGGCTATCGCCAAGGCTAACTTCCGCGTGGCGGTCGACGCTGTCAACTCCACTGGCGGCATCGCCATACCTCGCCTGCTTCGCGCCCTGGGCGTCAAGGAGGTTGTGGAACTCAACTGCGAGCCTACAGGCCATTTCGCTCACAACCCGGAACCGCTGCCGCAAAACCTCACCGAGATCGCCTCGGTGGTCCCTCAGCAAAAATGCGACCTGGGCATCGTGGTCGACCCCGACGTCGACCGTCTGGCACTGGTGTGCGAAACGGGCGAGATGTTCGGCGAGGAATATACGCTGGTATCTGTGGCTGAATATGTGTTGCAGCACACCCCGGGCAATACGGTCAGCAACATGTCGTCGACTCGCGCCTTGCGCGACGTGACCGAGAAGATGGGCTACCGCTATGCGGCGTCGGCCGTCGGCGAGGTCAATGTCACCACCATGATGAAAGAGGTCAACGCTGTCATCGGCGGCGAAGGCAACGGCGGCGTCATCTATCCGGCACTCCACTACGGACGCGATGCACTCGTGGGCGTGGCCCTGTTCCTCACCAATCTGGCTAAGCGTGGCATGAAGGCTTCCGAACTGCGCGCCACCTATCCTAACTATGTCATTTCCAAGAACCGCAAGGATCTGACTCCCGATATGGATGTCGACGCCATCCTTCGCAAAATGGCCGAAAAATACAAGTCGGAAAGGGTCTCCACCATCGACGGCGTCAAGATCGACTTCGCCGACAGCTGGGCTCACCTCCGCAAGTCGAACACCGAGCCGATTATCCGCATCTATTGCGAGGCGCACTCGGCTGACGAGGCCGACGCGTTGGCTCAGAAAATCATCGCCGACATCGAGAGCTGTATGTAGTTCGAAAATCCTCTTTTGCCCCTTCTTCA
>CAMNKG010000134.1 GCA_946542135.1 uncultured Bacteroidales bacterium
TGACGGGTCGGGTCTGGTACGCAGGCGCCTCGCCTGCGATTATGTGATATGGATATTTTTTGTCGTTATTTCACGGGGTGGTCGGCGTGGAATTTCTCCAGACGCTCCTTGAGGTCGGGGAACTGGTCACGCTGCACGAGAGCCACGCATGCACGAATGCCTTGCTTGTGGCTTCCGGTGATGTCGAGGGCGATGGCGCTGATGCCGTAACGGATGAGCTCGTTGAGAAGGTCGACGCCACCGAAACCGGGATAGCAGAAGGTGAAATAGAAACCGTCGCCGATGTCTTCGCCCATATCCTTGTCGTAAACGATATAGAAACCGTTGTCGGTGAAGAGCTTCTTCATGATGGAGGCCTTTTCGCCGTACTCTCTGATGTCCTTGACAAAGTTGAACGTGCCATCGTTGGCGCCTTTCAGCATGGCGGCCATGGCGTACTGAACACTATGAGCGGTACCCGAGGAGAGGCAATAGAGCGTGCCGAAGATGAGGGCGCGGCCCAGCTGGGTCTGGCTGTAGTAGCGAGCCAGGTCGGGGCATTCCTTATTGAAGAGCGCGGGGCTGCAGATCATCATGGCGATACGTTCGCCGGCATAGCTGAAGGATTTGGAACCGCTGATCATGAGGACGTAGTTGTCCGTGTACTTGGCCACGGTGGGCTGGAAGGGAGCCTTGCCGGGGACGCTGTAGTCCTTGCGGAAGTCCATCAGGAAGTAGGCGTCATCCTCGAGCACCACGGTGCCGTATTTGTTGGCCATCTCACCGATGATCTGGAGTTCGTGTTCGGTGAAGCAGAACCATGCCGGGTTGTTGGGGCTGCTGTAGATGAGGCAAGCCACGTCGCCATCGCGGAGTTCTTCTTCCAGTTTGTCGCGCAGCTTGTCGCCACGGTATTCATAGACGTCGAAAGTCTTCATGGGGATACCGAGCACGCGGCACTGTTGTTTCTGCACCGGGAAGCCCGGGTCGATGAAGAGCACCTTGGTCTTCTTGGCATCATAGCGCGTGAGGGTGAGGAAAGAGGCGAAGCCAGCCTGCATGGAACCCACGGTAGGCACGCAGCAGTCGGGAGTCACGTCGATGTCGAGGAAATTCTTGACAAAGCGGGCAGCCTCCTTCTTGAAATCGGCGGTGCCATAGATTTCGGGATAGATGGAAGCCACGCCCGAGCGGAGCGCCTCGATCTGAGCCTCGACGCCGACCTGGGGAGCAGGAAGGCCGGGGATGCCCATTTCCATCTTGACGAAGCGTGTGTCGGTAGCTTTCTCGATATCCTGAATCATTTTGCGCATCTCGCGGATAGATGCTTTTCCGGGGTTGTTTATCTTGTTTTCGGCGGCGATGCGGTCGATCACCTCTTTTTGAATAGGTATTTGGGTCATGATAGTAAGAATTTAAATTATTGCGTTACTTAACTTTCCAGTCTTTCATTTTCGTTACGTTGATAGGAGCAATATCCTTGATGATGTTGTATACTTCCTGTTGTTCCACCTGCGGCGCGGGAGTGAAGATAGAGACAATCTCAGCCATATTGACGTCGATGAACTGCGTCACCGACAGCAAGTTGGTACGCACTTTGTGGACCTGTTGCAGATAGCGTAGAGCCTTGATAATGTTTTGGCGTGCGGTAGGCTGGTCCTTTGTCATCATGTCGAGGCCGAGGCGATAATAGTAGTAATAGACGCTGTGGAGTGCTTCGTAGGCCGAGTTGGTATGGTTTTCCATAAACCAGTAGCGAGCCTTCTGGCTGTCGTTTGATTTCCAGCCCTTATAGCCTGTGGTGCCGGCAGTTTGGGCGATGGTGCGAGCCATTTCGAAGAAGGGTTCGCCGCCGTTGGGGCCATAGGAGTCGAAATACATGCCCAGCATGATATAGCAGTAATAGGCCAGCGTGGAGGAGAGGTTGTCGTAGAAACTGTTGGGGTCGAACTCGAGAGGCTGGCTTTCGTTGTAGGAGAACATGAAGTCGTTGCCTTCCAAGTAGTTCAGCACGCCGGAGGTGTAGTTGGAATTATACACAGGACGACGCAGCTGAACAGAGATCTGGCCTTTGAAATCGGTAGCCGAGGAGCGCTCGGAGAGGATGATGCTGATGGAACAGTCCAGTTTCTCGTTCATTTCCAGTTCGATGTTCGTCCATTGGCGGTTATTGACGAAATCCTCGATGGCATGTTTCATGGTTTCGAAAATTTTCACATCGCCGGTTTCGTATTGTTGCGTAGTGCTCTGCAACTTCTGATAATTCACCGTCACTCCGCAGCGGAATTCCTGAGCAGAGAGAGAAGTGATTAACAAACTCATTACCAATAATATCAGAAGTTTCTTTAACATATAATAAAGTATTCAAACGACTTGCAAAGATAGCAAAAATAAATGAACGGAAAGCATTTTTCACTTTTTGTTGATAATTATTATAAAAAGAGGTCCTTTCATTTGCCGAAAAATTAGTATCTTTGCACCCTCAATACACAAAAGAAAAGACACAATGAGTGACGAAGTAAACATTTCGAAACAAGAGAATTACAGTGCGAACAACATCACCGTTCTGGAAGGTTTGGAAGCCGTAAGAATGCGTCCGGCCATGTACATCGGCGATGTCAACTTCCGCGGACTGCATCATTTGGTATACGAAGTAGTAGACAATTCAATAGACGAAGCCCTGGCGGGCTACTGCACGCGCATCATGGTCACCATCGGAGAGGACAATTCCATCACCGTGGAGGACAACGGGCGCGGCATTCCCGTGGACATGCACGAAAAGGAGCACCGTTCGGCATTAGAGGTTGTGATGACCGTGCTGCATGCCGGTGGCAAATTTGACAAAGGATCCTACAAAGTTTCCGGTGGTCTTCACGGTGTCGGCGTGAGTTGCGTCAATGCCTTGAGCGACCACATGACCGCCGAGGTATATCGTGACGGCAAGGTCTACCGCCAGGAATACAGCCGAGGGCTGCCGCTGTACGCCGTGAAGCAAGTGGGCGAGACCGACAAACGCGGCACCCGCATCCAGTTCCACCCCGACCCACAGATTTTCACCACCACAGAATATGACTTCCCGACCTTGGAGAACCGACTGCGAGAGCTGGCCTACCTCAACAAAGGCATAGAGCTCACCATCGAGGACTTGCGCAACCGCGACGAGAACGGGATCGCCACCAAGCAGCGTTTCTTTTCTGAGAACGGCTTGCGCGATTTTATCAAGTACCTCGACGAGAACCGCGAGTGCCTGATGCCCGACTGCATCTACATCGAAGGCGAGCGCCAGGGCATTCCCATCGAGATAGCCATGCAATACAACACCTCGTTCAGCGAGAACCTGCACAGTTATGTCAACAATATCAATACCCACGAAGGCGGCACCCACCTCACCGGATTCCGTAGCGGACTGACGCGCACGCTGAAAGCCTACGCCGACAAGAGCGGCATGCTGACCAAAGCCAAGGTGGACATCAGCGGCGACGACTTCCGCGAAGGCCTGACGGCCATCATCAGCGTGAAAGTCGCTGAGCCCCAGTTCGAAGGCCAGACCAAGACCAAACTGGGCAACAACGAAGTGCGCGGCGCCGTCGACAGTGCCGTCAGCGAGATGCTGGAAAACTACTTGGAAGAGCACCCCAACGAAGCCAAGATGATTGTCGAGAAGGTCATCCTTGCCGCCCGTGCCCGTCAGGCAGCACGCAAGGCTCGCGAAATGGTGCAGCGCGGCCCTGTTTTCAGCCGCGGCGGCCTTCCC
>CAMNKG010000135.1 GCA_946542135.1 uncultured Bacteroidales bacterium
GTGCCGAAAGGCACGAAGGATAAATATAATCATACGCCAAATTGGAGGGATTTCTTTTATGATATAATGGAACTGGATGGAAATGGCAATGTGACGGAAATCTCACAGCCTCCAATAATGCCCAATAACGAGACTCCCATATACAATCTCAACGGTCAACGCATATCCAAACCTGCCAAAGGTATCAATATAATAAAAGGTAAAAAAATGTTAGTGAAATAGCCTGTCTTATAAATCTTTATAGTAAATTATGTATCTCAAATCTCAAACCAAAATATGACAATCATTGGAATAGCAGGAGGCACGGGCTCCGGAAAAACAACCGTGGTGAGGAAAATCGTCGAGGCACTGCCGCCCCATTATGTGGCTGTGGTACCCCTCGACTCGTATTACAACGATACGACGGGCATGACCGACGAGGAACGGCGTAACATCAATTTCGACCACCCCGACGCCTTCGACTGGAAACTGCTCATCAAACAAATCAACCAGTTGCGCAATGGCGAGGCTATCGAACAGCCCACCTATTCGTATATACTGAGCAACCGACTCAAGGAAACCATTCATGTGGAACCCAAACCGGTGGTCATCATCGAAGGCATCATGACGCTCATCAACAGGAAACTGCGCGAGATCATGGACCTGAAAATCTTCGTCGACACCGACAGCGACGAACGACTAATCCGCAATATACAGCGCGACGTGGTGGAGCGCGGACGAACCGTCGACATGGTGCTCAGCCGCTATCTCAATGTGCTCAAACCCATGCACGAACAGTTCATCGAACCCACGAAAAAATTCGCCGACCTGATCATTCCTCAGGGGGGCGAAAACCTCAAGGGCATAGGCATACTCTGTAAGTATATCGAGCAACTGGTGCCCGTGCCCCTGAAAAAGAATCCGGCGTTGTAGGACTATTTGTCCACCTCCTCGTATTCCACATACTCGGCATCGTCGTCCTCCTTGGCTGACGATGCCTTCTTGTTGTTCATCGGCTCTTCACGCCGGGCGGGCATAGTGGTCTTCTGACCGCGCTGGATGGCCGTGGCATTCACAATCTCACTGATGCCATAAGCTATCAGGCAGATACCCAGGATGATGAGAGGTATCGATGCACTGGCCATAGGATGCACGATGATGAAGATGCCGGTGAGGAGTATCACGGTGGGCATAATCCAATAGGTTAAGCCTAACTCGATGTATTTACGGGCTTGTACCAAGGCCATGAACTGGTTGATGGCTCCAAGGATGACAATGGCTCCCAACACATACATCAACGCCTCGTCGAACCAACCTGGAGCCAAAGCCAACAGGAAACCGAACACCGTGCTGCCGATGCCTACTATGGGGAGGGTGGGGGCCAAAGCACTCTTCTCCTCACGCAGACGCGAGCGGTCGTTCCAGTAGGCCACACATGAGATGACGCCAGATACGAGGAACAGGATGCCGATGCCGATGGTGATGCCCTTGACAGTGCTGTCGGGGCGCAGTAGAATCAATACACCGATAATCAAAGCGCAGAATGCGCGGAAATAGGAGCTCTGGATGATTTTCATGATGTACAAGTTGTCTCTATTGGCTACAAAGTTAGCCATTTTTTCCAATAATCCTTCGCTTTTTTCTGAAAAAAGACATAATTTTGCCAATCAATTTTTTGCAACGCTCAATAAGCACAGAAATAAATGGAGAAAGAGACGAAAGAAAAGGTCACCAGATTGCTGCTCACACGCCACGGTCAGACCATCGGCAATGTGCAGCAGGTGCTGCAAGGACAGATGCAGGGTGAACTGACGGAAGAAGGTAGGGAACAGGCCCGACAGGTGAGAGACCGTCTGAGGAATGAACCGATAGACGCGTTCTTCTCCAGCGACTTGAAACGGTCTGTCGACACTTGCACCATCATCGCCGAACCACATCACCTGCCTGTGCAGACCACGCCTTTACTGCGCGAACGTGACTGGGGCGACTTCACCGGCGAACTCATTCCCGAACTAAAGGATAAGGTGTGGCCCGACAATGTGGAGACCATCGAGCAGATGAAAGCTCGTGCCATGGAATTTGTCGATATGTTGAAGAGGGAATATCCCGGCGGCACCGTTCTCGCCGTGGGCCACGGCATCATCAACAAGGCACTGCAGGCGGCATTCTATGGCAAACCCATGCACGAGGTGCTCAAGATGGCCAATGCCGAGGTGAGGGAAATAATTTTATAATTACGAGTGATAAGCGAAAAAAAGAGGGCATCCATGGAGGCGCCCTCTTTTTCGTTAGTACGTGCTTGGTTGCAAATTTATTAATAACTTCCTGATTCTCTTTTCACCTAAATCAAACCGCAACCTGCTGAATGTGAATAAATGTAAGTCGATTCAAAACAGTTTTTTACTATGGATAATATATATCGTCGTTTGTTGTGTCGGTAGAATGGGGGGATTAGCGATGACCTCCGTGTCCGCCGCTGTGTCCTCCGCCGAAGCTGCGCGAACCGCCACTGTGTCCTCCGCCGAAGCTGCGCGAACCACCACTGTGTGCTCCACCGAAGCTGCGCGAACCGCCGCTGTGTCCTCCGCCGAAGCTGCTTGAACCTCTACTGGGAGCGCTGTAACTGCGAGAGCCACTGCTGGGAGCACTGTAGCTGCGTTGGCGGGTGCTGGGTGAGAAGGTGCCGCTGGGATGCGAGCTGCTCGAGCCGCCTCTGTAGATTCTGCTGCTGCCGCTGGGAGCGGTGCTGCGGGTGCTGCTCTCACGCATGGTGCCACTGCGCATGCCACGATCGATGCTGCCACTGTGGCCGCCGCGCTCTACCCGGCTGCCTTGGGTGCTGCGATCTACACGGCCGCCACGCTCTATCGCGCCACCACGTGTGCTGCGGTCTATTGAGCCGCTGTGGGGATTGCGGATGCTACCGCCACTGCGTACACCGTCGCTGCGCGTTCCGCCCTGGCTGCCACGGCCGAAACCGCGCTGACCGTCGCGCGTACCGCGTCCGTCGCCTACACTGCCACCACGTCCGTCGCGTCCACGGCTCACACTGCCGCCGCTGCGTCCACTCCTGTGGTCGAAACCGTTGCGATAGTCGCCGCGGTCGAAACCGTTGCGCATACCGGCATGACGGTCGTGGTTGCCATGGTGACGACCGAAGGTGCGGCCGTGATACCAGCTGCGTCCACCATTGTGGTGCCATCCGTGACCACCGCGATACACATAGTAGAAGTGCGGACGTCCGTAGTAGAAATAGTCACGATAGGGATAACGGGCATAGATGCCGAAATGCCAATAACCAGCTCTCCAGTACAGGGGACGATAGAAGTAGTTGGCGGCGCAGAACATCTGGTATTGCCAGTCGAAGAGCACGTAACTAAGGTCGAGATTACGATGGGTCCAATAGGTACCGAACAGGTCGGCCTCGGTATTGACGCTCAAGAGATAGTCGAGGTTGATTTCGTATACTGCCTCGTACTGCTCCTCGGTGAGGTTCAGTTCGTAAGCCATCTTGTCGGCCAGGAACAGGGCCTGCTGACGTGCTTGTTCATAACCCATGGCGCTGGCCGAAGTCGTGATGGTGAACAATGCTACGAAGGCTAAAAACATCTTTTTCATAATCGTATGTATTTAATTGTTTTCGTTTTTATATCTTTTCACGATGCAAAGAAACGAACTTTTTCTTTCACATGAAAAGGATTTTCCCTAAACAGAGGGGGGAATTTCCCTATTTGCAAGGTTTAG
>CAMNKG010000136.1 GCA_946542135.1 uncultured Bacteroidales bacterium
TGGTCTTCGGCTTCTGCTACGGCGTGCTGAGCAACTACCTGGCCATCTACAGCAAAGAGACCCTCGGCATCACCACCGGCACAGGCACCTACTTCGCCATATTGAGCGGCGGACTGATGCTGTCGCGCATACAGGGCGGACGGGCTTTACGACAGGGCAAGATAGTCCACAATGCCGCCGAAGGCATCCTCGTCTCGACGATAGGCTACCTGCTCTTCGCCACCGTGCATCATTCCATTGGCTACTACGGCTCGGCGCTGCTCATCGGATTGGGCAACGGCCACATGTGGCCCTCTATGCAAAACATGATTGTCGACCTGGCACTGCACAACGAGCGCGGCACGGCCAACAGCACCATCCTCACAGGCTGGGACTTAGGCCTGGGGTTAGGCATACTGCTTGGCGGCATCGTGGCCGAACACGTAAGCTATTCGGCCGCATTTGTTGGCGTCGCCCTTGTCCACATCGCCGGTGTGGTTCTTTTCTTTGCCGCCACAAAAAAACACTTTAACCATTTCCGCCTTCGTTGACATGATAAATGCGCACCCTGCTAATCGCCTATACGCATCGTAAAGCCACCGCCTGGGGCCATATGGATGGTGAAGCGTAGGTCGCCAAGGGGCAAATACTCGTGGGTGTAGTCACTGCCCCGGCGATGGGCGTTGGCACCGTCAAGGTAGCATTCTACGGAGCGCGGCCCTACCCTGTCGCCCAGCAACGGGGACAGGTCCAAGGTCACGTCGCGGGCATTCCAGTTGGTAATGCCTCCAATATACCAGTTCTCACCTTTGCGGCGAGCGGTGACGATGTACTGTCCCACCTCGCCCTGCAGCACACAGGTCTCGTCCCACGTAGTGGGGATGGCAACCACAAAGCGCGTATAGTCAGGCTCACGTTCATAGTTGGTGGGGGCGTCGCAGAGCATGTTGAGGGGCGATTCAAGCACCACATAGAGTGCCAGTTGGTGGCAACGGGTGCCCTGGCTCATAGGCTCGCTCCAGCAGGGATGATAGCTGGCGCGGGCAGCGTTGCGCATAGCCCCCTGAGTGTAGTCCATAGGTCCCGACGCCTGGCGGATAAAGGGGATTTCGGTATCGTACTGCACCTGGTCCCACTCCGCAGAAGCCCACTTCATCTGTTCCAGTCCGAAGACGCCCTCAAAATTGAGTACATTGGGAAAGGTGCGGTTGAGACCGGCAGGCTTGAAGGCACCGTGGAAGTCGACTACCAAATGATAGCGTGCACACATATCGGCAGCACGTCTGTAAAAGTCGGTAACCAGCTGGTCGTCGCGGTCCATAAAGTCGATCTTGAAGCCCTTGACGCCCATCTCGCTATAGTGACGGCAGACGCGCTCCATGTCGCGGTCAAAGGCGTAGTAGCCAGCCCACAGGATGATGCCCACGCCGCGCTCGCTGCCATAGCGGACAAGCATCGGAAGGTCTATTTGCGGCACCACCTGAAAGAGGTCGGCGGCACCACTGACAGCCCATCCTTCGTCGAGGATGACGTACTCGATGCCGTAGCGCGAAGCGAAGTCGATGTAGTGCTTATAGGTGTCGTTGTTGATACCGGCTTCAAAGTTCACCAAAACGTCAGTGCCGTCAGGTCGCTTCACATTGCCAATATTCCAGTCATTCCACCACTCCCAAGCCACCTTGCCGGGGCGTATCCAGCTGATATCGGCAACCCGCGAGGACTCGCCGAGCAGGTAGCTCATATTGTTCATCGCAATCTCGCAGCTATTGTGAGCCACCATGGCGATGCGCCAAGGGAAGTGCTTGTTGGCATCCATGGTGGCGATGTAGTCCTCGCGTTCGCGTACCAGGAGCTGCAGGTTGTTGTGTCCCCCCTGTTCCACACGCCGGGGCAAGGGCGCATGTTCCCCTACCAGTTCACCTGCGCAACGGGTTCCGTGCAGATAAAGTCCCGGATAGTCGAGCAGCGACGACTCGGTGAGGCATACCTTGATACCATTGGGGCCATGCACCATCAGAGGCAAGAAGCAGAGACGCCGAGGGTCGAGGGCCGAGAGTTGGCACGTCGTGTACTGGTTTTCGAACGAGGTGGAGTATTGGATATCGTGGCGTGTAGAGTCAAAACTGATGACATACGGCGCCGTGGCGGTCCAGTCGGCGGCGAAGCGATACTGTACCGTCTCGCTGTTGACGCGACCAGGTTTGCCGTCCCAGCGAAAGCGATAGGCTATGCCCTCGTTGTAGGCGCGAAAGATTATCGACAAGCCCTCTTTCAGCCGCAGGGTCAGCTCGTTGTAGTGATCACGCATGGCCGACTGGCGCGAGAAGGGCGAAGAGAGGCGCTCGTCCACCGTGCGGCGCGACACTTTCTGCACCGTCAGAGTGGTGAAGCCGTTGTCGCCCTGCACAAAGTCAAGTCCTATGGATGAGGGCAGCAGCAACGTTGTTCCGTTGCAGACGATGTCGTAAGTCAGCCTCCCGTTGGCAGCCTCGATATGGGTCTGCAACCTTCCGTCGGGCGATGCGAGGGTGTATACCGATTGCTTGGCAGCGAGCCTCAGCGTCGCACCAAGTACAAACAATAACAAAGCAAATCTTTTCATGGTAAAAATCATAAATATTGGATTTGCAAAAATACAAAAAAATAGCGTTTTTTTGCCGTCGATGTGATTTTTCCCCTTTTTCGGCGTTTAATAGAGATATGATGCAACACCCGCTTCGTGTCGTTCTCTGTCACCCTCCGTTTCGGCAAGATGGAGCTGCAGTCCCAAGCCCGCGAAGGCGAATCAAATTAGCGATGGCTGCAGGCTGCGGCGGTAGTCGCTGGGCGACTGGCCAAGGTGCTTGTAGCAGTAGCGGCTGAAGTAGCTCAGCGTGTTGAAGTTCATCTGGTCGGCAATCTGCGTCACCGACAGGCGCTCGTCGTTGAGCTTCTTCTTCAGTATCGGCACCGTGGCACGGTTGATGAAGCTGCTGACGCTGTGGCCCGTGACGCGCTTGACAGTGGCCGACAGGTACTTGGGTGACACGTTCAGCCGCTCGGCGTAGTAGCGCACCTCGCGCTCCGTGCAGCTGATGCCGGTGTCGAGCAACGCAAGAAACTGCTTGACGATGTAGGCCGTGCGGTCGCTGTGGGTCTCGGTGGGGTCGCGCTGGGCGTGGGGTTCGAAGATGTCGTACATCATCGTCAGGCAGAGGCTCCCCATCAGCTCGCGGTAGAAAAGCAGGTCGCGGTCCGCCATGCGGTCGCGCAGCCGCCGGAAGTCAGCCAACAGGTGGGTGGCCTGGGTATCGGTTAGTTTAATGATCGGGTTCTGGTTGAGCGACACCGAACCTCCAATGCTGTAGTTGTTCGACGGCAACTGGTTCTGCAGAAACTTGTAGTCGGCGGCAAACCACTCCACCTCCATCCCCGGTGCTGCGGCCAAATTCTTAGCCCTGTTGGGGGATGGCATCACCACCAGGTCGTTTTTCACGATATGATAACAGTGTTCGTTGAACACGAAACTCCCCTCCCCTGCCGTGCAAAGCAGGTGCATGCAGGTGTGGCCCAGCTCCGGCGCGTTCATCGCCAGAAAATCAGTCGAATATTGAAAGTCGGTCTTCATTGAAAATTATCTATCAACTTTGATATACAATATAGAGGTATGTTATCCATCCATTCCTGCTGCTCGAATGGAAGCATTGACAAT
>CAMNKG010000137.1 GCA_946542135.1 uncultured Bacteroidales bacterium
GACGGCAAACCCAACCGCAGCGAATACCGCAAGTTCAACATCAAGACCGTGGAAGGTCCCGACGACTACGCCTCCATGGCCGAAGTCATCTACCGGCGCTACAAACGGTTGTCGGACGAAGGCAAAGAGCTGCCCGACCTGCTCATCGTCGACGGCGGCGCAGGACAGATGGAGGTGGCACGCCGCGTCATCGTCGACGAGCTGCAACTCGACATCCCCATCGCCGGCCTGGCCAAAGACGACCGCCACCGCACCAACGAGCTGCTTTGCTACGACAGCAATTGGCAGATAGGCGTCGTTGGGTTGAAGCCCACCGACCAGCTTTTCCACCTGATGGAACAGATACAGAACGAGGTGCACCGCTTCGCCATCACCTTCCACCGCGACAAACGGAGCAAAGGCACCTTCCGCACCCAACTCACCGACATTCCCGGCATTGGCGAAAAAACCGCCCGCGACCTGCTGCTCCGCTTCGGTTCGGTCAAAGAAGTGAAACTGCAGACCCTCGACGACCTCTCGAAGGCCATCGGCCCCGCCAAAGCGAAAATCGTTTTCGATTTCTTCAAACAATAAATCCAACAGCACACTACAATAGTATATGCCGCGACAGCGCTTATGCTCTCCGCGGCAGGAAAGCCTGCAGAATCGAAGCATAACAAAAACAGGCTTCAGAGCCTCACGCTCCGAAACCTGTTTTTCTTTGGTTAAAACCGTACTGATTGTCAGACGATAGCCAACAGCTCAACGGTGAAAATCAGCGCGGCATACGGCGGGATGGAATTGCCGGCACCATGTTCGCCATAGCCCAGCTGATAGGGGATGTAGAATTTGTATTTAGCGCCCACTTTCATCATCTGCACACCCTCGGTCCATCCTGCAATCACTTGGCGCAGACCGAATTCGGCAGGCTGGTTGCGGCGATAGCTGCTGTCGAACACCGTGCCGTCGATCAAGGTGCCCTCATAGTGGCAACGCACGGTATCGTCAGCCGTGGGACGCGGGCCGTCGCCCTCGTTCAAAATCTCATACTGCAGACCGCTGCGGGTGCAAAACACGCCTTGGCGTTTGGCGTTTTCGGCCAGAAAAGCCTCGCCCTCGCTCTTGGCAGCCTTGCCGCGCTCGGCGGCCTCGGCCTGCTGCAGCTGTTCCATCTCGGTGAAGAAACGGTCAAGCACAACGCGCGCCTCGTCGGGGCTCATCTGCGGCTGCTTGCCCGTGAAAAGGTCGCGGATAGCAGCAGCGAAATCATCGATATTGAGGCTTGTCTCCAGCCCCATGTCCATTAGTTGGTGGCCAATATTATGGCCCAGTGCATAGCTTAATTTGTCCATATAGTATGTTAAAAAAGAATTATTTTTCGTGAGATTGGATAAACTTCACATTGGCATCCTCGATGTCGCTGAGGTTTTTGCCCACATTGACAAAGAGCGGGAAATACCACAGTTGCGGCTCAAAGTGCTCTTTGAGGTCCTTGGACTTGAAAGAATAGCCATGGCGAGCCATGATTTCGTTGCGCATCAGACGCAGCTCCTTGCTGGTCTTGCCGGCAAGGTCCTCCTCCGTCAGCAGACGCTCCGAAGCCTCCGGATAGTCGCCGGGGGTGCCTTCATAGACGTATTCCGGTGCCGGGCTCGAATATTTTTTACGGAATTTTTTGTTCTGGCTACTGGCATTACCCGCCGTGTATTCGGCGAGGCCCACGTCGCTGCCCGAATAGTCGCCCGCGGTGACATACCATTCGCCGTTAATCTTCTCAAATGTATAAGTATCCTGAAACTCAGCCCCATATTCCTCACCAAGCACAAAATTGTTCAGCAGGTAGACAATCTTCGTGTCGCTTTTCCAAGTGAAATAGCCGCGCAGGCTCTCCATGTCCTGAAGTATCCAGTACTTGCTGGTGAAATCGTCATAGTCTTCCTTGCTTTCCGAATAGGCATACGACATCTTGCCGAGAGGGAACTTGATGTGTGCCATCTGGTAGTCCGGGTCGGTCGTGAAGCGATGCAGGAACGTCATGAACTCAACGTCGCGCGTCATGGGTGCCTGAATTTTTGTGGGTCTGTCGATAGTGACCACTTCGGCTCGGGTTTCTTTGTCGGAGACAGGCTCCTTGGGCGTACTCCCAGAACACGACGCAGCGAGCAACGCAACGACCATTGATGGGATAAGAATAATGTTGGATTTCATAATTTATTGATTTTAATTAAACTAAAATAATTCAGGCCATTTTTATATTATTGCAAATGTACACAATTTTTTAGAATAGAAAAGTTTGTGTAATTTTGCATCATCCCCAATGGAGTGTACGCCATCCACAGAACTACAACAATCACACTGAAAAACACCGACATCATGAGTCTTGCACTGCTCCGTACATTAGTCCACTATGGGTTGCATATAGCCGCCCCTCTTCTTGTGGCCCTGTTCTTCAAAAAAGAGCATCGCCGCAAGGCCTGCCTCGTCATGCTGTCCACCATGCTGGTCGACATGGACCATCTGCTGGCCGACCCCATCTTCGACCCCAACAGGATGAGCATCGGATTCCACCCCCTACATTCTTACTATGCCATAGCCGTCTATGTCGTCATGATCCTGTTGCCCTACGAACGGCTCCGATGGCCCTGGTGGCTGCGCGCCATTGGCATAGGGCTCTGCCTCCACATGCTCACCGACTGGCAAGACTATACCCTATGGCTCTGACCCCGTTCAAAATCAATACGATACAATATCCGATGGCCTAACCCGATTGCAAGAGCAAAAGGCTTATGTTATCTCTGATCCACAATCAAAACAGAGAAAAAGTGTGGCATTTTGCGGAACGGATTTTGTGAAATCAACATATTTTCATATCTTTGCAGTTTGTATTATGCGGCTGGAAAATCATATAATATTAAAGTACAATATATTATATTATGTCAGCCATCAACAAACCACTTTGAAAGTCTAAAAGATGGAATATAACTTTACCGAAATCGAACCCAAATGGCAGCGTTATTGGCGCGACCAGAAGACCTACCATGTGGACAATAATTCCGACAAACCTCATTTTTATGTGCTGGACATGTTCCCCTATCCTTCGGGAGCGGGGCTCCATGTGGGCCACCCGCTGGGCTATATCGCCAGCGACATCTATGCACGCTACAAACGGCTGCGCGGCTACAACGTGCTGCACCCCATGGGCTACGACGCCTATGGCCTGCCCGCCGAGCAATATGCTATCCAGACCGGGCAGCATCCTGCTGTGACTACCGAGCAGAACATCAAACGCTACCGCGAGCAGTTGGACAAAATAGGCTTCAGCTTTGACTGGGACCGCGAGGTGCGCACCTGCGACCCTGCCTACTACAAATGGACCCAATGGACCTTCATCCAGCTCTTCAACCACTATTACGACAATACGCTGCAGAAAGCGCAGCCCATCAGCGCCCTCGAAGAGCGCTTCGCCCAAAGCGGAAGCGACAATCTGGCCGCCGCCTGCACCGAG
>CAMNKG010000138.1 GCA_946542135.1 uncultured Bacteroidales bacterium
AAGCCCAAGAACGAGCAACACATACAGCACATCCGCAAAACCGGCATCATGCACAACCCCGCCGAGGTTACGTTCTGACGGCTGGCGTCATCATTATCGGCACAATAACATAGACATTAACCTTAACTCCTGATCTAACATTGTTTGCTCAGTTCCTTGAGAAAGCTTTCCTGCTGAAATTCTTGCGCTTCTGCATCGTCGGATTTTCAGGCACCGTCATCGATTTCGGCCTGACATGGCTTGGCAAAGAGATCTTCAAAATCCCCAAATTCATCGCCAACGCCATAGGCTTCGTCGTCGCCGCCACCAGCAACTACATCCTCAACCGCATTTGGACCTGGGGCAGCACCAACGAGCAGGTGGGCGTAGAATACACCAAATTCTTCGTCGTCTCGCTCATCGGTCTGGGTATCAACACCCTCATCATTTACCTCATACACGAGAAGCTCAAATGGAACTTCTATATCGCCAAAGTCATCGCCACCGGCGTGGTGATGTTGTGGAACTTCTTCGCAAACAATTTCTTTACTTTTGCCTCATGAGAACACCCCTATTGTTTTTAGCCCTGGCTACCATCCTGACCACCTCAGCATCCTTCGCCCAAGACAAACCGCTAAAAGCACGTCCCGACGCCTTCGCACCAGAAGAACAAACCATTGAAAGCAAAGCCGTTGCTATGGCCTCCACCGTCGACGAGATGTCGCAATGGGACCGCTACCCCACCTACCAGACCTACCTCGACATGATGAAGGGCTTCGCCGACGAATTCCCCAACCTCTGCCACATCGACACCATAGGCACTTCGGTGCAGGGTCGCCTCATCCTCTGCGCCCGCATTCAGCACCACGACAGCTACCAGAACCCGCATCCCGAATTTTTCTATTCCTCCACCATGCATGGCGACGAGGTGACCGGCTACGTCATGATGCTGCGCCTCATCGACACCCTGCTCCACGGTTACGGCAGCAACCAGCAATATACCGACCTCATCAACGCGGTAGACATCTACATCAACCCGCTCTCTAACCCCGACGGCACCTACCGCGGCGGCAACAGCACCGTGCGCTATGCGCAACGCTACAACGCCAACTACGTGGACCTCAACCGCAACTACCCCGACCCCTTCGGCACCGCGCCGCTGAACAGCCAGCAGCAGGAGAACACCGCCATGATAGATTACGTCAGCAACCACCATTTCCGCCTCAGCGCCAACCTGCACGGCGGCAGCGAGGTGATGAACTACCCCTGGGACAGCTTCACCAGCGCCGAGAACCCGCACCCCGACAGCGAATGGTGGCAGGCGGTATGCAAACGCTTCGTCGACACGAGCCGCACCTATAACAACAGCATCTTCCGCGACGTCAACACCGCAGGCTATATCGCCGGCGGCGACTGGTATGTCATACCCAACGGACGCCAGGATTATATGAACTACTACCACAACTGCCGCGAGATGACCATGGAAATTTCCTCCAACAAAACCGTCGACAGCGGCCAGCTGCCCGGCTACTGGCAGTCGCTACAACATGCCTTGGTCAACTACATCGCTGAAATACACAACTTGCCGTCGTCAACAGAAGCCGTCGAGACACCCCGCATGAACGCCAGCCTGCGCTGCTTCCCCAACCCCACACGCGACAGACTGTTCCTCAGCGAAGAAAGCGCTTCCGACATCTTCATTTTCAACACCATGGGAACGTGTGTGCTGCACCTGCCCAAGGGTACCCGCACCATCGACCTGCAGACGCTGCCCCACGGCATCTACATGGTGCGCTGCGGCTCGCACGCTGCTAAAGTGGTCAAGCAATGAGATACCACCACATCACCGTCGCCATCCCTATGCTGGCAGAGTTGGAGAACCTGCCGCTACTCTTTGAAACGTTGTCGCACCAAAGCATCGACAGCTTCACCGTATGCTGCTGCGTCAACAACCCCGAAGGGTGGGCCGATAGCACTGACGACGAACAGCGGGCGATGTATTTAAACAACATGGCATCACTGGTTTACCTCGACCATATGGCAACGAAATGGAGTACCTCCAACCGCCGTCTCCTCGTCATCGACAAGGCCTCGCCAGGACATGGCTGGCAGGGCAAACAGAAGGGCGTAGGCTGGGCTCGGAAAATGATCTTCGACACCATCGCCACCGACGGCAACGACGACGAGCTTGTCGTCAGCCTCGACGCCGACACGGAGTTCTCCACAACCTATTTGGAAACAGTACGTTCCACCATGAACAGCGCACCACACCATAGCGCACTGGCCGTCCCCTACCATCACCCGCTGACAGGCGACGAAAGCACCGACCGCGCCATGCTTCGCTATGAGATATACATGCGCCACTACCAGCTAAGTCTCATGGAATCAGACAACCCCTATGCTTTCACAGCATTGGGCAGCGCCATGGTATTCCCCCTCTGGGCCTACCGCAAGGTGGGCGGCATCACACCACTGCAGGGCGGCGAGGACTTCTATCTGATGCAGAAGTTCGCCAAAACAGGCAACCTGCTGACATCATGCGCAGAACGTGTCTACCCGCAAGGACGGCCCTCACTGCGGGTCCCCTTCGGCACGGGTCCCGCCATCGCCAAAGGCGTGGCGGCTATGGAGGCATCCTACCCCCTCTACCCCCACGAAGGCTTCGAAGCGATAGCAGCGACATATGCCATGTTCCCAGACCTTTACGATGCCGACAAGGAGACGCCCATGAGCACCTTCCTCCGGCAGCAGCTCAAAGACGACGACCTCTGGGGTCCGCTGCGCAAAAACTTCAAAACAAGAGAGTTGTTTGTCCACGCCTGTCAGGAACGTGTCGACGGGCTCCGCATATTGCAGTTTCTGAAGACACTGCCCCGCCGTACGGCAGAAGAGGAGCTGGCAATATTCTGCAAAAAACATGGAATCAGTATCGTAGATACCTTCAGCTTCCAGCGGTCGCCCATCGCCGACATCGATGCCGTCAGGAACGCCATGGAGCTTCTGTGACCATTTTTTAAGCCATCAGCACCGAAATCGGATTTTTTTGTGTACATTTGCACTTTTACAAAAGGTCGCTCACGCGACCATTATATAATATTATACACTGAAAATTAATCATATATCATATCATGGCAGAACTGAGTGAACAAGAACAAATCCGTAGAAATTCATTGAATGAGCTCAAAAAGCTCGGTATCAACCCCTACCCCGCAGCACTCTACGAGGTCAACGCTAAAAGCAACGAGATACTGGAGCAGTTCCCGAAGGACAACACGCTGTACCAGAACGTCTCCATCGCCGGCCGCATCATGAGCCGCCGCATCATGGG
>CAMNKG010000139.1 GCA_946542135.1 uncultured Bacteroidales bacterium
TCGGCGACCGCCGCAAAGAGATGCTCGAAGACATCGCCATCCTCACCGGTGGCACTGTCATCAGCGAAGAGAAAGGCTACAAGCTCGAGGATGCTGACCTCAGCATGCTGGGCCAGAGCGAGAAGATCAGCATCGACAAGGACAACACCACTATCGTCAGCGGCAAGGGTGACGCTCAGATGATTAAGGCTCGCGTGGGTCAGATCAAGGCTCAGATTGAGAAGACCACCAGCGACTACGACCGCGAGAAACTGCAGGAACGTCTGGCCAAATTGGCAGGTGGCGTGGCAGTCATCTACGTCGGCGCTGCCAGCGAAGTGGAAATGAAGGAGAAGAAAGACCGCTTCGACGACGCTCTGCATGCAACCCGCGCAGCTGTGGAAGAGGGTATCATCCCCGGCGGCGGCACAGCCCTGATCCGTGCTGCTGAAAAGCTCAACAAAGTGAAACCTGAGAACGAGGACGAAAAACTCGGTATCGAAATTATCCGTCGCGCCGTTGAAGAGCCTCTGCGCATGATCGTCGAGAACGCCGGCCTGGAAGGCAGCGTCATCGTCAACGAGGTGAAGAACGGCAAGGGCGACTACGGCTACAACGCACGCAGCGAGAAGTTTGAGAAACTCTTCGAAAGCGGTGTTATTGACCCCGCCAAGGTGACCCGCGTGGCCCTCGAGAATGCTGCCAGCATCGCTGGCATGCTGCTGACCACCGAGTGCGTGCTCTGCGACATCAAGGAGCCCGAACCCGCAGCACCTGCCAATCCTGGTATGGGCGGCATGGGCGGCATGTATTAATCCGCGCCTGCTTGCAGAAAGCAAGATAAGCAAAAAAATGGAGCACCCATATGGATGCTCCATTTTTTTTGATTCTTGATTTTGCAACTTACCTCATGTCGATGTAGGGAACCATGAGGCTGTCGCATTGATGCTGCCAAGCGGCGCGACGGCGCTGCGAGTTCTGCGAGGCGATGATGAGGGTGTCGAATTGGTACTGCTGCTGCAGCTCGGCGACGGTGACATAGGGGCTTTCGCGAAGCAGCAGGTAGCGCAGCTGCGGGCGCGACGTGGAACGCTGACGGTAATTGCTACGGTCTACGATGCGCATGGTAATGCCGTGGAAACTGACAAAACGGTCTCTGACCATAAGGTGCGCGTCGGCAAAGGCGGTGTCGAGTGGCAGGATGTGAGCACGCCGTGCTTGATGGTGGAGCAGGTTGTTGGTGGTCTGGTAGTCGATACGGGTGGGATTATGGGCTATCTGTGTGTCGCAAAGCAGGTAGCTTTCATGGCCAACGAAAAACTCCATGGCGGTGTGGTTGCCCAGCCGGTAGATGTCGAAGTCGGTCTGGCTTGCACAGCGTGCTTCAGCGTGGCGAGCCCAAGTGATCAACGCTACGCTGAAAAGCAACGGAAGGGTGAGGCGTCGCCAAGAGCGACCGGCGAGCCACCAGGCCAGTGTGCCCACGGCAAACAGCGCGAGGAGGAACATGACACGGTCGAAATAGATGGATTCCACCAGGGAATAGGGCCATCGGCCTATGGCGGAGGTTAACCATTCGGTGGCAGCAATAATCTTCGAGGTGAGGAAACCTGCCAAAGCAAATGCTCCAGGCCACCAGGCGAGGAGCACCATGACGATGACGCTGCCCAGCAGCAGTCCTGCAAAGGGTACCACCACCATGTTGGCAACCAGAAAATAGAGAGGAAACTGGTGGAAATAGTAGAGGATGAATGGCGCTGTGGCTAACTGTGCCGACAGGCTGACGAACAGCAACGAGTGGAGCTTGTGGGCAAGGAACGACAGCGGCGACCACAGGCGATCGATGAAAGCAGGCAGGGGCAACCATTCCTGAAAGCGTGGCGTTAGCAGCAGCAACCCGACGACGGCGGCATAGGATAGCTGGAAACCCACGTCGAAGAGCAGCAGCGGGTTGCCGACCAGCAGCACCAGCGCCGATGCCGCGACGGCATTGAGCGTGGGTGGCCGCGAATAGAGCATCTGTCCTACGGCGATGAAGCTGAACATCAGGGCGGCACGCATCGTGCCGGGTGCCATTCCGGTGAGCATAACGAAAAACCAGATGACAACCATTTTGATAAGACCTTTCGCGATGCGTCCCCGGCGGTGGTTGCCGATAAAGAAGAGCAGGTAGCCAACCATGAGCGACACGATGCCCACGTGCAGACCGGATACGCACAGCAGATGGGTGATGCCTGCCTGGCGGAAATGCATCTGTGTGTCGTCGTCCAAATCATTGTCCCATCCCAGAAAGAGGGCTTCGGCGATGCCTTGTTGCGAAGGTGTCAGCTGGCTGAGGCGTACTACGCTGATAAGTCGCTGCCGCAGAGCGGTGACAAACGACATGAAGCCACTGCGGCTGTTGCCCAGCTTGCGGTATGACTCGTGACGTATATAGTCGGTGTAGAGAATGCCTTTGTTTCGCAGATGCCGCCGGTAGTCGAACTGGTGGGGATTGTCGCTGCCCGAAGGCTGCTGGGGTGTTGCCAGCAGCAGCAACTCGTCGCCGAATGCTACGGGGCTGTCAAAGGTGGAGTCTTTGGCGAAATAGAGCAGTATTTTGCCATGGCAGGAATGGATTGCACCGTTGCTGTCGGCTATTTCCACCACGTCGGCAACGGCATGAAGCGACCGTGCACTTTGGGCCGGCGTCTCAGCGATGTGCACCAGCATCCAGTTTTGCGGGGCAACCCAATGGCTGTAGTGTGCGTCATCGCGCGAGGGGTCCTTCCATCGCGAGATGCAGCCGAAGGGCAGCTCTGTCAGCAGAATGAAAAGGACAACGATGACGACGACAGGTATCAGGGGGTTCTTCATGGCCTCGGGGATGAACTGTTGGCAGAAGGGCAAAAAAAAATGACCGCGGCAACAGGGAGGTGTCGCCGCGGTCAGGGGGTCATTTATTTGTTCTCCATTTCGGTGAAGTATTCATAGAAATAGGGGATAGTCTCGATGCCCTTGAAGAAGTTGTCGAGGGGGTAGTTCTCGTTGGGGGCATGGATGGCGTCGCTCTGCAGACCGAAGCCCATCAGGATGCTCTTGATGCCAAGGATGCGCTCGAAGCCGGAGATGATGGGGATGCTTCCGCCGCTGCGGGTGGGGATGGGACGTTTGCCCAGCGTGGTGGTCATGGCTTTCTCGGCAGCCTTGTAGGCGTTGAGGTCCATCGGCGAGGCGTAGGGCGCGCCGCCGTGCAGCGGGGTGACTTTGACCTTTACGCATGCGGGAGCAATGGATTCGAATTACTGCTGGCACTGTTTGGCAATCTTCTCCATGTCTTG
>CAMNKG010000140.1 GCA_946542135.1 uncultured Bacteroidales bacterium
GGTAGGGGAGGAGGTACCGGCAGCGTCCTGGGTCATACGGTGATGGTGACGCGGTACGGCTCGGGGTAACAGCTGAGGAAGACCAAGGTATAGGTGCCGTGGGGCAGGTTGGCAATCTGGAACGAGTTGTCGGTAAAGCAGATGCAGTCGGCTATGGGGCCGTCGTGCTCGTATTCGCTTATGGTGATGGTGTTGCCCTCGGTGACGATGTCCACATCGATGCCACCGACTTCGAAAGCGCAGTTGAGCAAGAGGTTGTAATGTGTGATGTAGAGGGTGCCATGGCTGTAGCTGTAGCCGATGGAGTCGGTGCTGAAGTCCTGGTCTTTCTCCACCAAGGACGCATGGTCGGTGTGATAGATGCATCCGTTGTTGCTGATGTTCTGCACGGTGATACGTGAGGTGTCGCCCGTTTTGTTGCAGGCAATGGCGAGCGTGGTGACAATCAGTGCCGTTGCGGCGGCGAGGGTGATGCGTGTGCGTTTCATTTGTTTGTAGTATTAATTGATGTGACAGGTTCCCTTTGCGGGGTTTGATTTCACCTATATGACGTGGGAGTGGGCGGAATCTCACACATTTTAACTCTGTTTAACAGCGGACGGGATAAAACACAAGACCGGCCACACCGCTGAGGGATGTTTGCCGGTCTTGCTGTTGATTGATGCCGAAAGGATTAGGCACCGATTTTGGCGGTGTAGGCGATGTTGTCGAGCAGAGCGTCGATGTCGGCCATGTTGGCGGGTTTGATCTTGATGATCCAGCCGTCGCCATAGGGGTCGCTGTTGATAGCGGAAGCGTCGTCGAGGTTGGTGTTGAACTCAACCACTTCAGCCTCAACGGGCATGAGGAGGTCGGCAACGGTCTTGACGGCCTCGATGCTGCCGAAAGCCTCACCGGCGGCGATGGTATCGCCAACGCAGTCTACATCAACAAAAACGATGTCGCCAAGTTCGTGCTGGGCATAGTCAGTGATGCCAACATAAGCAAATTCGCCTTCTACTCTTACCCATTCGTCGTCCTGGGTGTACTTTAAATTCTGAGGAATGTTCATTGTATTATTGTTTTATGTGAATGATTAATTATTCAAAATTTTCTGCAAAATTACGCATTTTCGTTTGTTTAGCAAAATATTTTTTGTCTGAATGAAAAAAAAAGTCTATTTTTGTATCGTCAAATATCGTTCAGAGAGCTGACATTTTATGTTTTTAGATGTTAACTATCAGAGCGTTCCATTTTTCATACTAAGATAGAATTTTTTCTAAAATCATTCAAAGCATAAACGCTACATTTATGTATAGCAAAGCAGAATTAGAAGCCAAAGCGCATATTGAACTAATCAATATTGCACAAGAGTTAGGCATTCCCCGAGCCAAACGTTTGGAAGCACAAGAGTTGATGTATAAGATTATCGCACTGCAGTCGGAGAATCCCAAGGCAATCACCAAAGAGCAAGAGGAGAAGAATAGCAAAGAGGCTGAAGCCCGTCCCAAAAGGGCACGTATCAAGCCCACGCTTTTGGCAGAGTCGTCGATGAACAACCCCGAGCTGCATAAACACAAGCAGCGTCCTTCACAAGAGAAGACCGATGCCAACAAGGTTAACTCCATATCGAACAAAGACACTCAGTCGTCCTTCAAGCACGAGAGCATGGGCATCAATATAGCCGACCTCGAGCTGCCGATGGTGCCCTCCGTCCCCGAGATGGTGTCGCCTTCGGGCCGCCTTCTGCGCCGGACCGACAGTTCGGCTCCAGCCGTGAAGAAGGAGCCTGCCCCCGAGCCTGCCGCCGTGGAGGCCAGCGCCCCTGCAGCCCCTGCCGACGAAGTCCCTGCCGACACCCCACAGGAGCCGGTGAAACGCAAACGCGGCCGCCCCAAGAAGGTGAAGGAGGATGTGGAATCCGCCAAGCCCGCAGAAGCAACAGCACCAACCGAGGTCGCCGCACCCACGCCTGCCGAGCCCGAAAAGCCCCAGGCCCTGGAGAGCGCTCCCGCCAAGGAGGAGAAAGAGAATGTTGGCCGCCGTCCGCGCCAGCATTTCTCACCCCGTCCCGTGGCTTCGGCCCAGGAGGACAGCGATCTGACCGTCCCCGTGGCACCCGCTGCCACCGAGAATGCCCAACCCGCTGCCGACAACGCCGCCGCACCGGTTGCTCCTATTAATAATAGAGAGCGCTATATGCGCATAGGGAACAAGGGGAAACACCATCGCGGCGCCGAGCCGTATAGCGACGAGTTCCTGGCCCAGTTCGGTGTGGTTCCCGGACAGCAGGCAAAGCCTGTCAAAGTGTACCCCTTCGAGAGCGAGGGCGTGGTGGAGGCAGAAGGCGTGCTGGAGCTTGCCCCCGACGGATTCGGTTTCCTCCGCTCGTCGGACTACAACTATCTGGCTTCGCCCGACGACATCTTTGTCTCCGCACCCATGGTCCACAACTTCGGCCTGAAGAACGGCGACACCGTGAGCGGCATGATACGTCCGCCCAAGGAGAACGACAAGTACTTCGTGATGGTGAAAATCAACCAAATCAACGGTCTTTCGCCTGAGCGCATACGCGACCGCGTCCCCTTCGAGTCGCTCACCCCGCTCTTCCCCGACGAGAAATTCAAGCTGACCGGACATCCCCAGCAGACCCTCTCCACCCGCATCATCGACATGTTCACCCCCATCGGAAAGGGTCAGCGCGGCCTCATCGTGGCACAACCCAAAACGGGTAAGACCACCCTGCTGAAAGAGGTTGCAAACGCCATCGCTTACAACCACCCCGAGGTATATCTGATGGTGCTGCTTATCGACGAACGTCCCGAGGAGGTGACCGACATGCAGCGCAGCGTCAATGCCGAGGTGATAGCCTCCACCTTCGACGAACCCGCCGACCGCCATGTGCGCATCGCCAACATCGTGCTGGAGAAAGCCAAACGCATGACCGAATGCGGCCACGATGTGGTGATTGTGCTTGACTCCATCACCCGTTTGGCACGAGCCTACAACACCGTGCAGCCTGCATCGGGCAAGGTGCTCTCCGGCGGTGTCGAGGCCAACGCACTGCAGAAACCTAAACGCTTCTTCGGCGCCGCCCGTAATATCGAAAACGGCGGCTCGCTGACCATCATCGCCACGGCCCTCACCGAGACCGGCAGCAAGATGGACGACCTCATCTTCGAGGAGTTCAAGGGAACGGGTAATATGGAGTTGCAGCTCGACCGTAAGTTAGCCAACCGCCGTATCTTCCCCGCCGTAGATATACCGGCGTCCAGCACCCGCCGTGACGACCTGTTGCTGCCG
>CAMNKG010000141.1 GCA_946542135.1 uncultured Bacteroidales bacterium
GACGTGGCCGTCGACGAGCGAGGGGCCTACGTGGTCGACCTCTTCGGCATTGGGGGCTATGACATCGCCTGCGATGTCACCAAGGAGGCGCATCACCATGTCGTATTGTGCTACTGCTTCCTCGGCATTGGCGGGTGCTTCGGGATGGCTGCCGGCTTCGGCATAGTTCTTTTCCTTGACAGCGACTACCTGCTCCATGTCGGGGTGATGCAGGTAGAAGCTAAGATTTTCGTTATCTGTGTAAAAATTCATAATTATTTCAGATTATTTTTATAGCAAGCCATAAACTGCGGAATGACGGTCATGGCATCGCCAATGATGGTGTAGTCGGCAATGGCGTTGATGGGCGCATCGGGGTCGGTGTTGATGCTTATGATTTTGGAACTCTGTTCCATTCCGGCGCGGTGCTGAACAGCGCCGCTGATGCCACAGGCGATATAGAGTTTGGGACGCACGGTGACGCCGGTTTGTCCTATCTGGCGTTCGCCCTCGCAGAAGCCGGCATCGACGGCAGCACGGGTAGCTCCGACGCTGGCACCGATGAGGTGTGCGAACTGGTGGAGCAGCTGGAAGTTCTCCTTGCTGCCCATACCGTAACCGCCGGCAACGATAATCTGAGCGCCTTTGATGTCGATTTTCTGCTCTTCGATTTCGCGGCTAAGTATCTCGACGGCCTTGTCAGCCTTGTCGAGCGATGCTTCTACGGCTACAGGAATGATGGTGCCTTTGTAGTTGGCATCGAGAATCTCTTTCTTCATAACACCCTCGCGCACGGTAGCCATCTGCGGACGGGTCTCGGGGCAAACGATTGTGGCGATGATGTTGCCTCCGAAGGCGGGACGGATCTGGAGAAGGATGTCGTCGTAGGTCTTCTTGTTTTTGGCGTCTTCGTGCGAGCCGATTTCGAGCGATGTGCAGTCGGCTGTGAGTCCGCAACGGAGATAGGAGGCGATGCGCGGAGCGAGGTCACGTCCAACGCTGGATGCTCCAAAAAGCACTATTTGGGGTTGTTCTTTCTCGATAAGTTTCGACAACACGTCGAAGTGGGGCAGCGTGCGGTAGGGCGAGAGTCGACGGTCGTCGGCGACGTAGGCCTCGTCAACACCGTAGGGATAAAGACTCTCGGCGGCGGCTTTCACATCGCAGCCCAGCACAGCGGCCTGCAACTTGCAGCCCAAGCGGGTGGCCAACTGGCGGCCCTTGGTGCAGAGTTCCAGACTGATGTCGGCGATTTGGTTTTTTTCCGACAGTTCGCAATATACTAATACGTTATTCATTGTTCGTTATCGTTTTCGTTATCGTTTTCGTGGTATGCCGTCGGCTCAGCTGACTGGTGTGCCGTCAGCTCTGCTGACAACGATGTTACAGTATGTGCTCCTTGATTAGGGTGGCACTGAGTTCGTTCAATGCGGCCTCGGTAGGTTCGAGTACGACAGACTCTTTGTGCGCGAGCACGACATTCTCGATTTTCTTGACCTTGGTGGGTGAGCCTTTCAGTCCGAGGCGGTCCATGTCGGCGTCGATGCTGTCGGCGTTGATCATGCGTATTTCATCTTTGGCCTGACGGATGAGACGGTGTGCATTGGGGAAGCGGCAATCCTCGCCGGCAGAGGTTACGGTGACGAGTACGGGCATGGCTGCTTTCACCACCTCGGTGCCGCGTTCCAGTCTGCGACGTATGGTGATGGACTTGTCGTCTATTGCCATCAGTTCCTCGGCGTATGTTATCTGCGGAATTTCAAGTTTTTCAGCAACCTGTGGTCCGACCTGTGCCGTGTCGCCGTCGATGGCCTGTCGGCCGCCGAAAATGATGTCGACATGACCGAGTTGCTTGATGGCCTGTGAGATGGCATAGGAGGTGGCCAAGGTGTCGGCACCGGCAAAACGGGCGTCGCTAAGGACAAAGCCGTCGTCAGCTCCGCGCGATTTGGCGTCTTTGATTATTTCGGCTGCGCGCGGAGGTCCCATGGTGACCACGGTGACAGAAGCGCCGTCGGTCTGGTCCTTAACGCGGAGTGCCATTTCAAGGGCTTTGAGGTCTTCAGGATTGAACACTGTCGGTAGGGCGGCACGGTTGACGGTGCCGTCGGGATTCATGGCATCGGCTCCGACGTTGTGGGTGTCGGGGACTTGTTTTGCCAAAACTACTATTTTCAATGACATTTATAATTAATATAGGTTAAGAGTTGAAGGTATGAGGTGTTAGCGCTTGATGTAGGAGATGATGTCGCCAACGGTTTTGATGTTTTCGGCTGCGTCTTCAGGGATGGAGATGCCGAATTTCTGTTCGATGGACATGATGAGTTCCACGCTGTCGAGGGAGTCGGCGCCGAGATCATTGGTGAGGTTCTTGTCGGGCGTGATGTCCGAAGCTGACACTCCAAGACGTTCTTCGATGATGGCGCTGATTTCGTCGAAGAGCTGTTCGTCTGTTAATTCTTTGATATTCATGTTCGATAATGATGTTTTTTAGTTGATGGCCAAGCCGCCGTCGCAGCTGATTACTTGTCCGGTGACGTATGAGGCGAGGTCGCTGGCGAGGAAAAGGGATACGTGTGCCACATCGGTGTCGAGACCGCCACGGCGCAGCGGTATCTTGGTCATCCAGTCTTTGCGCACGTCTTCAGGCAGCTGTTGCGTCATGGGTGTTTCGATAAAGCCGGGAGCTACAGCGTTGCAGCGGATGTTGCGTGAGCCAAGTTCCTTTGCAATGGAACGTGTGAAACCGATAATACCGGCTTTGGAAGCAGAGTAGTTGCACTGGCCGGCATTGCCGTTGAGACCTACGATGGAGCTGATGTTGATAATGGAGCCGGCGCGCTGTTTCATCATCATTGGAGCGAAGGCTTTGGTGTAGTTGAATACCGAGCGCAGGTTGACATCCATAATGAGGTTCCAGTCCTCGACGCTCATGCGCAGGATGAGGTTGTCTTTCGTGATGCCGGCATTGTTGACGAGGATGTCGAGACGGCCATAGTTCTTTGCCACCCATTCGGCTACCTCTACGGCCTGTGCATTGTCAGAGGCATTGCTGGCCAGAAAATCTGCGCGAACGCCTTTGGCTCTCAATTCAGAAAGCAGGCTTTCGCTCATCTCGTTTTCTTTCAGGTCGGTGAATATGATGTTGGCACCTTCTTCGGCAAAGAGCAGAGCATGGCTTCTGCCTATACCTCTTGATGCTCCTGTAATTAAAGCTGTTTTGTTTTCTAAGAGTTTCATCTGTATATATATTGTGTTTAAATGTTTAATGTTAAATGTTTGATGCTGAA
>CAMNKG010000142.1 GCA_946542135.1 uncultured Bacteroidales bacterium
CAATCGTCGTCCAGGCCTTCCATTATCATTCGCTGCAGGTCGCCCTGTGGCAGGTTGTTCAATACCTCTATGCGCTTGAGGACTTGCTCGCGATGCTTGCGTTCCAACAGTCTTTCCATCGTTTCCGCATTCCATTTCTTTTTGTTCATCTCGTATTGTCTTTAAGTTTCTTGATAATCCTTTCGTGTTGTTTCCTAAGGGTGGCGGGTTTCAGTCCCAGACGCTCAGCAATCTCTTTTTTTGTGTAACCCTCCAATTCCCAATCGATGATGTTGCGCTCATAGGGCGTCAGCTCTGCAATCCATTCTTGCAGTCGTGCTTCGTTATCGCTCTCGTCTTCGCTGACCGGCATCGGCTCCTCGGGCAACAAGGGCAAAAATAGGAATCGTCGTTTACGCCGATGTCGGGTCACCCGCTTACGAACTATCGAAAAAAGCCACGCATCCTGCTTTTCGGCGTCGCCGTCATAAGGTAATGTGTCCCGTTCTTCCCACAAACAGACCAGGATGTCCTGCATGATGTCGGGCACCTGTTCGTGACAGCCCATTGTGCAGCGGATACAGTAATACCGCATCTTGACAAGGTTGCGTTGCACCAGGTCCAAAAACAATCGATTGTATGTGTCTGCAGTGTTACGTGATGGCATGTTGGCAGTTCTTCCTACATGTATATAGTCAGGTTTCAGGAGCTAAATGTGACATGATTATGATGTTTTTTTTGACAAATAGTGCTTATGATTTGATTATTATATGTTTATAAAACGTTAAAAATTCTTAATTTTTTTATCTCTTTTTTGATATATTATAGTCTGCGCGTGGTGCTAATGGGCCGCAACGTGCGCCACATCGGGAGCTATGCCTTCACGGAATGCGCAAAGCTGAAAAAGGTTGTCGCCCTTTCGGCGGCACCTCCCCGTGTGCAGCCTACGGCGTTCAACCTCTTGCCCCCCGACGCGGTGCTCCACGTGCCGGCCGATGCTGTCGAAGCCTACAAAAAACACCCCGTATGGGGCCGTTTCGCTTCCATACAGGGCGTAGAATGATCTTCCTTCCTTGAATAGTGCTGCAGCCCTTCGGGGCTGAGGGCATCACATGTCGGGACCCACGACGAAGATGGCATTGTCATCCTCGTCCGAAGCCCAATGCTGCGGAGCCACCAAGTTGTTGAGGTCTTCGTCGCTCACCTTCATGTCTTCTTTGTTTTGTTTGTTGTATTCACGAAGCCGGTCCACCATGTTGTGATACGCACTCGAGGTGGCTTTGCTGCGGCGCATGTAGTTCTGGAATGGGGGATAGCCCATGATGATTTGCAGCTTCTTGCGGTAGTCGGTGGTGTTGTCCATCCCCGAATTTTTGGACAGATCGTTGATATTCTGCAGGTCGTGGTTGTAAAAGTCAATAAAGGCATCGCTATAGGCATAGCAGTTGCCGATGCGACGAATCAGCGGAATGTTTTCCAGATAGTCCCACAATTCGAATGTGGTCGAGAATGTCATCTCAGGTGCCCTGTTGATGGCGAAAATGTCCCAGCCTTCTATATAGTCTATAAATTCCGCGCATAGGGTGTCGGGTACCTTGCTGAGGTCCCCGTAGCCCTTGATTTCTTCGTATTGGTCGCGAAAGTCGTCGTAATAGGTGGTGACGACATCGAAATTGTTGATCAGCTCATCTATGTTGCTCAGGGTTACCTGGGCAACGTTCCAGGCGGTGTTTTTCTTGTTTTTCAGTTTCTGTTGTTCGGTGATGAACAGCGAGACGGAAAAAGCTACCAGTGAAGCCACCAGGCTCAGTGCCAAATCCAGCCACCAACGAGGCCGTTGATGGCTGGAACTGTTGCTGAAAGATTTCATCTGAGGCGTTTTTCTACGGATGTTTTTCAAAGAATGATCTTCTCAATCTTGGCACGGGCTTCGAGAATGGCCATATAGTCGGTCATGGCACGCAGCTGCAAGTCGTAGATGCTGCGCGGACAGTCGGGCGTGAAGGGCAGCTTGCCGCTATCCCACAGTTTCACTACCGCTTCCAGGTTCTCTTTGCGGTTCTGCAGGTGGTAATACTCTGCTTTCATGCGGTCCTTGTAGTCGGAGGAGAGCATCAGTGTGGTAATTGTCTGTAAATCCATTGTCTTTTATTTTTTAGGGTTCGTGAAAGGAATCTTTGTGCCGGGGATCCTGCGAAGGTCTGCAGGGTCGACGTTCGTCGGGTCGGCGGCGCCTTGTTTTCTCACATTAACGGCGTCGCGACGCATTTTATTGTGTGGCAGCCACTCTCGGTCTGGTCCGAGGGCTACATCATTTCGACGACCACGGCATGGCGTGTCTTGTTCTTGACGCGATATACGATGCCGTCAACTTCTATCCTGGCCGGCGGGTTCTCGCCCTCTTCCAAGAGGTAGATGATGTAGCGGTGGTGTCCGTCCTTGCTCTGCGTGTAGCGCACACGGTCTTGCACGTAGGGCGCCAGGGGACGCGTGCCATAGATGGCGTAGCCGTTCACCTTCAGCCATTCGCCGATCTCCTCCATGCGCTGCAGGCAGGGCTCCGGTATCTCGCCGTTGGCGTCGGGGCCTACGTTGAGCAGCAGGTTGCCTCCCTTGGCCACCACGTCGATGAGGGTGTGGATGAGCACGTGGGCCGATTTGTAGAAGTCGCTGTCCACGTACGACCAGCTGTCGCCCATCGACATGCAGGTCTCCCAGGGATAGTCGAGCAGCGGCTCGTCGGGCACGGTCTGCTCAGGGGTGCGGTAGTTCTCGTATTTGCCGCCAACGCTGCGGTCCACAATCAGAAGGTCGGGGTTGTCCTCGCGGGCCATCCTGGCTATGCGGGACATGTTGATGTCCTGCACCTGTCCGCTGCATCCCAGCCACGGGCGCGTCTCTTCGTTGACGCTCCATGCCGGACGTATCCAGCCGCCGTCAAGCCACAGGATGTCGATGTCGCCGTAGTTGTGCGTCAGCTCGCGTATCTGGTTGT
>CAMNKG010000143.1 GCA_946542135.1 uncultured Bacteroidales bacterium
TTTGCCGTCGGCTCCTTCGATGGGTACTTTGACACCCCAGTCAAGGTCGCGGGTGACGGCACGGGGCTGAAGACCGGCATCGATCCACGATTTGCACTGTCCGTAGACATTGGTTTTCCAGTCGTCTTTATGGCTTTCAAGTATCCATTGGCGCAGCCAGGTCTCGTCTTGGTCAAGGGGCAGGAACCAGTGCTTGGTCTCCTTCAGAACGGGTTTTGCGCCGCTGAGTGCCGATTTGGGGTTGATGAGGTCGGTGGCGTTGAGAGAGGTGCCACAGGCTTCGCACTGGTCACCGTAGGCATGCTCGTTGCCACAATGGGGGCAGGTGCCGGTGATGTAGCGGTCGGCGAGGAACTGGTGGGCCTCTTCGTCGTAGTATTGCATCGAGGTCTTCTCGACGAATTTGCCTTCTTTATAGAGCTTTTCGAAGTATGCAGCAGCGGTCTCGTGGTGCTCCTTGCTGCTGGTGCGGCTGTAGATGTCGAACGAGATGCCAAATTCGGCAAAGGAGTCTTTTATGATTTTGTGGTAGCGGTCTACAATGTCCTGGGGTGTGCAGCCTTCCTTGCGGGCTTTGATGGTGATTGGCACTCCATGTTCGTCGCTGCCGCCGATGAACATAACCTCCTCGCCTTGTGCGCGCAGATAGCGCACATAGATGTCGGCTGGCACATAGACGCCGGCCAGGTGTCCGATGTGGACGGGCCCGTTGGCGTAGGGCAGGGCAGAGGTTACGGTGTAGCGTTTGAATTTGTGGTCTTTCTCTGTGTAGGTCATATTATTGTATTATTGCGTTAATTCATTTGTGTGTCAACCTTTATTGTAGGGGTTGAAGGTGTGGAGTATGGTTTCGAGTTCTTTCTTTTCGCGTCGGAGCCGTTCAAGCTGGCCTTCGATGAAGGCTTCGCTGTATTTGCTGTCGCAAAACCCGTTGCCGCGGGCAACGTATTCTGGGTTCTCCATATCTCCGTCAAGCTCTTCGTAGTTGGCTATGGCGGTGTCTATTTTTCTTATCTTGTCAAGAATCTCTTCTTTGTTATTCATCAGTTCTCAAGGGTAATGTCTTTGTGAATGTCGAAACCATGTCCTTGGCTGTCGCCTCCGCGAATTGAGGTGTTTAGTCCAGAGGCATATATGCGGTGCCGTGGTGCCTCGCTGTCCCATACAACCCATATTGACTGGTTCTGTGGTTCGTATTTTGTTATGTATCCGCCTTCTACACGCCATTGCACTTCGCTGACGCCTTCTTTGTCGATGTAAAATAGGCGCGGATTGTCGCGGTCGTTTTCTATAACTGGATCTTCTCCAACTACTTGCTTGAAGAAGAAGCTTGTCATGCGGTTGCGTATCGAGAGGTAGTTCTTCTGGTTCCATGACCCGTCTCTGTTGTGATGCAGAGAGTGTCCTTCTCCTTCATAGGTGTATAGCTTGCTGTGGAGGCCTATCTCGCGTGCGCGTTTGTCTATCTGCAGCGATCCATACATGCGGTCGAACATTCGTTGCCCCAACTTTGCACTTATGTCGCTGAAGGGGAACCCGTTGTCGTAGGGTACCACCTGGTCGGCATCACCATGGAAGGAAATGATGTCTGTCTGGCTATTTTTCAGCATGTTGAGGTTTGTGACGGCTCCCCACATATTGGCTAAAGCCTTGATATGGAATGATGCGTGACAGCTGTTCCCACTGGCATCGATGGTGCCCAATTTTTGTAGCACATTGCCTCTGACGGCTTTGGGTCGGTTTTCGTCGCGCATAAAGGCAAGGTTGAGGGCCGTGATGCTGCCGGCACTGGCTCCGCCTACGAATATCAAGCTTGTGTCGATACCGAACTGGTCGGCATGCTCCACCAGGTATCGCATTGCGGCATGTGCATCCTGAAGTGCCATATAGCCTGTGCGGGCGATTTCGTTCTTCAGAGGCAGGAAGCCTAAGCGATAGTTGATGCTGACGGCTATGTAGCCCATCGATGCAAAATGGCGGCAGAGCGAACTCATCAGACTGTCACTCTTGTCGCCGACATAAAATCCGCCTCCGTGGATGAGCATGAGCAAGGGCTGACGGTAGTTGCTGATAGAGAAATCTGTATCGCTGAAGATGGGATGATATACGTCCATCGTGAGCGACTGGGTGCTGCGCGAAAAGCTTTTCTTGAGTCCGTCGGTGAGTATTTCCAGATAACTCTCGTCTTCGGTGCCGGGCATGCTGGTCCAATAGCCTAATGCCTGCCCGTACTCGATGTCGCGCGTGACGGCGGTTTTGTAAGTGGGGTAGCGATATAGTGAGTCGTTTATGAAATGGAATTCAGGCTCTTGGTAAATGTAAACCAAAGCCTCCTTGCGTTTGCTTTTCCAGTGGATGTCCTGACTGAACTCTTTGCGTTCCACGCAGTCGCTACCATCAACAAGCTGATAGTAATGTCCATATATCTGCTTGTCATTAATGCTGTCAACCATTACAAAGCAGGTGTCGTGGCCGACGATGACTTTGTATAGTATGCCAGTGTCGGGAGTATAGTCGCCTTCAAGGATGTAGGGCAGTTCTGGAATATCGGTTGGCGCTGTTCTGGCCTCGCCACTGGTGTCAGTGACCGAGTGTTTGCAGCCTGCAAGGAGCAGGAGAAGGATGAGGATGATATGTAGTTTTAGTGAAGTGGGCATAGGGCTTCTTTTAGGCTGATTAGGCAAATTAGGTGGGTATTTAAATTCTCAATTTTCAATTATAAGAGTGGCGCTGACGTTCCAGTGGCTGAAGCCGCCTTCCATAGGTTTGCCCTGTGGAATGGCGATGGTGAGGGTGTGGTTGCCAGGCTTGAGGCCGCTGAGGTCGAAATAGACTGGCTGCGTGGCTGTTCCGGGACACCATCCGCTGCGGCTCAGGTCGCTACTCGACAGGCCGTTCCAGAAGTTGCCGCTGACGGGGTTCCATTCGCGGTAGCGGCCGCAGTCGCAACGCCAGGGAGTATGGCTGA
>CAMNKG010000144.1 GCA_946542135.1 uncultured Bacteroidales bacterium
GCGAACTCTCGTCAATCACCATCATGATGTTCTCTATGATGATGGTCTTTTCCATCACCGCCGCCTGCACGCTGTCGGCACTTTCCGAACCTCTGATGCAGCTGCTCTACAACAACCATATTGACGAGTATAGCAATGTGTTCAGCGTACTGATATTCTGCATAATACCCATATCCACAACCTATGTCTTCGGCACACTTCTGACTGCCGCCGGACGGTTGCGCCAACTGAACATCTTTGCCGCAGGTTCTCTCATAGCCAACATCCTTATCAACCTCTTTTGCATACCGCGGTGGGGAGCCGCAGGAAGTGCCTTCGCTGCACTTGGCGCTCAATGCCTGATGGCAACAGCACAGGTCGCAGCAGCGGTCAAACATTTCAAAATGAGAATTTCACCTTCGTACATACTAAAACTCGCATTTTTTACGTTATCCGTGATAGCAATGTCGTTCTGCACTCCACACATCAGTTGGTGGATAGCGCTTGTGGTCATCGCCACAGCGTCCATCGGGATGGCAATGCTATTGAAACTCATAAACATAAAGGAAATAATAAAAGAACTTAAACAATGAAGAAAGCATACGTATTCCCGGGTCAGGGAGCCCAATTTGTGGGAATGGGCAAAGACCTCTATGACGGAAACAAACAGTGCCGCGACATGTTCGAAACTGCTAACGACATCATCGGTTTCCGCATCACCGACCTGATGTTTGCCGGCACACCCGAGGACCTCAAGCAGACAAAGGTCACTCAGCCCGCCATCTTCCTCCACTCCACAATCCTGGCCGCCTATATGGGCGACAACTTCCAGCCCGACATGGTCGGTGGTCACTCGCTGGGCGAATTTTCAGCTCTCGTGGCTGCCAAAGCCATGAGCTTCGAAGACGGTCTGCGTCTCGTCATTGCACGTGCCAACGCCATGCAGAAATGCTGCGAGGCACACCCTTCGACCATGGCCGCCGTCCTTAAACTCGACGACAAGACCGTCGAAGACATCTGCGCCTCCATCACAGGCGAAGTCGTTGTCGCAGCCAACTACAACTGCCCGGGTCAGCTGGTCATCAGCGGCACCGTCGAAGGCGTCAACCAAGCCTGCGAAAAGGTGAAGGAAGCCAAAGGACGCGCACTGCCCCTGGCTGTAGGCGGAGCATTCCATTCGCCTCTTATGGAGCCGGCACGCGTCGAACTGAGCGCTGCCATCGAGAAGACCACCTTCCACCAGCCCATCTGCCCCTGCTACCAGAACGTCTGCGCCCTCCCCGTCACCAACCCCGACGAAATCAAGGCCAACCTCAACAAGCAGCTCACCGCACCAGTACGCTGGACGGCAACAGTACAGAACATGCTGAAAGACGGCGCCGAAGAATTTATCGAAGTCGGCCCCGGCACCGCACTGCAAGGCATGATCAAACGCGTCGACGCCAACGCCAACGCCCACTCCGCCCAAATCTAAAAAATAACGATTCACGAAATAACGTAATCCCGTAATAACGTAATCCCGAAATTACGAAATAACGAAAAAAAAAAGAAAAAGAACTCCCCTAATACCCTCACATAATGGAATCATACAGAAAACTGACCCGCAGCACAACCGACCGCCGTATCGCCGGCGTGTGCGGCGGACTCGCCAAATATCTCAACGTCGACCCGACGGTTATCAGGATAATATTCCTGATTGCACTGATATGCGGCTGTCTGGGCGGTATAGCCTACCTGATAATCTGGATTGCCGCTCCCGAAGACAACATGTTGCACGAATAGAAAACGGTATACGCAAAAAGCAATTTAAACTACACCCAATGAACCTATTAGGAATCATAGGCGGACAAGAACTGCTGATCATTCTCCTTGTAGTACTTGTACTCTTTGGCGGCAAAAAAATTCCGGAACTCATGCGTGGTCTCGGAAAAGGCGTCAAAGAATACAAAAATGCCGTCAACAACGTCGATAATGAATTGAAAGATTCGACGCAGCACGACGAGCATACAGAGGAGAAGAAAAACTGACGACAACAAGTCGTCTATACGGCACCAAGAGCCTCAATCGTTCTGATTCAGGCTCTTGGTCTGTTTGCGACCATGCCATACGAAGTCGCGTCCGAGATACTTCTCGCGCACATCCGGATCGTTTGCCATATCCTCCGGAGTACCATGATGGAGCACGCTGCCCTCATATAGCAGATATGCACGGTCGGTGATACGAAGCGTCTCGTTGACGTTATGGTCTGTAATCAAGATACCTATGTTTTTCTCTTTCAGGTGAGCCACTATGTCCTGTATGTCCTGGACAGCAATGGGGTCGACACCGGCAAAAGGCTCGTCGAGCAACAGGAACTTAGGGTTTGTGGCCAAGGCCCGTGCAATCTCCGTCCTGCGGCGCTCGCCTCCCGAGAGCTGTATGCCCTTGCTGTTGCGTATTTTTTGCAGGCCGAATTCGTCGAGCAGCGACTCCAATTTTTCTTCACGCTGCTGGCGGTCCATATCCTTCTGGAACTCCAAAACCGACATGATGTTGTTTGCCACGGTCATCTGGCGGAACACCGATGCCTCCTGTGCCAGGTAGCCTACACCCATCTGGGCACGACGGTACATGGGCAGCGACGTGATGTCGGTGTCTTCGAAAAACACTCTGCCCGAATTGGGTTTAATGATGCCCACAATCATGTAGAATGTGGTGGTCTTGCCAGCACCGTTCGGGCCGAGGAGTCCGACAATCTCGCCCTGATTGACATTTACCGAAACACCTTTGACCACAGTACGTTGGCGGTATTTCTTTATAACCTGTTCCGTCCGAAGCTCCATGTTGTAATAGTCTTTATGTTGATTTTTAAAACTTTGTCGTTGA
>CAMNKG010000145.1 GCA_946542135.1 uncultured Bacteroidales bacterium
CTCCATGCAGGCCGTCACCACCGGCGCCAACCGTGCCGTAGAGTTCATCAAGGACAACATCAAGCTCGACCCCAACGCCCCCAAGAAGGCCGACACCGAGAAGAGCCAGGAAGTGGTGAAAATCTGCACCAACTATGCCCAGAAAGGCATGATCAACATCTTCATCGCCATCTTCTGCTTCGCTCTGGGTTTCGCCTGCATCTCTGCGCCTACCGAAACGAGCAATGATGCCGTCTGCCTCTTCGTCAGCTACCTGGTCTCAATTGCTGTCTTCGGTCTCTTCCAGGCCGTCTTTATGGCCAATGCCGGCGGCGCTTGGGACAACGCCAAGAAAGTCGTCGAGGTCGACATGAAGGCCAAAGGCACTCCGCTCCACGACGCCAGCGTGGTGGGCGACACCGTCGGCGACCCCTTCAAGGACACCAGCTCCGTGGCGCTGAACCCCATCATCAAGTTCACCACCCTCTTCGGCGTGCTGGCTATGGAGATTGCCATCGCTCCCAAATTCCAGAGCGTGGCACCTTGGGTTGGCATCATCTTCATCGTTATAGCCCTCATCTTCGTATACCGCTCGTTCTACAAGATGCGTATCAAGAACTGAAACGAAAGAACTTAAAGATACCGACAACGTATCCACCCTCAAGGCCGGAGGCTCCTACCCTCCGGCCTTTATTGTACGCCTATGCCATAATTACGAACACCTGCACAATAATAAAGTATAAACAACGTTAAAAAACCGCTAAGCAAAAAGTCGATGTTGACACACGAAAGAATAAAAAAGATATATTCCATTATAAAAAAGAAGACACAATAAAAAAGAAAACACAATAAAAAAGAAGACACGACTTTAGCTCATAGCCCTTTTTATCATCGTTAATCCAAAAATAAAAACAATAATGAAAATAGCTGTTGTAGGAGCCACCGGACTTGTGGGTGGCGTCATGTTGAAAGTGTTGGAAGAACGTCATCTCGACGGTCATGAGATTATCGCTGCCGCCTCACCCAAATCGGTAGGCCGCCGCATAGCCTTCGCCGGACGCGAACTGACGGTAGTCTCGGTAGAAGAAGCTATCGACAGCCATCCCGACTATGCCATCTTCTCGGCAGGCGCCGCCGCCTCGCGCCAATACGCACCCCTCTTTGCCGCTGTCGGCACCACCGTCATCGACAATTCGTCGGCATGGCGCAAGGATGCCGACAAACCCCTCGTGGTGCCCGAAATCAACATCGATGCCGTCCGCACCGACGACCGCATCATCGCCAACCCCAACTGCAGCACCATACAGATGGTGCTGGCACTCTCGCAACTGCACCGCCGTTACCGCATCAAGCGCCTGGTGATCAGCACCTACCAGTCGATAACAGGCACCGGAATCAAAGCCGTGCGCCAGCTGCAGGAAGAAGAGGCCTGGCACGCCGAACAGGTACGCCAGGCAGGACACGACGTCGCCTCGCAGCTCGACGCCATGCCGGCCCACAACCAGGCCTACCCCTACCAGATATTCCGCAACCTCTTCCCCCACGGCGGCGATTTTCAGCCCGACGGCTACACCACCGAAGAACAGAAACTCATCGACGAGACACGCAAAATATTGGGCGACAGCAGCATCATGGTCACCGCCACCGTGGCACGTGTCCCTGTTGTGGGTGGACACAGCGAGGCGGTGAATGTTGAGTTCCACCAAGAATACGACCTCGACGAAGCCCGTCGCATTGTGGCCGCAACGCCTGGCGTAGTGCTCTATGACGACCCCAACGCCAACCGCTACCCCATGCCCATCATGAGCGAAGGTCGCGACGAGGTCTTCGTGGGCCGCATGCGCCGCGACCTCTCCCAACCGCGCACCCTGAACCTCTGGGTGGTGGCCGACAACCTGCGCAAAGGCGCCGCCACCAATGCCATCGAAATCATGCAACAACTAATGAGCCGATAACCCTACTATCATGAAAAGAACAACACTGAAACTCTTAACCTTAAGCCTGTTGCTGTTAGCCAGCTGCGGAAAGAAAGTGGTCTTGGACGAGACCCACAACTTCAAAGACGAGACCTGGATGCGTTTCGAACCCGAGAACTTCAGCGTGCCCATCGAAAACAACGACCATATTTACCGTGTCTGCGTCACCCTTCGCTACGACACGAGTCGGCTGGATTACAAATCCTTGCCATTAGTGGTGAACTATTTCGTCGACAGCATGGAATTGCACAACTTCATGCCCGAAATCAGGCTGCGCGACCGCAACGGCAAGCTGCGCGGCGAGGTCTATGACCACTACTGCACCGTGAGCGACACCATCGACCGCTACCGCCTCTACAACCGCCCAGGCACCTACACCTACAGCATCAAACAACGCACCAGCAAATACTCCATCAGCGGATTGACCAGCATCACCCTTAAAGTAGAAAGAGTTGAAAAGTGATCGACGAGCGCATCAATAAAAACATCGAGCGCATCAAAACAAAGCTCAAGACCGTCCCCGAAACCCCCGGCGTATACCAATACCTCGACGAAAAAGGGACCGTCATCTACGTAGGCAAGGCCCGCAACCTGCAACGTAGGGTAAGCTCCTATTTCAACCGCTACGATGACCACAGCTCCAAAATCAAGATGCTGGTACGCAACATCTACGACCTGCGCATCACCGTTGTGGCCACCGAAGTCGACGCCCTGCTGCTGGAGAACAACCTCATCAAGCAGTACCAGCCGCGCTACAACAGCATGCTGAAGGACGACAAGTCCTACCCCTACCTCTGCATCACCG